>JBEKTS010000009.1:0-34737 GCA_049515775.1 Nitrososphaerales archaeon | reverse complement strand
CGAGCATCTTTTTGTTGGGGAGGCCAAAGGAGAGGAGGCTCCTGATGACTGGGATGGTGAGAGGCTGGTCGTCTATCTTGGTCACCCGCGGGATGCTGACCTTGTTCCTGTACCTGTTCTCGTCGATCTCGATATCCTGATAGAGAAGGAACCTCTTCGTGCCGCTGAGGTAGCCGGTTATGGTCTTGGACCTTATTCCCCTCGCGTCGTTCCATTCGACGAACCTGTTGAGCACATCGTAGACGTTCTGGTCGTTTACCTCGGAGATCTTCTTCTCATCGCAGAACTGACCGAACTTTCGTAGCGCAATCTCGTAGAACCGCCTGCTGTGGACCGAGTGGCTCTTCCTGAACATAGCCTGAACGAACTCGTCCTTCCTTCCCCATTCGAGCGCCACTCAAAACACCTGCCTTAGAGTACCTCTCTCGGCTTTAACGTGCGGCAGGTTCGCTGATTGAACTCATTAGAGCTGGTGGGGCCGGTGAGATTTGAACTCACGGTCGCCTGCACTCTGACCCCGGTGGGTCCCCAAGCAGGAATCTTGACCAATCTAGGCGGTTCAACCACCCGCTAACTAGACTACGGCCCCGATGCACGCCGCGTCGCCGCGACGCGCGTCAGGGCTTTTCCCCGCGATTTTAAACGTTGCAGGGAGAGCGCTGCCATCCCTTAAATGGCGTCGCCCTCGCTCTCGGGGCGTGGCCCTGCTCATCCTCTCGGACGACCTAACCGGAGCGGCGGGGGTCGCGTCGATGCTGGGCCTTCCCGGCGTCGCGACGCTTAGCCTCGAGGAACTCGAGCGGGGGCCCGCCGTCGGGTTCTCCTGCGTCGCCGTGAACCTCGACACCCGGGAGAGGGGTGCCGCCGAGGCGAACCGGCGCACCTCGCGCGCCGTCCGCACCGCGGGCGAGGACCTCGTCGCCGCCAGGATAGACAGCGCGCTCAGGGGCCACGTGGCCGTCCTCGTCGGAGCGGTGGCCCGGGCGGCCCGGGGAGAGAAGGGGGTGCTGGTCACGGACACCATCCCGGAGTACGGGAGACTTACCGCGTCGGGCAGGACCGTCCTCGGAGCCCAGCAGAGAGACATCGCCCAGTTGCTCGCCCCCCTCCTGGAGGAGGGGCTGCGCGTCTCGGTCGTCGACTCCGAGACGGACCGGGACCTGGACGCGCTGGCGCTCCGCTGCGTCGAGGAGGGCCTGACGCCCGTCGACCCGGGCCCGCTGGTGGCGCGCGTCGTCAGGAGGAGGCTCGGGGCGGACGGGACGGTCCCCGCCGGGAGGAGGGCCCCTTCGGAGAGTGTGGCGTTCGTCGTCGGGACCGGGGACCCACGGACCGTCGAACAGATCCGTTACCTCGGGGACCTCGGGTTCCCGGTCCAGAAGCCGCGCGTCAAGAGGGCGGAGGAGGTGGACGTCTTCTCGTTCTCGATAGGTCGGGAGAAGGACCTGGTGACCGGGGCCTTCCTCGAGCAGCTCCGGGCCTACGACGCCCTCGTGCTCTCCGGGGGGGCGACCGCGAACCACGTCCTCGAGAGGGCGGGCACCAGGCGGCTGCTGAACGACGGCCAGGTCCAGCCCCTCGTCTCGTCGGGGGTCGTCTCCGGGGGCGTCCTGGACGGGAAGCGGGTCGTCCTGAAGGGCGGGTCCATCGGCGACGACAAGACGTATAAGACGATCCTGGACTGGTTGAGAAGAGGATGATCGGGGTAACGCTCGGCGATCCAGCGGGCGTGGGCCCCGAGATCGTCGCCAAGTCCCTCCCGGAGCTCGCGGGCGAGGACCTCGTCCTCATCGGCAACCGGGACAACTTCCTCTCCACCATGGCCGGCCTGGGCCTGGACGAGCGGGTCGCGTCGGGCAGCAGGTTCGTCGACATCCCCGGCGGCCCGGTCCGCCACGGCGCCGTGCAGAAGGCCGCCGGCGAGATAGCCGTGAGGTCCATCGAGAGGGCCGTCGAGCTGGCGATGGGCGGCGAGGTCGACTCGATCGCGACCAGCCCGATCAACAAGGAGGCGATAATCATGGCGGGCTCGAAGTACATCGACCACACCACCATGCTCTCGGGCCTGACCGGCTCGAAGGAGAACTTCACGGTCTTCGAGACGGACGCGCTGCGCGTCTTCTTCATGACCAAGCACGTCTCCCTGGTCGAGGCCTGCAAGCAGGTCACGAGGGAGAGGGTCCGGGCATCGATTCGCGAGGCCGAGAGGTGCCTCGCCCTCCTCGGGGTCGAGCGGCGGCGGATCGCCGTCGCGGCGCTGAACCCCCACGCGGGGGAGGGGGGCCTCTTCGGCCGCGAGGAGGCCGACGCCATAGCGCCCGCCGTCGAGGACGCCCGGAGGGAGGGCCTGGACGCCTCGGGGCCGTTCCCGGCCGACTCGGTCTTCCACAGGGCCTCGGAGGGCGGGTTCGAGATCGTCGTGGCGCTCTATCACGACCAGGGCCACATCGCGGCGAAGATGCTCGACTTCCACAGGACGGTCAGCCTGAACCTCGGCCTGCCGTTCCTGAGGACCTCCGTCGACCACGGCACCGCCTTCGACATCGCAGGGAAGGGGCTGGCGAGCCCCGTCTCGATGGTGGAGGCGATAAGGAAGGCGGCCAGGTACGGCGGACCCTACAGGGAGAGGTACGCCCGGCTCAGATGACGACCCCGATCGTCCTGAGCACCGCCGCGTAGCTACCGTCAGACATCTCCCGCTTGTAGCCCCTCAGGGCCTCCAGGACGGCTTCCTGGCTCCTGACGCCCAGGAGCCTCTTCACGAAGGGCGCGCACCTCCCGCCTATGAGCAGGTACTGCGCGGCCGTCGTGACGTTCTTCGGCGCCCTCCCCCGGCTCGCCGACTCGAAGTCGATGACGTAGGGCGTCTCCCCTTCGACGATGACGTGCTTCCTGAGGTCGCTCAGCTGACCGTGGTCGAGCTCGAGCAGGTCCAGCTTCCTGCACTGGTTCAGGAGTGTGTGCACGACGTCGCGGGCCCGGCCCCTCCTGCCGGGGCCCTTCATAGCCCTGAGGTGGTCCTCGAGGTCCTCGCCCTCGACGAGCTGCATCAGCATGAAGTCCGGGCTGACCGCCAGCGCCGCCGCGCCGACCCCGATCCGGTTCGCCAGCTGCGTGAGCCGGTACTCCTCGAGCATCGTCTCCCTGTTCGCATCGACGCGCCTTATCTTCAGCGCCATGACGGCCCCTCCGCCGACCACCGCCCTCACGACGACGCTCACGGTGCCGATCCCGACGAGCCCGAGCCTCCCTATCTTGGTCCTCCCCTGGAACACCACCTCCTCGACGCCGAGGGACCTCAGCTGCTCCAGCCGCGACCTGGCGGCCTCGAGGTCGGCCCTGGGGTAGGTGAGGACGTTGAGGTACGGGGTCCCTGCGAACTCGTCCAGGCTAATGCGTTCCGATTGTGTCTGCGACGAGCTCCCTCACCCCTTCACCCAGCCACTCCTCCTTCGAGGCCGCGGCTCTGACCCGACGGCCCGTGACGACCCTCCCGGTCTTCCCTATGGCCGCGGCCACCTCCCGAGAGGCCCCGACCGCCTCGATCTCCGACCTGACGACCCTCTCGAGCAGCTCCCCCAGTCGGGTGGACTCCCTCCTCTGGAGCAGGTGGACCCTCCCGTCCTCCCCGGCCCAGAAGAGCTCGGCCCTCGCCCCGTTCTTGGTCAGGAACCTCCCCACCTCCTCGGCCATCTCGACCCCGGGTCCGACCCGCTCCTCGAGCTCGGGGACGGCCTCGGCCGCCGGCAGGAGCAGTATGGCGCTCCTGTCGCGGTCGTTGGAGGCGGCGGACGCCCTGGCGACCGCGAACCCCCTCTCCTCGACGTAGCGGACGAGCTGCTTCGTCGACCTCTTCAGCTCCCCCCACAGGGTGTCCTCGCTGAGCTGCGCGTGCTCGAAACGGACGACGTAGACCCTCCGGATCAGCCCGCCCCTGACCCTCCTCCGGACGGACCTGAAGTAGGAGAGGCCGGGCGCGCGCACGAAGCTCCTCGAGGCCAGGACCATCCTGGCCAGCGTCTCCCTCGATATCGCCGTGGCCAGCTCCCGCTCGTCGTCGATGGGGTCCCTGAGGCTGAACGGCGCCCCGCCGACCGACCCGGAGAAGTAGCGCAGGACCCCCTCGAAGGACCCGTGGGCGTGGACCAGGACCTCGGCGGCGTAGCCGCTGAACCCCTCCCTCTCGATCTCCGCCCCGTAGACCCCGACCGTCCTCATGAACCGCTTCAGCAGCCTCACCTGCGTCCTCGCCTCCTCGTCCAGGTTCTCCCTGACGAACCTGACGTGGTAGGGCGACCTGTCGGCGGCGGACCTCCATCGGCCGGGCCCGAGGTCGTAGCAGGGGACCACGTTCACCTTGACCCCGTCGATGGTCGCCTCGGTGTAGGGGTGCTGGGCGTACTTCTTGCCGTGCCTGTAGCCGCGGGAGGCCTCCCTCCCCACCTTCAGGCCGATCGACTCGAAGGCCCCGCCGTCGACCTCGGGCGAGATCTTCACGAAGACGTCGACGTCGGTCGTCTCCTTGCCTCCCGGGAGCCAGGTCTGCTTGGCGAAGGAGCCCCCCAGAACGACCCCGGTGACCTGCGGGAACGGGAGCGAGGCCGCCTCGACCTTGGCGAGGACCTTCTCGGCGACCCTTCCGAGCCGTGCCTCCTCCTCCCGGCCGGGGACGACCAGCCTCCTCGCCCTGAGGAGCACCTCCTGGAGCTCGGTCAAGCGAGCGCGTACTCCCTCAGGTCCGTGTACCTCGGGCCGGCGGGCGAGAGCACGCTCGACTTTAGCTTCAGCCTGGTGACCTTCGTCCTTCCCAGGTCGCGGGCGCCGTTCAGCCCGATGAACGAGGCCAGGCGGTCCGCGTTGGTCGGGCTCCTCACCCTGGCGAGCGTGATGTGCGCGTGGAAGCCGTGGTCGTCCGGTCTCCCGACCCCCTCGAGGGCCCCGAGGTAGGCGGAGGCCGCGCCGTCTATCGCTGGCTCGCTCTCCCGCGAGACGCCCGCCCAGACGACCCTGGGCCGGCGGGGGTCCGGGAACGCGCCCACGCCCCTGACCTGGACCTCGAAGGCCGAGGGGGCGACCCCCCTGAGCCTGGCGTCGACCTCCTCGACTATGCCCTCGGGCACCTCCCCCAGGAACTTGACCGTGAAGTGCAGGTTCTCGCTCTCGACCGCCTTCAGGTCGGCGCGGGTCTCCTCCAGATCCCTCTGGACCCGGACCAGGCTACCGACGACCTCCTCCGAGACCTCGAATGCAAGGAACGCGCGCGTCTCTGCTCCCCCCCGCCCTTTCCGACGGCGCCCGGGCGCGTTATTAAGTTGAACCGGAGGCCGAAGATTGCTTTTCTACTCCCCTTCAACCGCTTCTGACGCACACGACGATGTTGGTCATAGCCATCACGGGGATGCCAGGGGCCGGCAAGTCCACGGTGGCGCAGGCGCTCGAGGGGCTCGGCCTGAGCAGGATAGCCATGGGCGACATGATCCGGGAGGAGACCAGGCGGAGGGGCCTCCAGCTGGACGACCGCAACATGGGAGCGGTCATGCAGGAGATGAGGCAGCGGTACGGGGCGGGGGCCGTCGCGGAGCTCTGCCTGCGCAGCCTGGAGTCCAAGAAGATGGAGAAGGGTGACGGCGCCGCCGCCACGACGGCGAGCGGTGAGACCGTCGACGCGTTCGTCATCGACGGGCTGAGGTCCGTCTCGGAGAAAGACGTCTTCAGGAAGGCCGGAGAGGTGAAGCTCATAGCCGTCCTGGCTTCGCCCGGGCGGAGGTTCGCGCTGCTCACCGCCAGGGGGCGCACCGACGCCCCGCCGGACCTCGACTCGTTCAGGGTCAGGGACGAGAGGGAGCTCTCGATCGGGATAGGGAGCGCCATCGCGCTGGCCGACGAGGCGCTCGTGAACGAGCGCATCACCCCGGACGAGCTGGGCCGACAGGCCATCGAGATAGTCGCGGGATGGTTGAAGGGACCCGTTGGAAGCCGCTAGGGGCAGGAATGGGGGTGGCGGCGGCGGCCCTCCCTCCGTCGTCGCGATCACCCTCCGGGCGACGGTCTCTCCCACCGAGGACCCTGCGAAGGTCCTCGCCGCGGCGCGCAGCGCGCTCGGCGAATGCGCCTACGAGGTCGAGGACGGAGGGACGGAGGGTGATGGGTCGATCGTCCTCCGCTCCAAGGACGGCCGCTGCCTGCGGAAGGTCCGCGACCAGCTCAGGGACAGGCACGTGAGGGACGCGGCCAACCGCCTCCTGCTGAGGATGCGCGACGGCCCCAGGGTCACGATGCTCCTCAACCGTCAGGCCGCTACCGCGGGGGTCGTCGCCCTCTGCACGAGCGCGACCGAGTCCCCGCTGGGCCCCCTGGTGCTGGTCGTCGAGAGCGAGAGCCCCGAGGCCGTCATAGCCTGGCTCACCGCTCACTGATCCGCCGACGGGACCTCTAGGACGAGCCCGTCGTGGGCCGCGACCGTCTCCGGGAATATCCTTCGGGCCTCGCGCACCAGCGCGTCCGGCCTCTTGTACCTGGCGCTGAAGTGGGTCAGGGCGAGCACCTTGGCTCCGGCGTCCCTCGCCAGCGAGGCCGCCTCGG
The DNA here is from genome assembly GCA_049515775.1 of Nitrososphaerales archaeon. Lineage (GTDB taxonomy): Archaea > Thermoproteota > Nitrososphaeria > Nitrososphaerales > Gagatemarchaeaceae > Gagatemarchaeum. The sequence continues at coordinate 28,155 of JBEKTS010000009.1, read as the reverse complement.
CCGCGGTGCTGTGCCTCCTCTCCAGAGCCCGGTCCGCGTCCTTCGAGGCGAAGGTCGACTCAAAGACGAGCAGGTCCACCCCGGCGAAGAACCTTGCCAGGCTCCGGGTCGGCCTCGTGTCGCCCGAGTAGCCTATCGACCTCCCGGGCCTCCGGGGCCCCAGGACCTGGTCGGGCTTCACGCGCACCCCTTTCACCGTCACGCTCCTGCCGTGCTGCAGGCTCGACCACTTCTTCCCCTCGGGGACCCCGAGGGAGAGGGCCCTCTCCCGGTCGAAGACGCCGGGACGGGGCAGCTCCTCGAACCGGAACGACCAGGCCTCGACGGAGTGGCTCGCCCTCGCGGCCCGGACCCGGAAGTCCTTCCCCCGGTAGACGACCCCGGGTCCGACGGGGATGAAGCGCACCTCGAAGGGGAGGCCGATGTGCATGACCTTCATCGTCACCTCCAGCCACCCCAACAGGTCGCGGGGCGCGACCATCGTGAGCGTCCTCACCCTCTGAGACATGGCCATCGTCTGGAGCAGGCCGAGTAGGCCGTTGACGTGGTCCCCATGGAGGTGGGTGATGAGCACCAGCACATCGCGGTTGAGCCCCAGCCCCATCCTGACGAACCTCCCCTGCGCGCCCTCCCCGCAGTCCATCAGGACGACCTGGCCCTCCCTCCTGATCGCCAGCGAGGGCAGGCTCCTGGCCCTGGTGGGGACCGCCGAGCTCGTCCCCAGGAACACGACCTCGAGTTTCAAGCCTTCTTCAGACCCTCCTCAGCACGCTTATGGTCCGCGTGAGCTTGCTATGAACGTACAGGCGGTGCTCCTCCTCGACCTCGAACTCGGACGAAGGACCGGCGCCGCCCCCCACCTCCACGGTATCGGGATGCATCACGACGAGCCGACCGCCCTCCCCCAGAACCTCCGAGGAGGCCCGCAGGACGCGCTCCATCATCTCGCCGGCGTTCGAGCCCGATGTGCTGGACGCCCTCCCGTAGGGGATGTCGGTCGCGATCCCGTCGACGGCGCCCTCCGAGAGCGGGGGGCTGCGGACGTCCGCCCGGACGACCCCGAGCCAGTCCTGGCCGAAGGCGGCCATGTTCCTCAGGGCGCCGCGCACCATCCTCGAGTCGCGGTCCGCCCCGAGCGGCCTGGCGCCCAGCTCGAAGGCCTCGAGCAGCAGGCTGCCCGTGCCGCAGAACGGGTCGAGGAAGACGCCGCCCGGGGGGACCCTCGAGAGATTCACGAGCGCGCGGGAGAGCTTCGGGAATATCGCCGCGGGGTGGAAGAACGGCCTCGCCCTGGGCCGGCGCGTCGCCCACCCCTGCCGCATGAGGGAGGGCCTGCTAAGCGCCAGGTAGTCCCGCTCTCCGCGGACCACGGTCACCTCCAGGTCCGGGTCATCGAGCGAGACCCTTCCCCCGATGCCCTCGGCCAGGTCCGAGACCAGCCCGCCGGAGTCCCGCCTGCCATCGCCCTCCCCCAGGTCGAAGACGCTGATCCTGTAGGTGCCCGTCCTCAGGGCCCGGAGCTGTTCCTGGCCGAGGCGGCCGGCGGGGACCATCGTGCCCACCCTCTTGGAGAACGCTATCCTACCGGCGATGGCGTCCGCGTCGGCCTCGGAGGACGCGACGAGGACCCTCCCCTCCGGAGACTCGACCCGGGCCGAGCGGTCGCTCATGCGGACGAGCGCCGAGGCCTCGGCCGCCGGGATCGTGCTGCTCTCCCCCGAGAGGAGGAAGAGGATCTTCTTCTCCCCCCGGTCGCCGCCGCTACTCCTCGACCGCCCTGAGATACGATGCGAGGGGTTCGGTGGCGTCAACCTTGCTGACCTCGGACGGGACCGTGTTGGTCCCTATTATCTCGTCCACGCCCGCCTCGATGATCCTCTCGTGGGCGTCCCCCACCAGGAGCGGGTGGACGCACCCGACCACGATCTTCGAGGCCTGGGCCTTCCTGAGCTTCTCGGCAGCGGCGCGTATGGTGCCGCCCGTCGAGACCATGTCGTCGACGACTATGACGTCCCTCCCCTTCACGTTCAGCTCTCCGGCATCGATCTTGACCTCCCCGGTGACCCTGTCCCTCTCCTTGGCGAACTGGAGGTGCTCCGCGCCGTAGAGCGCCGCGAAGGCCGCCGTCCTGCTCGACGAGCCGAAGTCGGGGGCTATCACGACGGGGCTCGAGAGCTTCATGTTCCTCTTGATGTACTGAGAGAGGCTCGGGATAGCCGAGACGCTGTATGTCGGCATGGCGAAGAGGGCCAGCCCCTCGGCGGAGTGGATGTCGACCGTGGTGACGCGCATCACCCCGCAGGACCGGAGCAGGTGCGAGACGACCCCGAGGCTCACGACCTCCCCGGGCATGAACTGCTTGTCCTGCCTGGCGTAGCCCATGTACGGGATCACCGCGTGGACCTTTGCGCCCTCCTGGCTCAGGTGGTGCGCGGCCAGGAGGAGCTGCATGTAGTGCCTGTCGACCGGCGGGTAGGTCGACTGGACCAGGAGGATGGAAGACCCGTGGACGCTCTCCTCGACCTTGAACTTCGTCTCCGTGTCCGAGAACTCCTTCACGGTCACGGCGAGCACGGGCAGGCCCAGCCTCGCCGCGAGGGCGCTGCCGAAGTCCCGGCTTGCTGGTCCCGCGAAGACGAGTCTGTCGGTCAACTGGACAGCCGAGCCCCAATCGTAGCATATTTAACGAATCGTCTCGGAGAATCCGACCGGCCGCGAAATCACCAAAGACTTAATGTATGGGAAGTTCAACGTCCGAACCGAACGCCTTGGATCAATTTTGTCCCGAGTGCGGCGGCCCGCTTCTCTTCGACGCCATCAACAAGCGCTTCGCATGCAAGAGCTGCGGGCTCTTCCTCACGAGAGAGCAGCTCTCGGACCTGAGATTCAAGCTGAAGAACACCGGCACCGACGACATGCGCAAGAAGCAGAGGCAGCAGGCAGACTACCTCGACTGGTGGCTGAAGGACAAGAAGGACAAGAAATAGCTGACGGCGTGGCGCATCCGGGCAGCCCTAGGGACCCACAGGCTTCATCCGTTCGGCGTAGCGGCGCGTCACCAGCTTCGTGTTCGCGGTGGCGTCGAGCCCCTCGACGGCCGAGGGCTCGAACCAGGCGAACTCGTCCGACTCCTCGTTCAGGGTTATCTCCTCTCCGAGCGGCCTCATCAGGTAGTCTATCAGGACGTAGTGGAACCTCACCCTGCCCCGCTCGTCCCTGATCACCTCGTTGGCGACCTGGAGCAGCCCCTCGACCTCGACCTCGAGCCCCAGCTCCTCCCTCACCTCCCGCCGCGCCGCCTCCTGCGGGTCCTCCCCGATCTCGAGGAGGCCTCCCGGCGGCGCCCACCTCCCCCTGTTCGGCTCGAACCTTCTCCTTATCAGGAGCACCCTGCCGTCCCTGTGTATGAACCCGCCGACCCCCACCAGAGGATGCTCGGGGTACTCTCGACCGCTCCTCATTCGCCCGTCGACGCCCGGAGAAGGTATTAACGTTTCGACTCCGGTGACCCCCTGATGGTCTCGGTATCGAGCCTCTGCGTCGGCAAGGAGCTCCTCATAGGCAAGACGACGAACACCAACGCGACCTGGGTCGGCGCGAGGCTCTTCGGCATCGGGACGATGATCGACAGGATACTCACCGTCACCGACTCGCTCGACGAGATCTCCTCGGGGCTCCTCGAGCTCCTGGAGAGGGGGCCCGACTTTGTGATAGTGATAGGCGGCCTCGGCCCGACGCCCGACGACATGACCCTGAAGGGCGTGGCCCTGGCGCTGGGGCGGAGGGTCGAGCCGAACGCCGCGGCCCTGCGCCTGATCAAGGAGCACTATGTGAGGACGGGCAGGGCGGGGATGCCCATGACGCCCGCCCGCAGGAAGATGGCCAGGCTGCCGGAGGGGGCGACCCCGCTGCCGAACGAGCCCGGCACGGCGCCCGGCGTCAGGATGGAGGTGGCGGGGGAGAAGGGGAAGAAGACGACGACGACGGTCGTCTTCTGCCTCCCTGGGGTGCCGCACGAGATGAAGGCCATCTACTCCAGCTCGGTGCATCCCGAGATACTCCGGAAGACGGGGAGGCTCTACACCTCCAAGATAGTGATGCAGCTCGAGGGGGTCTTCGAGTCGACGATCACGCCCGACATCGCGGAGGCCCTCCGGGAGCACCCCTCCGCCTACATCAAGTCGCACCCGAAGGGGCTGAAGAAGGGCCGGTCCAACGTGGAGCTCGACATGGTCGTCGTCGCCAAGGACAGGGACGCGTCGAACGCCGAGTGCGCCGCGATCGCCGAGTTCTTCGCGGAGAGGGTCGCGGCCGCGGGCGGCAAGATCCTGAAGCTCACCAGGACGGGGATGCGTCCGCCCTCATCTTCTTCCTCCTCTTCCGACACCTCCCCTCCCGGCTCCGCGAGGTCGTGAGCCAGGGGACCAGGCGAAGGTCGCGATGAACATCATCTACATCACGGGGACGGCGGGCTCGGGCAAGTCCCTGCTCACGTCCTCGCTCGTCAGCTGGTACAGGGAGAAGGGGCAGGACGCCATTTCGGTCAACCTGGACCCGGGAGTGCTCTCCCTCCCCTACGACCCGGACGTCGACATCAGGAACCTGGTGGACATCCAGCAGATCATGACCGAGTACTCGCTGGGGCCCAACGGGGCCCTGGTCTTCGCCAACGACCTGATAGCGAGCAAGCTCCACGAGATCCAGGAGGACATCGACTCCAACACCGCCGACTTTGTCGTCGTCGACACGCCCGGCCAGATTGAGCTCTTCGCCTTCAGGGAGTCCGGGCCCTTCATCGCCAAGGGGCTCGAGGCCGAGTCCAAGGTCCTCCTCTTCCTGATGGACTCGCTCGTCGCCACCTCCCCCACCAGCTTCCTCTCGCTGGCCCTCCTCTCGGCGTCGGTCCAGCTCAGGATGGAGCTCCCGCAGATTCAGGTCCTCTCCAAGACGGACCTCGCCATGGAGGCCGCGAAGCAGGTCATCGAGTGGACCAAGGACCCCATCGCCTACGAGGAGGCGCTCTCCAGGCTCAAGTCCGGGAACGAGTACTCGTTCTACTCTCAGCTCTTCCGGAGCCTCAAGAAGTCGTCGCTCTCGCTCGGGCTCCACCCCGTCTCGTCCTACACGCGCGAGGGGTTCATCGGCCTCATCGGCGAGTTCGCCAGGATCTTCGGGGGCGGCGAAGAGTACGAGGAGTAGGCAGCGCCGCTTCCTCGGGCCGGGCGCGAGGGGGACGGTCCCAATTCGGCCCGCGCCCTGAGACCGACCTTCCGGCGAAGCCACCTCGCCGGGGCGTCAGACGAGCGCCTTCAGGTCCCTCGGGCCGCCTCCCGGCCCGATCGGCCAGCATCGCTCGCCGCGACCAAGAACGGTCTCTCGGTTGGGGGCCTTCGTTGGAATCGAACAGAACGGGGTGCGGGAAGTGTGCGGGATTACGCGTAAGGCTCGCCGCCCCTTCGCACGGTATGGCGCAAGAGACCGAGCAAAGGGAGGGCACGGCCCAGCAGGCTCGAGCCGAGACGACGACTTCAGTCTCGCAACGGGCCCAGGATCCGGCCCTCTCCCCTGGCGTGCAGGTCTTGGTCCCATTGATCGTCCTATTCGACTTGCTGGCGATGGCTCTGGTCGCGATCGAGGGGCTCACCTCTCTGTTCGTTCCGCTCTACATAGGCGTGGTATTGACGTACATCTTCGGTGGCCTGTACTTGTTCAAGAAGCTGATGGAGTACTATGAGCGGCCGCTCCGACGTCGGCCACCGACGGGGCGCTGAGGTCCCGCTGACCGATTCGACCGGGTCTCACAGGCGTGCATCGTGAGGCAGCAACGAACGGCCTTCTGGGCGACGCCCGGCGGTGTACCGCAGGGGCACTCGCGACCATCCGAGACCCGACGTGCGGTTTCGGGCCGCCGCTAGCCCACCCGTGCCGAGGAGCCCCGACGGACGGACCGGGCGCACGCGATCGCATCCAGATGGCGACACGACCACCCCGGCAGATCTGGCCACCGGCGGAAGAGACGCGGACTCGGCGCCTAACCGGTGACCGTTATCGTCCCCTTCATCCAGGGATGATAGTCGCAGATGTAATCGTACGTCCCGGGCGCCGTCAGGGTTACGGTGAACGTGCTCCCCTTGCTGAGATTGGGCGAAGCCGGGGGCAGGGTCGCCCCCGAAGGCCCGCTGGTGAAGTGCACGTCGTGAATCGCCGACGTGTCTTGGTCCGAGAACGTTATGGTGGCGCCGGCGGAGACCGTGAGGCTCGCCGGGCCAAAGTTGAGCTGCTGAGGCCCGCCCGCGCCCTGAGGGATCGTGACCGTCGACCCGCCTGAGCTGCTCCCGGTAGTCGCCACGCTGGCCGCCGACGCCGTGGTGCTCGCCCCGCTCGATGACGCGCTCGAGGCGGTCGTGGAGGAGACCGACGCCGAGCCGCAGAGCGCGAACGTGGACGCTGCCGCCTGGCTCGTGGAGCCGGCCGTGGCCACCGAAGACGACGAGGAAGAGGATGCGGTGCCAGAGGACGAGGCGGCCGACGAGCTGGAGGAAGAGGGTTGTGAGCTAGAGGCGGTCGTCGAGTTCGACGCCACCGGGGGAGACGACGAGTCGAGGCTGGAGGTCCCGCTCGAGCCTGTGGCGGTAACCGATGCGGAAGAGGAGTTGCCGCCGGAGCCGCCCGAAGAGGAGCCTGCCGAGACCGAGGTGCTGCCGGTGGCCGGAGGACTTGAAACCGAGGATGAGTTGGACGAGGTCGAGACGCCGGACGCCACGCCCGAACCGGAAGAAGCGGCAGAAGAGGAGGAAGAGCTGGAATTGGAGGCCGCGCCGATGGCGCCACTCTGGACGCTGGCCGAGGACGTTCCCGACGCGGCGAGCGCCGTCCCGGTCGTGGGGACGCCAGCGCAGGGGTTCGCGATGGCGGCACTGTCAAATGCGTACACCCCGACGCCTGCGAGGATCATAACTCCCGCCAGCAGGAGACCACCCGTACCCGTTCCCAATCCGACGCGGCCAACGCCTTCGAGCTTCACCCCGATTACCTCTGTTCGTAGAGGCAAAAGGGCAACAATAGAGGTGCGGCATGTTTCCTAGGGGACGAGTCGTTGTAAAAAACGCACTTGCGATTCTAGCAGAACCGCCGTTGGCGCGGGGCCGCATCGGAACCGACGATGAATTGAGAGACGCCAAAGGGACGGGGTCCAAGACCATCGGAGACGGCTCGCGATGACGGAGCAGAATCAAGCACCACCGGACGGAGGCGCCGACGAAGGATTGGAGGAAGAGAAGAGGGTCGAGGCCATGAGAGAGGCGATGGACGCCCAGCAGGCGGCGCTCGCGGCCCAGACCAGGGCGGCCCAGGCCTCGACCGACGCCTATCTGGCAGCGCAGCAGGAGGCCAAGGAAGCGAGCAAGGAGCGCAGCGAGACGGCAGCGAGCGAGTCCCGGAGGGGGTTCCTGAAGATGGGAGGCATGGTCCTGGTGGGGGCGGCGGTCGGCGTCGCGCTGGGGTCGGCAGAGTCCTCGGCGGTCGCCGTGCCCGTGGCCTCGGGCGTGATCACCTCGCTCAAGAACCAGTACAACAGCGTCGTCATCGCCGCCAACGGCCAGATAACCTCGCTTCAGTCGCAGATAAGCTCCCTGAACGGCCAGATAGCCGACCTGCAGGCCTCGCTGGACACCACCCGGGGCTTCATCACGCTGAGCGTGACCGAGCAGTCCCTCGTCGAGGCCATCGGGGAGGCGCTCATCCCCTCCGACAGCAGCGGGCCCGGGTTCCAGGAGGCGGGCGGGGTCTACTTCATCGACAGGCAGCTCGCGACGGACTACGGCAAGAGCGCGGACATGTACATGCGGGGCCCATTCGTGATGCCGAACACGGCGGGCCCGATCACGGTCGACGGCGTCACCTATGCCGGAGGCACGATGCCGGTCACCATCGTCTCGGGCATGCAGTACCAGTACAGGATGGAATTGAGGGAGTTCTGGCGGTACGGGCTGCAGGCCTTCGAGACCTACTGCAACTCCGCCTACGGCGGGAACTTCGAGACCCTGACGCCCCTGGACCGGATCAAGGCGCTCACCGACCTCTACAACAACACGCCCACCAGCTTCAACGGCATAATCCCCGTGGACTTCTTCAACGAGGTCTTCACCCTCGTCTGGTCGGGGTTCCTGATGGACCCTCTCTACGGCGGGAACAAGGGCATGGTAGGATGGACGTACACCGGCTTCAACGGCGTCAACACGGGAGACTTCTACGGCGAGGGGCAGACGGACCAGCAGCTCATGGTGGCGACGACGGCGACGAGGCTCCAGCCGGCGAGCCTGGCCCAGTACCAGAAGGGGTCTCCCTAGGAGAGGTGTGAGCGGCCATGTCGACCGTAATCAACGAGAAGCCCGCCGACGTCGTGCTCCTGGGCCTGGGAGTCATGAGCGGGACCATCGCGGCCGAGCTCTCGACGGCCGGGCACACGGTGGTCGGGATCGAGAAGGGCCCCTACTATCAGTTCGACGTGGACTTCGCCCCGGTGAAGTACGACGAGTGGGGGATACTCTACATGAGGAAGTTCGACCACCCCCTGCCGCTCTCCACCTACTCGATGAGGCACGACTCGACCCAGTTCGCGCTGCCGGTGCGGAGGTACACGCCTACGGAGCAGATAATCTCGCTCGGTCACGCCGTGGGCGGCATGGCCCAGCACTACGCAGGCGCCATGGGCCGCGCGGGACCGTGGACCTACGAGATGCTCTCGGAGACCCGGTCGAAGTACGGGCCGAGCTTCATCACGGACATCGAGCCGCACGCGGACTTTGAGGACTGGCCGATGTCCTACGACGACTACATCCCCTACTACGAGGCCTGGGAGCAGTCCTGGGGGATCTCCGGGACCGACGAGAACCCGTTCATCCCGATGGCGGCCGAGTTCCCGCTCCCGCCGCACCCGTTCACGCCGATAGGGTCGGCCATGCAGAAGGCCTCAGAGGCGCTCGGCTACCACCCCGTCCCCGCGCCGTCGGCCCTGGCGTCCAGGCCCTACGTGAACCAGTACGGGGTCTCGGTCAACGAGTGCGTCTACGACGGGTACTGCGGCTCCGCCTGCAACTACGTCTGCGAGACGGGGGCCAAGGCCAACGCGGCGTTCCGGACGATCCCCGCGGCGATGAAGAGCGGCAACTTCACGATGGCCCTGAACTCCTACGTCTTCAGGCTCGACACAGACTCCTCGGGCAAGGTCGTCGACGTCAGGTACTACGACGCCATGGGGAACGTCCACGTCCAGCCCGGCACGGTCTTCTTCAACGGGATGTGGGGGTTCAACATCGTAAGCTCGATGCTGCTCTCGGGGATCGGGAGCCCCTACAAGCCGGCGACCGCGACGGGGTCCCTGGGCAGGGGCGTGACCGAGGCGAACGTCGTGGGGCCGACGGCGACGGGCATCATCCCGATAGGGGGCAACACGTACCCCTCGGGCAACGCGTCGGGCGGAGGGTACATCTTCCACGACCTCTCCGATGACAACTTCGACCACACGGGTCTAAACTTCATCGGCGGGCTCGGGATGGTCGAGGGCATCGGGACCTACGCCGGAGGCGGCCCGGGCAACCTCTCGACCTACGCGGCGCAGGCCGCCCCGACGAACATCGGGAGCGCGTACAAGGCGACCTGGAAGGACAGGTACCTCGTCACGTCGCAGCCGGTGAGCTTCCTGAACTACACGAACCAGCTGCCGGTCACCGACTACTACAGCGACCTCGACCCGCACTACACCGACGCCTACGGGGACCCGTTCGCCAGAATAACTCTCGACTACGGGGCGAACGAGTTCAACACGGCGAACTACCTCATCCCCAAGATGCAGCCCGTCCTGCAGAAGATGGGCTGCACGAACATCACCGTCACCCCGGCGGCGCCGCCGGGCTCGGTCCACGTCATGTCGTGGCAGGCGCACACCAGGGGCGGGGCGCGCATCGGGTCCGACCAATCCACCTCGGTCTTCAACAAGTACCAGCAGTGCTGGACCTGCGAGAACCTGTTCGCGGCCGGGGAGATAACCGACATGACCGGGACGAACCTGACGGCGGGGACGCACCAGGCGGGTCCCGGGTCCTATGTCGCGGCGGAGGGCATCAGGATGTATCTGGAGAACCCTGGCCTGCTCGCCTGACGGAGCCCATCGAGCCGGCGGATGGGTGAGCGGTCCTGTAAGGATCGTCCGTCGGTCGAGCCCCGCCCGCGCTGGCGTTCACCCTGCCGCCATGGCGGGCACGGGATGCTCCTGGGAATGCTGCGGCCGTTCCTGAGGAGGAGGCGGCTGCTCTAGCTGGGGGGCGCCTGGTTCGGGCTGGTCGTTACCCCTTTCCTCATCGCCCCGTCCTCGTCGGCCCCCGACCACGGCGAGACAGCCCGACGAGAGCCCCAGGAACAGGAGCGCGGCCACGAGAGCGTACGCCCACGCCGGCGTGCCCCGCCGGGAGTCGCCCTGGGTCGGGACGATCGAGACCGGGACCTTCGTGTCCGCGAGCGCGGTGGTGCTCGAGGAGCCGCCCGTGGTCGAGCCGGAGAGCGCGCCCGTGACGAACTCGTAGGCGCTGGCGTACACGGTGACGTTGCCGTGGGCGAACTCCTGGAGCTGCGTCGGGTCGGCGGTGAAGCTGACGGGGATCGTCGAGTTCGCGGAGAAGACCGCCTGTCCCGAGTTCGTGCCGAACTCGTCCAGCCACACCCAGGCCGACGACATCGCGTAGGAGCTGGAGAAGACGGTCTCCTGGAGGTTCGAGTCATAGGGCTCCCCGTGGTACCACTCCGTCATCAGGCCGGTGAAGTACCCGTTCGCGTTCGCGTCGGAGCTCGGGAGGCCGACGAAGTAGGAGGCGCCGGCGGACGGGTACCCGACCTGGGCGTACGCCCCGGTCTGGAGGTCCTCCGCCACCATGGCCACGTCGCCGCCGGAGTTCGTGAAGTAGATGTTCAGCGCTATCGTGTCGTTGGCGTCGACCGTCCCGGTGAACGAGAGCAGGCCGCCCCCGGAGCGGGGGAAGACCGAGTTCCCGGACGGGTCCCAGACCTCGTAGTTCATGGTGAAGCCCGCCCCGGGGCTCCAGCTGTAGGAGACCCCCACCTGGAACCAGTAGCCGGAGTTCGAGAGGCCGTTCAGCAGGTACGCGGCCCCCGTGCCGAGGGTGGGGTCGACCTGCTCGACCGCCGTCACGCTGTACTCGAGGGAGACGAAGTCCTGCGTGAATGTTAGGCCCAGCTGCTCGTCGTAGGCCGAGCTGCGGGGCGGGGGGCCGTGGTGCGGGAAGAGGCTGGACGAGGAGGCCGATGGGGGGCTCGCGTCCGACGCCGGGGCGTCGAGCGCCGTTCCGCCGGCCTGAGAAGCGGTCGTCCTGGCCATCACCGATGGGACGACGGCAGCGGCCGTGACCATCAGCGCGATGAGCGCGAGGGCCAGACCCGGTCTCCGGTGTACGCCTCTCATCCTCCTCTCTTCCATCCGCTACGCTGGAGATACTTAGGGAGTTTCCAGAATCTTTCCCAAATTGCCAGAGAATCGATGCAACATCTCCGGGGGAGGGCGAAGCCCTGCGGAGGCCTCGGGGTCGACCCCACGCCGGTTCCCAACTTCTCCGGGAACCCGATCGCAGGACTCTTCGGGCTGGGATGGACTCGAACGCCCGTGGGGAGCGGCCTGCCCCGAAGGAGGCTCGACGGTCGGTTCAGCGACCGCCCTCGGGTGAATCGCCGGCAAGAGCGTGGCAGCGCACAGAACGGTGCCGCCGATCAGCGGCCAATGCGAGGAAAGGCTCTACCGGACGGATGTTCTCCTCCCCTCACGATCCATCCCGAGGGGGCTGGCGCCGGAGCGCGACGATGCGGCGCTCAAGGCTTGCTCTGGATGGTCGCGCTGAGGATGAGCGCGCTGACGGCGTCGACCGGCTGCTGTCCGAAGGACCCACCGTCGCTGTAGACGGCGAGCGCCGCTATCGCCTCGACGACACTCATCCCGCGGACCACCTTCCCGAAGACGGTGTAGCCGCCGTCCAGGGAGCCGTTGTTGGACAGGTTGATGTAGAACTGGCAGCTGCCGCTGGTCGACGTCGAGGGGTGGGCGAGCCCCACGTAGCCCGCGTCGTTGCGATAGTTCGGGTCGGTCTCGAGCGGGACCGGATTGGGGGCGCTCCCCAGACCCCAGGTCGACCTCGTGCTGCTGACGGCGCCCCTGCTGTTCGGGTCCCCGGTCTGGATCACGAAGCCTGGGACTATCCGGTGCCACACGAGCCCGTCGTAGAACCCCCAGTTGACCAGCTTCTCGAAGTTCGAGGTGGTCTGGGGCGCCGCCTGCGGTAGCAGCTCGATCACGATCGCCCCCTGGCTCGTGTCAAAGACAGCGCGACGGGCAGAACCCGATGCCGCGCCGGTCCCACCAGAGGATGCCCGAGGCATGGTGGCCCGTGAGTCGGGTATGAGTTGAAGTTATCTGATTGTCCGATGGCGAGAGCTGGCGTTCAGTCATCGATGACCGATCGGTCCCCGCATGACCGAGGGATCTGTGGTCTGGTCTCGGGATGATGCCCACCGTGGCTAACGAAAGGTAACGGCGTGCCGGAGGGATGGTCAGACACAGACGGAACTGAACCTCGCTGAGGCTTCGATGCGAACGGCTCCCCGACGAGCACAGCCATGAGCGACCCCGACCTCGGGAGCACCCTCCGCGCGCTCCGCGTATTCGACGCCAACCTCCAAAGGTTCGATCCCAACGCCGCGCCGCCTGTCCCCGACCAGCTCTTCGCGGAGTGGCTGGCTCACGCCATCGACGCGGGAGTGCGCGAGCCGCACGCGATGACCCTCAGCACGGTCGACGCCGAGGGGCGGCCGAGCTCGCGGGTGCTGATCCTGAAGCGTTGGCCGAGGGCCGGTGGGGTTCGCGACGAGCCGGACGAGCCGGAAGGGCGTCGAGCTGGACGCGCGGCCGTGGGCGGTCTCGACCGGCCACGCGGCCCGGGCGGAGGGGTCCTTCGGACGTCCGATGTCCCCCAGCCCGCCCTGAGCCTACTTCGGCGACTGGATGCCCAGTTGGGTGAGTATCCCGAGGACGTCGAAGTAGACGTGCGATTCGACGATCTTGCCTTCCTGGATCCTGTAAACGCCGCAGCCGCCTATATGGATGGACCCGTTCGTGACCGGGACGGACCGCACGCCGGCAAACGGGAGAGGCCCACCATGGGTTCCCGTGAACGTGAATTCGGCGCACATCCATTCGCCCTGTCCAAAGACGCGGTCCAGCTGCCAGCGGAAGTCAGAGAATCCCGCGGCGAAGGCCTCCAGTCGCTTGCGGACGGCCGCACTCCCTTTGATCGGTTTGTCCAGCCCCGAGTCGTGCCATGTAGTCGAGGCGGAGTAGAGTCCTTGGAAACGCGCCCAGTCGTGGGCGTTCACAGCGTCGAACCTTGCCTTGACCAGCTGCGTGTTCTTCTCGAGTTCTTGGCTCATGTGGAGACGCCCGCTCGATATCCAGGCGGGATATTTGAATTTGGTCTGAGAAAGGGGATATCCGTTGGCGTTGGTCATCGTCGGGCGGAGTTCGAGGACGTGCAAGACCTGCAGAGGTCTTCGCAGGGCGTGGTACCGCCCCGTGGGGTTCGGCAGCCCAAGTATGATCCGACCCCTTGGAGTCTCGGCCGCGCAGCCCCGTTCGCGTCAGGGTCGGATCGGCGAGCCGGAGGCGCGGGTTAAGCTGCGCCTTCTGGCCGAGATGACGGTAGCGGCGAGTACAGCTGCGACGACGAGAACCCCCGCTAGCGCAGACGGCGCGATGAGTGAGCTGCTCGCGGAGCTTGTGGAAGAGGGCGAAGCCGTCGAGGTGGCAGAGGATGTGGTCGGGGTGGCAGAGGTGGTCGAGGTCGTGACCGTGGCGGAGCCTACCGTGAGGATCCCGTTCTGAATCGTTGCGGGAGCGGACTGGAGCGTATCCCGGTCTATGGCGCCCTGCACGGTCCTTGTGGAAGTGACGGTCCCGTTCTGGACCACGGCGTACGTGAGGGTGTATGACTCGTTAGCCTCCTCCATCGAGGTGCCATCCACTACTACGGTGAAGTTCTGGACGCCGGGCGGAAGGGTGATTACCGTCGTGCCGTTGCCAAAGTCGAGGTAGTAAGAGCCGGGGATGACCTCGATCCCCGTGCTGGACACGTTCAACAGGGCAGCGTTGTAGCCCGTGTGCCCGCCGGTGGAGTTGTACACGTTCAGATAGAGCTGGTGCGCCGGATGGTTGAGCGTCACGGACGTGCCCGACCAGACAGGATTGGAACGATACACGTCCTGCAGCAGGGGCGACCAGTTCGCGGCGCTCGAGAAGCCGAGCTGGGCCTCGAGGCCCGTGTAGTATTGAGAAAGCCGCGCGTCCAGCGTGACCCTACCTCCGAGCAGCACACCCGTCCCGTACGTCGGGAACAGCAGGACCGTGAGCCCCTCGTACATCACCGGGCTGGTCGTGTTCGCGATGACGGCCGCCTTGGCATCCTGTATGAGGGCGCTGGCCGCCGCCCTCACGCTCTGGTCAGTTATCTTCGGGTCTGCGAGAATGTTCTGGGCCAGGCTCCGCACGTCCAGGTACGGCTCGTCGGCGTCGGCGGCCACGGTGGTGCGGAGCACCGACAGCATGGTGTAGTTGAAGGAGTCCGGGTACGCAGGCCCTGTCATCGTCCGCTGGCTCGGGTCTCCGTAGTCCCGGACGAGGGCGACCGAGAGTGTGTTGAGTCCGGAGACGAGCCCCGCGAGCTGTGAGGAGTCGATGGCAGAGAGCGTCGGCGACATCCCGCTTACGTAGTACGGCGACGGCGGCGAGTACTTCGCGAGATAGCTGCTCACGATCGCGCTCAGATAGCTCACCGTGGACTGGTCTGGGTCCTTGAGGAGGGAAGCGGTGAATCCGGTGTAGTTGTACCCCCACTTGGGCTCGGTCCGTTCGGAGGCCGTGAAGTATGACGCGTAGCCCCTCAGCTGGTAGAGGACCTCGGTCTGCGCCATGAGGCAGGCGTCGAAGCTCAGTATGTCCAGCTTCGGCGAGGAGCCGCTGAGGGCCGTGGCCAGCTGGGTGATGGTCATCGTCGTGGCTGGGCCACCGCCGCCGTAGCCCTCTATCCCGCCGCCATGGCCGCTCAGGATGAGCTGGTTTCGAGCGGCCGGAACCATGCTCATCGCCGTGCTCAGGAACTTCGACAGCGTGGCGGGGTCGTACATGCTCGTCTGTGGCCAGACGCCGCCCATCTGCTTTAGCGTGCCGTTGGCGACCCTGTACAGCGCGATGGTGCCCCCGGGCTGTGCAGCGTTCCCGGAGAAACCGGCACCGTAGAAGTAGTAGAAGAGCACGAGCATCCCCACGGCCGGGTTATCGTTGGCCTTCGTCGTCCGTTCCATCTGCCCCACGTTCGCTCCCAAGGACCCCTGAAGGATGCTATCCGAAGCGCAATAGACCATCACCAGCCACTTTGCCTGCAGGAGCGTCAACCGTACGGTGGCGTCCTGGGAGTAACTGCCGTCCGAGGACGTCACGGTCAGGTTGTAGCCCGACGGGAGCTGCGTACCCCCCGGCTTCATGCAGTTGCCCGCCAGGCAGTCGAGGGTCGCGTTGACCTGGACGGTCGTCGTGCCGCTGGGGGACGGCTGGATGTTCAGGGCGTCGTTGAAGGTGGCCGTCCCTGCTGGTCTCAGCGTCACCGTCAGCCCGTCCGGGTAGCTCTGGTCTTTCACGACGGCGACGTGGATCGGCGAGGTGGAGGTCGGATCGTAGGTCAGCTTGATGGACGTGAAGGCCGACTCAGTGGGGTAGACCGCCAGCGTCGTCGGGGTCGAGGTCAGGGAGACGTACTTCCAGTACGCTTCGTTGGGCCCCTTGCCCGAGACGGGCCCGCCCTCCGCCTGCTCCATCACGATGTAGAATGGACCCATGCCGACCGTCGCGGTCGACCTGCCCAGGACGTCCCCTCCCACGCTGACGCTGAACTTCGCGCTCCCCGAAGCGCTGACGATGATCTGTAGCGTGTAGAAGACGTTCAGGCTCGGCGTCAGGTACAGCTTCCCGGCCCCCGCCCACCCGCCCCCGCCCGCCCCGGTCTTGACGTCGATGCCGTAGTAGCACGCGCCGGGAGATATGGTGGAGTTGAACGGGTTGCCGCAGACCGTGGGGTCACCGCAGTCGCCGAGGTTGCTGCAGTTCTCCGAGTTCAGGTTGCCGATTATCGAGACGCCGGAGCTGGCGTCCGCCGAGGACATGGCGAAGACGAAGGTGTGGCCGTTCGAGACCGTTCCCGCGACCACGGCGGTCGCGTTGAAGGGCGGCGTGAAGGAGGCGACGCTCTGGACGGTGACGATCTCGCACTTCTCGGTGACCTCGGAGACCTCCATCCCGTTTGAAGAGAAGCCAGGCTCCAGGGTGGTGAGCTGACAGGAGTCGCCGACGTCGTCCGGCCCGAAGAGCGAACCGACCGGCCCGTTGATCTGCCACTGGTCCGAATCCAGGCTCGAATCCTTGGTGAAGTCGTCAAACAGGAGGAGCTGCTGGGGCTTCGAAGAGCCCGCTTGAGTCGATGACGATGAGGTTTGCGCCGCTGCTGGCGGGGCCGCGACGACGAGGGAAGAGGCCGTCAGGATAAGGAGCGCCAGGATAGCCCAAACACGGCGAGACCGAGGTCCCCGAGCCATTGCCCAACGCAGGCGGGCGAGACGGCATGTTACTTACGGATTCCCCAGTGTGATCCCGGCCCCGACCGAGCGGAGCTCCCTTCTCTCCGCCGAACCGCCCTCGGTCAAAAAGGGCGTACTGAGCGTGCGTTCGGACGCAGGATCGGCCGTTCGGAATCGCGCCCCCCGAGGGCTACCACGAGCCGAATCGATGCCGACCGCCTCCAAAGTGGCTCGAGAATCTACTGCTTTTCGAGGCGTTCCTTTTCCTTGAGCTCGGTCCACTCGTTCCCGCAGTGCTTGCACTTGAATTTGTACTCGTAGGTCAGATAGTCTACGTTCACTTCTCTCCCAAAGGACCCGGGCACGCGGCGGCTGTACGGGACGAGGTTCTCGAGCGCGTCCTCCACCTTCTCCCCAGCGTTCTCCTTGACGTCCTCTCCCTTCTGGTCCTCGATTAGCTCCTTGTTCTCCTCGGTGACCACGCTGAAGAGGTGATGGCACTGCGGGCACTCGATCTTCCACATGTCATAGACCCGAGTTCTTCATGACGCGGGGTGATTCTTATGGCTTTCATCGGGAAGGAGCCCGTTCCGTCGTCGTGCGATTCTAGTGAGCGTTTCCTTCAGGTGGCACTCGTCTTACAAGCCGAGAGGAGCACCAGGGGCGCTCCCGCGGCCTATGGGACTTCCTCCTCGATGAGAGCTGGCATCGCGTTCTCTTCTGAGGCTTCGCAGATGCGCTGCAGTTCTTGTGGCGGATATCGCTGTGCAAGCTCCTCCCCCTCGATGATTCGGGCCTCTCTCGCCATCCGCTCCAATGTCCGCCTGCGGAGGGAGAGAGGATTCGGCTCAAAGGGCAGATGGATTGAACCGCTCGTCCGAGCCGTCAGCAAAGAATATCAGTCTCAAGCCGAACCTTGCCACGGTGCTGAACGACATCGTCCCCAGGAGATTCTTATCGTCCTTCTTCATGGGCGCGTGGCTCTACTCGCTGATACTGTGGGGGTGGATAGCCGTCAACTACTACCTCCTGCCCGTTTACCAGTACGGGCCACTCTCGATATACGTCCCGATACCCCAGAACCTCGCGGCGGGCATCGCTTTTCCTGTCTCGTTTGTCTGCTTCGTCATCTGGGTCTATCTTCGTGCGAAGACGTAGTCCCTGGCGATCAGCCTCATTGCGGATACCGCAAATCTAGTCTTTAGCGCGGCGAGTTTCGCGCAAAAGTGTGGACTCATCCTTATGGGAGCGCGCGGTTTAACCGGGACCGCTGCCCCACTGGGTAGCTCGGTGTTCGTCATAAGCGCACTCGTGGGCGCCTCAACCGTCGCATTCCTTGCTGCAACAGGATTCGGGTGGGAGCAGTACGATCAAGGAAGCTAGAAGAGAGGAACCATGCATCTACATTCGTTCTGGAAAACAGCTATGAGGAGGCGATCGCTCTAGTTGTGGAGGGAGGGGGTTGGACCGATATCAATCTCCACAACCACTCTGCGTCCACAGGTACGACAGAGGGCCACTGATGCAGGTCACCATGGTTTCGTTGTTCGGCTATCTCCTCTTGCTTGTTGACGTCTTCGTGACCTGGAACGAATCGTACGACCGCGGCACCGACATACTCCTGCTCCTCTACCTCCCGTTACTTCTCCCAGTCGCCGTGGTTTGGTCGAAGCTGACAGACAAGAGAATCGAGTTCTACGAGGACCACGTCCGGCTGTTCTCTGCGCGGGGAAAGCCAGAAGAATTCCCATATTCGCAGGTCGCTGCGGAGTGGACGACGGACGTTAACAGGCGCCCCCTCTGCATCCTGTCCGTCAAGCGGTCGAGTGGAAGGACCTCGCGCTGGCGGACAAGAAACATGGACATCAACCAGCTGGGGACGTCACTGTTCTTGTGGCTCCAGATGAAACTGATGGCTCCGCCTGCTACGTCCGGCGCCGCGCCCAATCCAACGCATGAAGCCAGGTCGCCGGAGCGGACTCGAGTGGTCGCCGGGGTGGGGAACGGGGACCAACTGCTCATCGAGAACGTCTATGAGGTGGTCTCCGCATTCCAGAGGCGCTACAGCTTCAAAGTCTTCTGCGACCTGCACCTGACGGGCGACCGGCTCACGGTGCGGTTCAGGCCCGAGTGGGCGGAGAAGTACCCGAAGCGGTATCCGAACGGCCTCTCCATCCCCTACGACCGGTTCGTGGTCATCGCCGGCGGCCCCCTCGCGGAGCCCGTCGCGGCGGGCGGTCAGGACTACACTCACCTGCTCCACCTCGTCTACGCCAAAGGGCGCGGCCTCTCCCGCGTCTTCGCCCGGCGCTGGGTCTACTTCTGGGTGACCGAGCCGCAGTTCAACGCTTTCAAGGAGCTCGTCACCGCCAGGTCGGACATAACGGGGCGTATCGCGTTCTCGGACAGGCCGTTGAGCATCTGAAGCAGGCAGTATCTGAATTATTGGGCGAGAACGAAGCCAACCTGACAGAGATGCATCCCATTCCTCCCATCCTGTATCTCCCATACCCTGCTCCATCTCTCTGGCCTCTACGGGACGGGGACCTTCGAGTACACGAAGCCGATAGATTCGACCAAGGGGTCTATCATTCGGGGCGAGGTTCTACGGCCCGGCTTTGGGTGGTTCATGACTCAGGACAGCTCCACAGGCAATCCGACAGATTCCATCACACAAGACAACCGGATGATGTCCATCATGGCGGACCTCTGTATCCTCGTGGACAAGGCCCATCGGGGTGCCCTGGGGAAGTACGGTTCGGTGCGCGTGACCAACTTTTTCGGACATGTTTTTCGCCCAGGATGGATGAAACGCAGCAAAACAACGAATCACCATGGTGCTTAATAACCCTCCATCTCGAGGCCCTCCTCCGTGGCGTTTCGATTCAGCGGCGCTTACACCGCTATCATCACCCCCTTCGACGCAGGGCGCTCCGTCGACTGGGCCGGCCTCAGGGCGCTCGTCGACTTCCAGAGGACCCAGGGCATAACCGGCATCGTCCCGGCGGGCACGACCGGCGAGAGCCCGACCCTCACCTGGGACGAGCACAACAAGGTCATGGAGACCGTCTTCGAGGCCGCGGGCTCGAACCTGGAGACGATCGCGGGCACGGGCTCGAACAGCACCGACGAGGCCCTCGAGGCGACCCGGCACATCTCCAACTGGGGCATCAGGGCGGCCCTCCTGGTCGACCCATACTACAACGGCCCCAGCTCGCTCGAGATTCGCCGGGAGTACTACGAGCCCATCGCCGAGGCGTTCCCCGAGGTACAGCTCATCCCCTACGTCATCCCCGGGAGGACTGGGACCCAGCTCCTCCCACAGGACCTCGGCATCCTCTCGTCCAACTACCAGAACATCAGCGCGGTCAAGGAGGCGACGGGGAGCCTCGACAACGCCCGGCTTACCAGGAACTACTGCGGGCAGAACTTCTCGATAATCTCGGGGGACGACGACAAGACGCTCTCGCTGATGAGCGACCAGGCGATCGCGTGCTCCGGCGTCATCTCTGTCATCTCGAACATCACCCCGAGGCCCGTCCAGGGGATGGTCCAAGCCGCCCTCAGGAAGGACTGGCAGGAGGCCCAGCGCCTCGCCACGGCGCTCCAGCCGCTCTTCGCGCTCGTCACGGTTAAGACCGAGGAGTCGACCTCGTACGGCCCCGTCTCGGTCCGGGCCAGGAACCCCCTCCCCGTCAAGACGATGATGCAGCTCCTCGGCATGACCACCGGCCCCTGCAGGAGCCCCCTCGGGCGCGTCACCAAGGGCGGCTTTCAGACGCTGCTGCGGGGGCTGAGGGCGGTCTGGGCCTCGAACCCGGAGATGCTCGAGCCCATTGACCGGGCCTTCGACGTCTCGGTCGCGGACAGGCTCCAGATGCCACAGTACTGGGAGAACCTCACCTATGCCGGCTACTGACGGCGGCGGTGCCTCCCCTCCAATCCGGCTCTGCGTCGTCGGGGCCACGGGGAGGATGGGCGGCACGATCATCAAGGAAGCCCCGTCCGACCGGTTCAAGGTCACGGGAGCTGTTGCGGCGGAGGGCGAGCCCGGGATCGGGAAGACGCTCAGGGAGCTGGGCATCGCCGACATCGACGTGGAGGTGGCGACGTCTGCCTCTTTCGGCCGGCTCCTGGCCTCCGCGGACGTCTGCGTCTCGTTCACGAGCACGGCCGCCGAGGTGGCCAACGTCCCCGTCATCGCGGCCGCCGGCCGACCCTACGTCCTCGGGACGACGGGGTTCTCGGACACCCAGCACGGCCGCATCATCGCCGAGCTGACGGGAAAGGTCCCCTGCGTCATGGCCTCCAACTTCTCCGTCGGGGCTAACATGCTCTTCGCGATGGCCTCGACCCTGAAGAACCTGCCCCCGGACTTCGACGTCAGCGTCCTCGAGATGCACCACTCGGGAAAGGCCGACGCGCCGAGCGGCACGGCGAAGACGATCGCCGACGCCGTGTCAAAGGCGAGGGGCTACTCGACGACGGTCTACGGCAGGAGCGGGCTCTCGAAGCGGGCGAAGGGCGAGCTCGAGGTCGCCTCGTTCCGGGGCGGCGGCATGCCCGGCGAGCACGCGATATACGCCTTCGGCCCGAACGAGATGCTCAAGTTCGAGCACCTGGCCTTCTCGAGGTCTGCCTTCGCGCAGGGCGCCCTCTTCGCCGCCAGCTGGCTGACCGCGCCGGGCCGCGAGCCGAGGGTCTACAGCATGCTCGACGTGCTCGGTTTCAAGCTCTGAAAACTCAGTTTTCGTAGAGCGAATCGTGGGTCTCCGGCTTGCCGTCGGTCATCAGGCGGTAACCGGTCTCCGTCACGAGCAGGGTCTCGCCTATCCTGCACCCGCCGACCTTGAGGTCGTCGTACAGCGTGATGGCGGGCTCGATGGCGAGGACGTGTCCCGGCCTGAGCTTCACCGACGGCTCCTTCCTGCCCGGCTCGGGCGAGAACGGCGGCTCGTAGACGTTCATCCCCACCCCGTGGAGCACCGGCTGGATCCGGCTGAAGGAGTAGGCCCCGAAGCCCCTCTCCGCTATCACCTTCTCGGCCGCGTCGTGTACCTCGAGCGTGGTCGCCCCGGGCTTGGTGGCCTTGAGCGCGGCCCTGAACGAGTCGTAGGTCGCCGTGTAGATCTCCCGCTGCCTCTTGCTGGGCTTCCCGACCACCGTCGTCGTGGTGATGTCGGTGTTGTACCCCTTGAATATGGTGGCGTACCCCAGGATGAGCAGCTCCCCGGACCGGACGACCTTCTCCGAGTCGTGTCTCAGCATCAGGCCAGTGTTCAGCCCCGAGAAGGTCGCGAGGCCCCAGGACATCCCCTCGGCGCCCATCTTCCTGGCCGCGTACTCGCCCTCGGCCGCGATCTCGTACTCCCTGATCCCGGGACGGGCAGCGCGCAGGGCCGCCCTTATCGACGCCTCCGTGACCTTCGAGGCCTCGCGCATCAGCTTCACCTCCTCGTCGAGCTTAACCGCCCTCTCGTCGGCCACCTTCGCCCCGACGTTCACGAGCTCGACCCCCTTCGCCGCCGCCTCGAGCGACTGGCGGTCCTCGTACCCTAGCTGGTCGTAGCCGACCCTCCACCCCTTGTAGTCGCGGATGACCGCGGAGACCTCCTCCGCCCTCCCCGCCGTGTGCATCACCCTGATGTCCTTCATCCAAGGCATGTAGTGCTTCGAGTGCATGTAGTCCCCGGCGACGGTGAGGAGGACCACATCCCCTCCCGAGGTCACGAGCGACGAGTAGCTGTTCATGAACCACATGCTGACGACCGGCCTCAGGTCGGTCGAGTAACGCACGTTCTCTATCCGGTTGAGGTAGAGGGCGTCCAGGCCCTCCTCCTTCATCAACCCAACGAGCTTCTTGATCTTCTTGCTCCTGAAAGAATCCCAATCGATCTTCCCCGAGGAATCGCTTCTGCGCACGACGAAACGCCGATGCGTTGAGCGTATAAACGATTCACGGCGGAGGGGACCCGCAGCGGGGCCGCCCCACGGCCCACTGTCAAGGCAGACTACGGCCACAGCTTATAACCGGCAGGACCGCACTGGAGACGCTTTGGCGTCGACGCGATTCGCAGTCGAGGACAGATATGCGGGGGCCCAGGTCGCGGTCCTCGAGAACGAGGACCTGAGGGTGAAGGTTATCCCGGAGAAGGGCTCGGACATCGTCGAGATTCTCTACAAGAAGAGAGGCCTGAACCTCCTCTACGAGTCTCCCATCGGCTTCAGGCGATTCGGCTCCGTCTATCCCCCGTCGGTGACCGCGGACTCGAGCTTCCTCGACTTTTACGAGGGCGGATGGCAGGACGTCCTGCCGAACCCCGGGCTCATCTCCTCCAACAGGGGCGCCGCCTGGGGCATGCACGGCGAGAGCCCCCTCCTCCCGTGGAGGGCGGCCGCTGCCGACGAGCACAACGAGGCTCGCCTGAATGTCTCGACGACGCTGATGCGGTATCCGCTCCGCGTCGAGAAGGTCGTCTCCCTCGCCGAGGGCAGCTCCGTCCTGAAGGTCGACGAGGTCGTGACCAACCTCGGCGAGCAGGAGATAGAGTTCGCGTGGCTCCAGCACATCGTCTTCGGGAGGCCCATCGTCGGCCCGGGGATGTCGGTGGACATGCGGGCCGGGACGTGCACCGCGGGACCCTACAAGCAGACCCGCCTGAAGCCCGGGGTCGAGTTCGAGTGGCCCAACGCGCCTGCCACCGACGGTTCCTGGATCGACATGAGCCGCGCCCCTCCGACGGGCTCGAGGTACGAGGACAACCTCTTCGTGACCATGAAGGAGCCGTGGTACGCCATCCGCAACTCCCTGTCCAACCTCACCGTGGGCGTCTCGTGGGACCTGAACGTCTACCCGTCGCTCTGGTACTGGCTCAACAACGGGGCGATCGACTACCCATGGTGGGGACGGTCGTACAACCTGGGGCTCGAGCCGTCGAGCAGCGTGACCGAACTAGGCATGAAGGAGTACCTGGAGCGGGGGAACGCCCTCAAGCTTCCGGAGGGCGGGTCGATGAAGCTCGGCATCAGGTACGCGGTCGCCGAGGGCTCCGGCGAGGTCCGGAGGGTGGACGACGAAGGCAGACTCTTGAGCTAGGACAGCCCGCTGGCCCAACCAGCTTCGCAATCCTTTAGTGAGCGTCCTGGAGCCGCAGACGAGCCTGACGTGAGAACCTGAAGCTCAAGACCCTCGTCGCATCCCTGCTCGTCGCACTCGTGCTCTGCATCCCAAGCGCTGCCGGCTCCTCGAACACCGTGGTATTGACCAGCCCAGCCGCGGGAACCTCCCTCAGCGGGACCGAGGCGTACGTCATCAGGGGGACGATCACCCCCGTGCCAACCCTCCCCGACAGCGTCTTCATCTCCGTCCGCAACCCTCAGATGGAGATCGTCGACGTCCAGACCGTCTCGCTCTCGAAGAACGGGTCGTTCTCCTATTTCACGAACGCTGGAGGCAGCCCAGCGTGGACCCCTGGAAAGTACACCATCACCGCCGAGGACTCCGATGGGAGCACCGGCTCGGTCACCATCACCTACGACGCCGAATCCACCGTCGCTTCATCGGCTACCACTCCAACCACCTCTGTCACCGCTCCATCATCGTCTGCCACCTCGACCGCTTCAGTCATCGCCTCGACCGCTTCCACTAGCCCTGCGACGGCGAGCTCAGCATCCGGTAGTTCTAGCGCCCTCCCGCTCATGGCGACCGGGGCTGCGTCAGTGCTCGTGCTGGTCGCCGGTGCCCTGGCGCTGGCCGGCAGGAAGAGGGGCGAGGCAGGCTCTGGTCCGACGATCGCGGCATGAATCCTTCTTAAGGCGCCCGCTCCGGACCCGGCCCAGACATCCGGTTGAGCGATAACCCACGGACAGCAGCCGCGGCCAGCCTCAGACGGCTGATATCGGGGAAGCGGTGCACGCCCGTCCCGGGCGTCTTCAGCCCCGCCGTCGCGCTCCTCGCGGCCAGGGCCGGGTTCAAGGTCCTGTACCTCTCCGGCTCCGCCTACTCCGGCCTGCTGGGGCTCCCAGACCTCGGGACCACGACCCTCACGGAGGTGACCGGCGCCGCCTCGCAGATCACCTCCCGCGTCCGGCTGCCGCTCATAGTCGACGTCGATACGGGCTTCGGGGAGGCCGTGAACGTGGGCAGGACGGTGACCGAGATGGAGAGGGTGGGCGCCGCCGCGATCCAGCTCGAGGACCAGGTCATGCCCAAGAGGTGCGGCCACCTCGAGGGGAAGCAGCTGGTGACCGAGGAGGAGATGGTCAAGAAGATCGTCGCCGCCAGAGAGGCTTCGACGAAGAGGATCGTCATCGTGGCGAGGACCGACGCGGCCTCGGTCGAGGGGATCGACTCGGCGGTGAGAAGGGCGAGGCTCTATCTCAGGGCCGGGGCCGACGTAATATTCCCAGAGGCGCTCCGGGACGCCTCCGAGTTCGGGGAGTTCGCGAGGAAGGTCAGGGCCCCCCTGCTCGCGAACATGACCGAGTTCGGCAAGACCGAGTACATCCCTGTCTCGGAGTTCGAGAGGCTGGGGTACAGGCTCGTCATCTTCCCGGTCACCACGTTCAGGGTCATGATGAAGGCCGTCCAGGAGGCCCTCGGGGAGCTGTCCCAGAAGGGGACGCAGCGGGACCTCCTGGGCCGGATGATGAGCCGGGAGGAGTTCTACGACCTCATCGGCTACCGCGCCTACGAGGGCACCGACGAGAGGACCGCGAGGAGGGCGCGGGAGCTCCTCGATACCAATTAATACTGGCGCGCCTCGAACGAGAGAAAACTACTCAATGTCCGAGACGATTCGTGTCCCCGACGGTCTCTACGGCGTCGCGGTCGCCGAGACCAGCATATCCAGGAGCAGCGCCGACGGCTCGCTCACCTTCCGCGGCTACCCCATCAAGCAGCTCTTCGACAACGCGTCCTACGAGGAGTGCGCCTACCTCATCCTGGAGGGTAGGCTCCCGCGCAGGGACGAGCTCGACCGATTCGTCGCGGAGCTGAGGGCCCGGGCCTCCGTCCCGAGGAAC
Organism: Nitrososphaerales archaeon; assembly: GCA_049515775.1. Taxonomy (GTDB): domain Archaea; phylum Thermoproteota; class Nitrososphaeria; order Nitrososphaerales; family Gagatemarchaeaceae; genus Gagatemarchaeum. Next base: position 2,454 of record JBEKTS010000009.1, on the reverse strand, counting down.
GTCTACGACATCGTGCGGCTCCTTCCGCCCGACGCCCATCCCATGGACGTGCTGCGGACCGCCGTCTCGGCGCTGGGTGCGAGCGAGGAGTCCCTGGGGCCCCGGGACAGGCAGTACTCCCTCATAGCGAAGATGCCGGTCCTGGCGGCGAACTGCTACCGGCTGGTCCGGGGGATGCCGGTCGTCGAGCCCGATCCGGCGATGGACCACGCCACCAACCTGCTCTACATGCTGCGCGGCGAGCGCCCGTCGAAGTTCGACGCCTGGGCCTTCGAGCGCGAGCTGATCCTCTACCTCGAGCACGACCTGAACGCGTCGACCTTCGTTGTGAGGGTCGTCGCCTCGACCCTGGCGGACGTCAGCGCGGCCTCGACCGCCGGGATCGCGGCGCTCAAGGGTCCCCTCCACGGGGGCGCCAACGAGGCGGCGATGGGGATGCTGCTCGAGATAGGCTCGGCGGACCGGGCGGAGGCCTACGTGAAGGACGCCCTCGCCAACGGGAAGAAGGTCATGGGCTTCGGCCACCGGATCTACAAGAAGGTCGACCCGCGCGCCCAGCTCAGCCGGGCGATGCTCAAGAGGCTCCTGGAGGAGGATGGGAAGGGCCTGGCGCTCTACGACCTCTGCGAGGCAACGGCCGGGGCGATGTGGGAGGCGAAGAAGCTCCCGACGAACCTCGACTTTTACGCGGCGCCCATCTTCTACACGCTCTCCGTCCCCATACCCGTCTTCACCCCGGTCTTCGCGTCGAGCAGGATCGTCGGGTGGATGGCCCACTACAACGAGCAGCTGGCACGCAACAAGCTCTTCAGGCCGGACGCCGTCTACGTCGGCTCCGCCGACCTGGAGTACGTCCCGATCGAGCAGCGACGCTGACCGACAGCCTTCAGCCGCTGCGGACGACGCAGAGCTCCGCGAGCTCGGACGGCCTCCTCCTCTCGAGGGACCAGACGAACTTCGCTATCTCCCGCGCGTCGGCCTCCGTCAGGTACCTCCTGGTGAGCCGCAGGAACTTCTCCTCGACCTCCTCGCGCGTCATCGGGTCGTTGGGGTGGCCCCGGGGGTCGTCGACCTGCTCGGTCACGGTCCGCCCGCCCTTCAGCCGCAGGGTGACGCGGTTGGCTATGTGCGCGGGATAGACGGCGGTGAGCGCCCTGTCCTCCTTCACCTCGATCCTCTTCAGGAACGAGAGGACCCTGGGGTCCCTCAGGTTCCTCGCCGAATAGGTCGAGTTGTCGACCCCGCCCCTGAGGAGCGCCATCCCTACCATGTAGGGCAGGCTGTGGTCGGCGGTCTCCTTGGTCGTCGGGGCCCACTTCTCCCTGTCCTTGCTGAGGATGGTGTAGCCCGCCTCGTGGGTCTCGACGCTCACCGACTCTATCTCCTCGATGCTGGAGACCGCGCGGCGAGCCCTGAGCGCGGCCCATATCGCGCTCTGCGCGTGGTACTCGGCCGGGAAGTACTTGATGTAGGTCTCGCGGAGCTTGAAAGAGCCTCCAGAGTCGGTCTTCTTCCTCCCGCCCCCGAACCCTTCGACGTCGAGCTCGAACGGGCCGGAGACCTGCTTGAAGAAGCCCATCTCCCCCTCGAAGACCGGGGAGGGGCCGGTCATCCCTCCGGCCGCCAGCAGGGACGAGAAGACCGCGTTCCGGGCGGCGTTGGCGAATGAGGCCCCCTTCCACTCGGAGAGCTCGCCCGCCCTGACCTGCCTCATGGCAAGGTGGGAGTTGAGCGAGATGTTGACGGCGTGGGTGAGCTTGCGCGCAGGGAGACCCATCAGCCTCCCGGCGGCGAGAGCGCTCGAGACCAGCCCGTAGCAGACGTGGTCCCACCCCCTGTGCCTGATGTCCGCCGCGTCGCAGAGCCTGCACTGGACCTCGTAGGCCAGGGCGATGGCGGCCAGCAGGTCCCTCCCGGACGCCTCCTCGACCTCGGCGACCGCGAGGCAAGCGGAGATGTTGTCCGACGGGTGGGCGGGCTCCTTCGAGAGGTAGGTGTCGTTGTAGTCGAAGTACCTGACCATGAGCCCGTTGACGAAGGTCGCCACCTCGGGCGAGGCCTTGAAGCCGGTCCCGAGGACCGACGACCCTCCACCGGCGCGGGAGGGCGCCGTCGCGACCTTCCTTGCGATCCTGACCGGGACCTCCCCGAACGCGCCGATGGCGCAGCCGAGGCTGTCGAGGACCCTCTTCTTGGCCTCGAGGACGACCTCCTCTCCGAGTTGCGAGTACCCGACCGAGCCGGCGTACTCGCTCAGCCTCTCCGCGAGGTTCCCGCCTTCTTCGCGTCGAGCCAAGCCCGTCAGCGCCTCCTCTGGCTCCGGACCAGCTCCTCGGCCGCCTGCTCGAACGTCATCGACCGGTCCGCGACCCGCCGGGCCAGGGCCATCGACGGGACGGATGCCCTCTCCTCGAACTCGCCCAGCAGCCTCCTCTTCGCCAGCTCCATGACCAT
>JBEKTS010000008.1:0-35753 GCA_049515775.1 Nitrososphaerales archaeon | reverse complement strand
CAAGAGGACCAGGGCGGTCGTGAGCAGGACGCTCGCGGACCTGGACCACAGGCCGGGGGACACCTATTGATCAGGGTCAGGGAGTTCGCCATCGCCGACTACGACCAGGTCGCCGAGGTCTGGTCCGAGGCCGGGCTGGAGTTCAGACCAGGCGACGAGCTAGAGGGGATTAGGGCGAAGCTCCGGAGGGACCCGGAGCTCTTCCTGGTCGCCGAGGAACGGGGCAGGGTCGTCGGCACGGCCATGGGGGCATGGGACGGGCGCAGGGGCTGGATCTACCACCTGGGGGTGCGCCCGGGCTATCAGAGGAGGGAGGTCGGGACGAGGCTGGTGAGGGAGGTCGAAGCCAGGATGAGGCGGAAGGGGGTCCGCAAGGTCAACGCGCTCATCTATCCTTCGAACGGCCCCTCGATCGGCTTCTTCTCGAAGAACGGCTACTCGGTCTCCGAGATGGTCGAGGCCCAGAAGTACCTGGACGAGGGTGGCGTCGGGGAACGAGGGAGAAGAGGAGAGGAGAGGAAGGGCCGCCCGCCTAGTGGGGCACCGGGGCGTCCTCGCGGACGAGCCCCTCCGACTTGAGGTCGTCCCACAGGCCCCGCGGGATCGCGAACTGGAGCGCTTTTGCGTTCTCCTCCACCTCCTCTGGCGACCTGCTCCCGGGGATGGTGGAGGTCACGACCGGGTTGGCCAGGATGAATTGGAGGGCCGCGGCTCGCAGGGGCGTCGAGTGCGTGTCGCAGACCCCCTTTATGCGCCTGGCCTTCTTGAGCAGCTCCGGGGGCGCCTCCTCGTAGTTGTACTTGGCCCCCGCCGAGAGGTCCGACGCCAGGATCCCGCTGTTGAACGGGCCGCCGATGAGCACCCCTATCTTGTGGTCCTGACAGTACGGCAGGAACTCCTCGAGGGCACCCTGCTCGAGGAGGGTGTACCTCCCCGCTATCAGGAAGCAGTCGAGGTCCGCGCCCCTGGCTAGCCTCAGGGCCGTCTCCCAGCTGTTCAGCCCGGCCCCTATCGCCTTCGTCTCCCCGGCCTCCTTCAGCTTCGAGATCGTCGGGTACGACTCCTTCAGCGCCCGGGGGACGTCGTCGTCGCAGTCGTGGATGAGCAGTATGTCGACGCCGCCGAGGCGGAGGCGCCGTAGGCTCTCCTGGAAGGACGCCCTGATCCCCGCGGCGCTGAAATCGAAGACCGCCTCGAGCTTGGGCGCGCCCTTCCAGCGAGGAGGCTTCGAGGAGGGGACCAGCACCCGCCCGACCTTGGTCGAGATCGTGAACCTCTTCCTATCGACGCCGGCGAGCGCCTCCCCGACCCTGCTCTCGCTCGTCCCGGCGCCGTAGAGCGGCGCCGTGTCGACGTGGTTGAACCCTACGGAGAGCGCCCTGCGGACGGTCGAGACCGCCACTTCGTCGGGTACGGGCTCGTACATGTAGCCCAACGCCACTCCGCCGAGCCCCACCCTGCTGATCTCGAGCTTGGTCTCGCCGACGCGCCTCCGTCCGAGTTCGATCATGTCTCGTCGTGGTCGCCCCCTCCGGAATAGATAGAGGTTTCCGGAGGGTCCGCGCGCGGGCGGGCCCTCGACCCGGGACGGACTCTGGCCAAGGCTTATACCGCCCCGGCCCCCCGTTCGTCCCATGCTCAAGGAGGAGAAGGCCGAGCTGAGGAAGCGCCTCACGCCCCAGCAGTACCACGTCTGCGTCGAGAAGGGGACCGAACCGCCCTTCACCGGGGAGTTCTGGGACAGCCACGAGCGAGGCGTCTACGGGTGCGTCGTCTGCGGCGCCCCGCTCTTCAGCTCGGAGACCAAGTTCGACTCTGGCACCGGATGGCCGAGCTTCTGGGAGCCGATCGCGGACGGGTCGGTCAGGGAGAAGGAGGACCGCTACCTCTTCATGAGGAGGACCGAGGTCGAGTGCGCCGGCTGCGGGTCGCACCTGGGGCACGTCTTCGACGACGGTCCGAGGCCCACCGGCCTGAGGTACTGCATCAACTCGGCCTCGCTCATGCGGAAGCAGGCGGGCGGCGCCCAGGACGGTCCAGAGCGGAAAGGCTGATAGGCCGGGTCGGCTCCCCGACCGACCATGGAGTACGTCAGGCTGGGTCGGACGGGCACGAAGGTCTCCCGCATCTGCCTCGGGTGCATGACCTTCGGGGGAGAGCACCCCTGGATGGTCGACGGCGAGAGGGCGAGGACGGTGCTGGAGCGCGCCTGGGACCTTGGGATAAACTTCTACGACACGGCTGACGTCTACTCGAAGGGGAGGTCGGAGGAGATCCTCGGCGGTTTCCTCGGGGGAAGGCGCGAGGACGCGGTCGTCGCGACCAAGGCCTACAGCCCCATGGGCCCGGGCCCGAACGAGAGGGGCCTCTCGAGCAAGCACCTCCGCCACGCCCTGGGCGAGTCCCTGCGCAGGCTCGGGACGGAGTACGTCGACCTCTACCAGACGCACCGCTGGGACTACGACACCCCGGTGGAGGAGACCCTCTCGGTCCTCACCGAGATGGTGGCCGACGGCCGGGTCAGGTACATCGGTGCGTCGAGCATGTGGGCCTGGCAGTTCGCAGGGGCCCTCCACGTCAGCGACGCTCGGGGCTACGCCCGGTTCACGACGATGCAGAACCTGTACAACCTGATCTACCGGGAAGAGGAGAGGGAGATGAACCCCCTCTGCGCCTCCGAGGGGGTCGCCCTCATACCCTGGAGCCCCACGGCGGCCGGCATCCTCTCCGGGAGATACTTCCAGGGCGGCCGCGTCACCACGACAGAGGAGGACAGCGCCGGGGTCGATGGCCCACTCGAGGTACGTCGGGAAGCCCTCGAACGACGAGATCGTCCGCAGGGTGAGGGAGACGGCCGGGGACAAGGGGGTCACCCCGACCCAGGTCTCGATCGCCTGGCTCCTCCACAGGGGGGTGACCGCCCCCATAGTCGGGACCACCAGAGTCGACCACCTGGAGGAGTTCGTGGGGTCGCTCGACGTGAAGATCACCCCCGAGGAGGCGAGGTTCCTGGAGGAACCGTACGTTCCTCAGGGCATCGCGGGGCACGTCTAGGATGAAGACGTTCCCGCGTCCCGACGCCGGAGACAGGGCCTTCTTCCGGTCGGTCCTCCCCGGGGACGCCGGTGTCAGAGTGCGGCCCATGTTCGGGAACGACGCCGCCTTCGTGAACGGGAACATGTTCGCGGGCCTCTTCGGCAGGCAGCTCTTCGTCCGGCTCTCCGACCCCGACCAGGCGGAGCTCCTCAAGGAGGAGGGGGCGTCGAGGTTCGCCCCGATGGAGGGCAGGCCCATGAGGGGCTACGTCGTGGTCCCGCAGGCGTGGAGGGCAGACCCCCAGAGGGTCAGGGCCTGGGTCGCCAGGTCGCTGGCGTGGACGGCAGGGCTGCCCCCAAAGGCCCCGAAGAAACGATAGGAGTGCGGGCGGGCCGATGGATGGGCGGGCCGATGGATGGGCGGGCCGGCGCCCACCCGCTACATCCCCTTCCGGAACTCCTTGACCTCTCCCGTGGTCGAGTCCAGGATGAGGAATGCGGTGTCCGGGAACATGGCCTTGGGCTTCTTGTACTCGACGTCGAACCGCCAGACGCCCTGGATCTCCACGAGCTTCGCGGAGGTGACGTCGAACTCATCCACGCCCACCGCCGTCCTGAGCTGCTCGGCCACCCGTTCCTTGGCGTCCGCGAAACTCAGCGTTGGCATCGCCAGTCAGGGCTCCCTGGCCGTTCGGCGCGACCGGACGATATAAGGTTGAACCCGGAGCGCCAAGCTAGGCCTCGTCGGGCGGCGGCCCGGTCCTCGCCCTGGCCAGGAGCTGTTCCAGCCAGAGCTGGTGGTAGCTGCTCATGTTGGCCGGCCTCAGCGCGTTGCTCAGGCGCGCGAGCATCCCGTTCTGGGACTCCTCGGTCAGGACGTGGCATCCCGAAGGCCTCTTCTCGATCAGCCAGGCGTGGTATGCGCCTATCCCGGCCGAGCGAGCGCTCCAGGCCAGGCGCTCCGGCGGGACGAACTCCTCGACCCTCGAGTTCAGGGTGACTCCGAAGGTCTTCCAGCGGAAGCGCGTCCCCGGCGCCAGGTCGAGGGCGCCCCCCTCCACCAGGACGTTCTGCGAGTTGGGATACCAGGTCGGCCAGAGCTTGGCGCGGATGAGCCACGCCCAGACGGCCTCGGCGGTGACCGGCATCTCCAGCTCGTTGCGCACGTGGACCACGGTCCGCTCGGGGTTGAAGTTCTCCGGCCAGCGGATCATCGCGTCCGGCTTGGCGGGTCTCCCCCATAAAGCCTCCTTCGGGGCCCGCTCTCCCTTCTTCACTCCCTCGTTCGGTTTAATAGAACCGGCCCCTGGATTCCGCGCCGTGGGAGCCTCCGCCTCCTCAACCTCCTCCGAGAGGATCGTGATCACCGCCGCCATAACGGGCGCCGTCCACACCCCATCGATGAGCCCGCATCTGCCAATCACGCCGGAGCAGATAGCCGAGGAGGCCGTGGAGGCCTGCGAGGCGGGCGCGGCGATCGTGCACATCCACGTGAGGGACCCCTCCGACGGGAGGCCGACCTCCGACCTGGAGCTCTTCCGCAGGGTCCTGACCGAGATCAAGGGGAGGTGCGACGTCGTCGTCAACACGACGACGGGCGGGGGCTTCGGGATGACCGCCCAGGAGCGCCTGGCCGTCGTCCCGGCCTTCAGGCCGGAGATGGCTTCGTTCAACATGGGCTCGATGAACTTCGGCCTCTACCCGTACCTGGCGAAGCCGAGGACCTGGAAGTACCCATGGGAGGAGCCCTATATCGCGGCGACCAAGGACTACATCTTCCGGAACACCTTCGCAGACATGGAGGTCTTCTGCAGGGCGATGCGCGAGAACGGGACCAAGCCGGAGCTGGAGTGCTACGACGTCTCCCACGTCTACAACGCCGCCAGGCTTCTCGCCGACGGGTCCCTGGACGGCCCGGTCCACATGCAGTTCGTCCTCGGGATAATGGGCGGGATCGGCGCGTCCCTGGAGGACCTCCTGGCGATGAAGCAGACCGCCGACAGGCTGCTCGGGCAGGGCGCTTATACCTGGTCGGTCGCAGCCGCTGGGAGGCACCAGTTCGGCTCGTGCCTCGCCGCCGCGAGGCTGGGCGGCCACGCGAGGGTCGGGCTGGAGGACAACCTATACATGGAGAAGGGGGTCTACGCGCGCACGAACGCCGAGCAGGTCGCGAAGGTCCGGACGATGGTGAGGGAGACGACGGGGAGGGAGGTCGCCACCCCGGACGAGGTCAGGGAGCGGCTCGGGCTAAAGGGCCCCGGCCGAGTGAACTTCTGAACGGACCGACCCTCTCGGCGACTCGGTTAATAGCGAGGGGGCCCCCGTGCAGGACGATGAAAGCTCTGGTCCTGGACAGGCTTGCGGCGATAGAGGACGGTCCCCTCGAGTACCGGGAGATCGACGACCCCGCCGTAGGGCCCGACGAGGTCCTGCTGCGGGTCTCGGCCTGCGGGGTCTGTCACTCGAACCTGCACCTCATCGAGGGCGACCTCAAGGTCTACGGCATCCCGTCCGTGCTGCCGATCGTCCCCGGCCACGAGGTCGTCGGGAGGGTGGTCGGGGTCGGGCACGGAGTGAAGAAGAAGGAGGAGGAAGATGAGGGGGTCCAGATCGGCCGGCGCATGGGCGTCTCGGTCATCTGGAGCAGCTGCGGGAGGTGCGAGTACTGCCTCAGCGGCGACGAGAACCTCTGCCCAGCCAGGGTGATCACGGGCGAGCACGTCGACGGTGGCTACGCCGAGTACATCAGGGCCAAGCGCGACTTCGTGTACCCGGTCCCGGACGGGATCTCCGACGTCGACGCGGCGACCCTCTTCTGCCCGGGGGTGACCGCCTACAGGGCGGTCGAGAGGGCCAGGATCGAGCCGGGAGAGAGCGTGATGGTCATCGGGATCGGAGGGGTCGGGCACTTCTCGGTCCAGTTCGCGAAGCTCAGGGGCGCCAGGGTCACGGCGGTCGACCTCTCCAAGGCGCAGCTCGAGCTCGCCTCGGAGCTCGGGGCCGACGCCGTCGCGCTCTCCTCCGAGGTCGAGGAGTTCGTCAGGTCGGAGAGGCCGAGCAAGGTGATCGTGCACACGCCCGCTCCCGCAGCGATCGAGCTGGCGACGAAGGTCGTCAAGAGCAGGGGGACGATCCTCATGGCGGTCTTCGGCCAGGTCCCGGTCGGGTTCGGAGGCGAGGTCAGCATCGTGACGAGCATGGCCGGGACCAAGAGTGACCTGGGGCGGATGATGGAGCTCGTCTCCCAGGGCAGGGTGAAGGTGAGGGCGACCGGATATCCCCTCCGCGAGGGAGCCGATGTCCTCAGGCGGCTCAAGGCCGGCGAGGTGGTCGGCAGGGCCGTGCTCGTCCCCTAGGCGGCGCGGCCCACCTTTACGTTAATATCGGAGGACCGGCCTTCTCGGCCCCGATGTCGCTCGCGAAGAAGGCGAGGGTGGGCTGCAGCGGCTGGTCGTACAAGGACTGGGCCGGCCCCTTCTACCCGAAGGACCTGCCCGCGAAGGACTACCTGAGGTTCTACTCCAGGGTCTTCGACTGCGTGGAGATCGACTCCAGCTTCTATCGGATCCCGAACCAGTTCATGGTCGAGCAATGGAAGAGGGTCACCCCGGAGGGCTTCGTCTTCAGCCCGAAGCTCCCCAAGAAGATAACCCACGAGAACAAGCTCGAGGGGTTCGAGTCGACGCTCACCTACTTCTACGGCGTGATGGGTAAGCTCGGCCCCAAGCTGGGACCCATCGTCGCCCAGCTCCCGCCGTCCATCAAGGTCGAGAAGCACATGCCGGCCGTGAAGAAGTTCGTGGAGTCTCTCAGCCCGAAGTACAAGCACTCGATCGAGTTCAGGCACAGGTCGTGGTTCACGCCGGAGGTCTACAGGCTCCTCGAGGAGCACAACGTCGCGATGACCTGGACCCTCAACCAGTACCTGGAGTCGCCGGCCCAGGTCACCGCGGACTTCGCCGTCCTCCGGATGGTGGGCGAGCGGGACATCACGGAGTTCGGCGGGATACAGAAGGAGCGCGGGGCGGACATGGAGAGGTGGGCAGGCTCGCTCCGGGAGAAGAGCGGGTCGCTCGACAGCGCCTACGTCTTCTTCAACAACCACTTCGCCGGCTTCGGGCCCGAGTCGGTCAACGAGTTCAGGAGGCTCCTCGGGATGATGGAGCAGGACTGGAAGAGCGAGGAGGTCAAGGCATCGACCGGGCCGGCCGACGCGGCGCAGGGGACGCTGACGGGGTTCCAGTAGTCGCATCGCCATGGAGCGAGAGGCGCGTCGGATAATCTTCCACGTCGACCTCGACGCGTTCTACGTCTCCGTCGAGGCGAGGGAGAACCCGGCGCTCCGCGGGCTGCCCACGGTCGTCGGCGCCGACCCGGAGCAGGGGATGGGTAGGGGCGTGGTGATAACCTGCTCCTACGAGGCGCGGAGGCACGGCCTCAGGTCGGGCATGCCCATATCCCGGGCCTGGAGGCTCTGTCCCACGGCGGTCTACATCCGCCCGAACTTCGAGCTCTACGAGCGCGTCTCCGAGCAGGTCATGGGGACGCTCAGAGGCTTCGGCGACTCGTTCGAGCAGACCGGCATCGACGAGGCCTTCCTCGACGTGAGCGGGCGCGTCAGCGACGAGGCCGAGGCCGTCCAGCTGGCGCTAGTCATCAAGAGGACGGTGCGCGAGGTCCACGGGCTCTCCTCCTCGGTCGGGATAGGACCGAACAAGTCCTCCGCCAAGATAGCCTCGGACCGGCAGAAGCCCGACGGGCTCACGGTGGTCCCCCTGGACTCGCCGGCCGAGTTCCTGGCCCCCCTCCCCGTCTCGGTAATCCCCGGGATCGGCAAGAAGAGCGAGGCGTTCCTCAGGGCGAGGGGCGTGAAGACCATCGCCCAGCTGCAGGCGGTCCCCGGCAAGGAGCTGATGGCCTGGTTCGGGAAGACGGGCGTATGGCTCTGGGGGGTCGCGCACTCGCAGGAGAGGATTCCCGTCCGCGCCAGAGAGATGCCCAAGTCTCTCGCCGTAGAGCGGACGTTCCGGGAGGACGTCGGGGAGTTCGAGCGCGTCTACTCCGAGGCCGAGTCCGCCGCGCACGAGCTGGCCTCCAGGATAGCGCGGGCGGGGGTCAGGTTCAGGGTCGCGGGAGTGAAGATCAGGTTCAGCCACTTCGAGACCCACACCAGGGAGAGGACCCTCCCCTCCTACACCGTCAGCGAGGCGGCGCTCTGGGAGACGGCGAGGGACCTGCTCAGGGAGTTCGAGCAGAGGGGGGAACCGGTCAGGCTGGTAGGGGTCAGGGTCTCCGGTCTGGAGAGGGACCCATCGAGGGCGGAGACGCTGGAGCCCTAGGTCCGGGCGTCGGTCCGCAACCATACCTCGGGACGGAGGGACGGCCGTCCTTACTTCCCTCCCTCCTCTCGTCTCTTCCTCCGCTTTCCTGGGGCGCACCCGGGAGACCGGTAGCGCGCGGCCGTCGTCCGGTCTCAGGGAGGATCGGGGGCTACTTCGTCTTGGCGGGCTTGTGCACGAACCCGTCGAGGATGAGCCGGACGTCCTTCGCCTCCTTCCTCGATTGCTTCATGAGCTCCGCCCTTCTGCCGGGCGGGAGCTTGTTCCAGTATCTCGCCAGGTCGTCGGCGGTATCGAAGACATAGAACTCGCCCTGCTTGAACGGGGGCTCGAGCCCCTTGGCGACGACGGGGGCGCCGTTACCGTCGTCCACGGCTCTGATTGAAACCATGCACAGGGACCCGGCTTGGACCCGATAAAAGAATTAGGCTGGAGTCGTCCGGGAGCGATCGACCGACCGATCGCCGTCCCCGCTCGGTCGGGTACCCCTCAGGGACCTCGGGATCCCGGTGCACGTGGAAGGGACGCGAGCTGAGAACCGGGGGGTGAGCGGACCTCGGCCGATCCGTGACTCTTCAGGACGTCTCTGCGGACTCGCTCCTGAACCCGGCTTTCGCCTTTACTTCTATCGGCTTCTGCCGCTTCAGCCAGCTCTCGAACGAATCCAGGACCTCTTCCGTCCCCGTGTGGGACTTGCGCGCGCCCTTGCCCTTTGGCATGTGACCGGCGGCGCGCGACCTTCATTTTATCCTTTGCGAGTCGAGGAGGAGAAGGGGTCGACGCGGAGCATCCGGCTCATCGTCGTCCCGCGTCGATGGCGCCTAGAGGGGATCGGGGTCCGACGGACGACCTGCAAGGATTAAAGCAGTGATGCGACGGCCGAACGCCACAGGAGATCGCTGGTAGATGAGCAGCCAAGACGCAATCGCGCGGTTTGAATCTATGCTTCAGGAGCACGAGAGGAGGATCAAGGTCCTCGAGCAGAGGCTGGGCGTCGGAGAGGCGCCGGTGGCCTCCCCTCCGCCGGAACGGCCAGCGGCTCCCGTCCCCGTCGCCCCCAAGACACTCTCCATCCGGCAGTTCGTGCTCGAGAAGAGCCCGACCGACGACGTACAGCGGTCCCTGGTGATCGGGTACTACCTCGAGAAGCAGTCTGGGCTGGCCGCCTTCAACGCCAAGGACATCGAGAAGGGCTTCCTGGACTCGAGGGAGAAGGTCCCGGCGAACGTCGCCGACAAGATCCTGAAGAACGTCTGGAAGGGCCACATGATGCAGGTGAACGACGACAAGGACGGGCTCAAGGCATACGTCCTCACGAACACCGGGACCAAGTTCGTGGAGAGCGGCATAGGCAAGTAGGGGGCTCGACCGGCGTCGGCTCCGCCGCCGGGGCCCCTGCGAGCCGGCCTCGGGCGTCCGCCGCGCGGAGGGGACACTCAGCTCCGGTCGCGCCTCCGTCGAGGCGGCCGCGAGCCCGTCCCAACACCTTAAGAAGGATGGGGCGGCACGAGATCGCGTAAGCCAGAGATGAAGTTCTGTCCGGATTGCGGTGGCAGGTTGAGGGCCTCCAGGAGGGGGCCGTCCGTGTGTCCCAGCTGCGGCCACCAGGCCGACGCGGGGCGCGCCGGGGACGACACGCTCCTGGGCTCCTTCCCCTATCCATCGATGCGGCCCTTCCAGAGGGAGGTCCTCGAGCAGGTCGAGTCCGCCCTCTCCTCCGGGAAGAGGTTCATTGCGCTCGAGGCCCCCGTCGGATTCGGCAAGTCGGCGCTCGCCGCGGCCCTCTGCAACTACCTTCGGTCGGCCTACATCGTGACCTCGACGAAGCAGCTCCAGGAGCAGTACTCAGCGGACTTTGGATACACGGTGGTGAAGGGCAAGCCCAACTTCCGCTGCCTGGTCCCCACCTCGACGGGTGCGCACCTGCCGTGCAACAAGGGGAGGTGCGAGGTCGACTGGAAGCTCTCGGACTGCTCCCACTACCTCAGCTTCGAGCAGTACGACCAGCACAAGAAGCACCAGTGCACCAGGAACTCGAAGTGCGAGCACCTGAGGCGCGGAGAGCTCTGTCCCTACTACGAGCAGAAGTGGGAGTCGTTCAGGGCGCCGGTCACGGTCTGCAACTACCCCTTCTTCCTCAGCGAGCTCAGGTACGCCGACGACCTGCCCCACAGGAGGCTCCTGGTCTGCGACGAGGCGCACGACCTCGAGAAGCAGCTGGTCTCCTTCGCGTCCTTCTCGCTCAGGAGGTCCGTGGTCCAGATGTACCACGAGTCGATCGTCGGCGGGGGCGGCACCGTCCAGGACGTCGTGATACCCGACGGCGGCGGCGACGACCCGTCCGCGTGGCTCGGCGCCCTCTCGGAGGCGAGGAGGACGCTGGACGAGTTCTGCGACATCCACGTCGAGGACTTTGAGATGCAGGACAAGGTGGCCACCTGCAAGAGCACGCTCGACTCGCTCGAGAGGTTCACCAAGGACCTCACGAGCTCTCCCGAGAACTGGGTCGTGAACGGCGTGAGGAGGTCGGCGGACGGCCTGGTCGAGGAGGTGGTCTTCCAGCCGATAGAGGTGGGCGCCTACGCCGGTCCCCTCTTCGGGACGGCCGACGCGACCCTGCTGATGTCGGCGACCATCTTCTCCCCTTCGCTGCTCTGCCGCACCCTGGGGATGGAGGAGAAGGAGGTCCAGTTCGTCTCCGTGCCAAAGTCGATATTCCCGGTCGAGAACAGGCCCATCCTAGCCCTGAACGTCGCCCAGCTCAGCCAGGCGAGCATGGCCACGGCGCTCGAGAGCGTCGCCAGGGCGGTCGACCAGATAATGGACCGGCACGCCTCGGAGAGGGGCGTGATACACACGACGTCGTACCAGCAGGTCAACTACATCATGCAGCACGTCTCGGAGGCCAGCAGGGCGAGGCTGGTGACGACCGAGGGGACCTTCGAGCGGTCGGTCCTCCTGGCGATCCACGGCAGCACCGACGCGTCCGTCCTGATATCGCCGAGCCTCTACCAGGGCGTCGACCTGAAGGACGACCTCTCCAGGTTCCAGGTCGTCGTGAAGGTCCCCTACCCGGACCTCTCGGACAGGAGGACCAGGATCAAGCTGGACCGGGACAGGAGCTGGTACGACTGGCAGACCGCCCTGCGGCTGGTACAGACCTACGGGAGGAGCGTCAGGTCCGAGACGGACCACGCCGTCACCTACGTGCTCGACTCGAACTTCACCCGATTCGTCAACGGCCATCGAGAGCTCTTCCCGACGTACTTCCTGGACGCGCTGGCCGACCCGGCGACCGTCGCCTAGGCGCGCGGCGCGACACCGGACGGCCACTGCCCGAGAGTCTGCCGCAGGGCTCACTTATAGTCCTCCCGCACCTGGGCCCCGGAGAGAGGCAGGGAGAGGTTGGAGAAGTGCCCCGAGTGCGGCTCGCATCCCATGGGGGACGCGAGGTTCTGTCACGTGTGCGGAGCGGAGCTGGGCGGGTCCGCGACCCAGGAGTTCTCCGTCTCCGCCGAGGACCTGACCAGGAAGGTATCCGACCTGATCCACGAAGGCAACGTATCGAGGATCATAGTCAAGGACGACGAGGGAAAGCCCCTGCTCGAGATACCCGTGACCGCCGGCGTCGTCGGCGCGCTCGTGGCGCCCCTGCTCGCGGTCGTGGGGGTCGCCGCGGTGCTGGCGGGGAAGTATAGGATAGCGGTCGTCAGGAGGACCGAGCCTTCCCGGCCCAGGTCAGGATAGCGGACGGACGGTCCGGCCTCGGAGAGGTCGACCGGCTCCCGGGCCGAGCGACGACGCGCCCAAATAGACATAATACGGCTCCCAGATTCGTCGGGGCGTCTTCAGATTGGCCCTGGTTCGCATCGGTACGTCTGGTTGGTCCTACAAGGAATGGGAGGGTGTGTTCTACCCCAGGGACGACACGGAGAAGCTGTCCTTCTACTCGAAGGCCTTCAAGACGGTCGAGATCGACTCCACCTTCTATTCGTATCCGAAGAAGGCGATGGTACAGGCGTGCGCCAGGATCACGCCCGACGATTTCGTCTTCTCCGCGAGGGTACCGAAGCTGATCACCCACGACAAGGGCATGGACGTCGGGAAGGGGGTCGGCGAGGACCTGATGCGATTCCTCTACGACATGAGGTACCTCGAGGACGCAGGCAAGCTGGGGCCCCTCATCTTCCAGGTCCCGTCGTCGTTCAAGTACGAAGACGGCCTGGGGAGGTTGATAGACTTCTTCGGGGCGCTCCCCGCCGACCTGAAGCTGGCGGTCGAGTTCCGAGACAGGAGCTGGCGCCGGCCCGAGACCTGGGACCTGCTGAGGCAGTGCAAGATCGCCAACGTGATATCCGACAGCCCCCAGCTCCCGCCCGACCCCGTGGTCACCGCCGACTTCGCCGTGGTCATGTGGCACGGGAGGGGGAGGAACCCCTGGACCGACTACCGCTACAGCGACGCCGAGATCGACGAGTGGGTCCCCAGGTTGAAGGAGATAGAGGGTCGAGCGAAGGAGGTCTACGGATACTTCGGCAATCGTTTCCGGGCTAACGCCGTCGAGAACGCCCTCAGGCTGATCGGGAGGCTCGGTCTCGCCAGCGAAGGGCAGAAGGAGCTCGAGGCCAGGGTGACGAGGGCGATCCAGTTGAAGGCGATGCGGTACGCGAAGAAGCCATCCCGGCAGGGCGATGCCGGGAAGCGTCACCGCTCAGGCCCTGAGGGGCCTCCGTCGGATCGCGCCTCGGCGGATGGGGCGCAGGAACCGCGCCCGTAGCCTCCTAGTACACCCCCTCGAGCATGTTGCTGTCGTACTTCTCTGAGAGCTTCGCGTCCTCGATGTCCCTCCGCGACAGCTGCTGGGTGATCTTGCCGTCCCTCACGGCGTAGGCCCTGTCGCACCTGGCCACCACCAGGGGATCGTGGGTCACGAAGACGAGCGTCATCTGCTTGTCCTTCCGGAGCGACCTCAACAGGTCCATCAGGGACTTGGCTGACTTGGAGTCCAGATCTCCGGTGGGCTCGTCGCCCAGCAGGATCGAAGGGTTGTTCGAGAGCGCCCTGGCAACGGCGACCCTCTGCTGCTCGCCTCCGCTCATCTCGTCTGGCGTGTGGTTCTCCCTCAGTTGCAGCCCCACGGCCCTCAGCAGCTCCACGGCACGGTCGTGCCGCTCCTTCTTGGGCACCTTCGCCAGGGTCATGGGCACCTCGACGTTCTCGATGGCGGTGAGCGTGCTCATCAGGTTGTAGAACTGGAAGATGAAGCCCACCTTCTGCAACCTGTACTGCGCGAGCTGGTCGTCGTCGAGCCCGCCGAGGTCCGTCCCGTCGACGATGACCTTGCCTCCCGTCGGCGTGTCCAGCCCTCCGATCAGGTTGAGCAGGGACGTCTTGCCGGACCCGGACGGACCCACTATCGCGATCGTCTCCCCTTTCCGGATCTCCAGGTCGACGCCGCTCAGCGCCGAGACGGACAGCTTCCCCCGCGCGTACGACTTGGAGACCCCCACCGTCTGGATGGCCAGCTCAGACATGCCTCAAGGCCTCCACGGGATCCATCCGAGACGCCCGCCAGGCCGGGTAGACCCCGGCCAGCGTCCCGACCAGGGCGCCCAGTCCGAGGCTGAGCAGAAGGTTCCTCGGCGTCAGCGCCGTCTCCAGACCTCCTCTGACTAGGCCGCCTGCCCCTCCTCCGGCGCCGGGGAAGCCGGTCGCGGCGGCCGTGGAGCCGGTCAGCGAGGGGAGCGCGACCGTCACCAGGACCCCGATGAGGACACCGGCCCCCGCGCCTATCAGGCCGATCAGGAACGCCTCGCTCATGAAGATCCTCATTATGTCGCCCTTCCTCGCGCCCATCGCTCTGAGGGTTCCTATCTCGCGAGTGCGCTCGCTTATGGACATCAGCATGGTGTTGATGACTCCGAAGCCCCCCGCCATCAGGGCGACCAGCCCTATCACGGTGAAGAAGGTGGAGAGCGTGTTCGTGAGGGTCGAGGCGGTGTTCGTCACCGTCGAGGCGGTGTTCGCGGCCACCCCCTTGATCGTCGAGGCGATCAGAGACGCGACGGAGCTCACCAGGTCTGCGCTGTCCGCCTTCACGAAGATCTCGGTCACCTTCCCCGTCTCGCCGGCGATGGCCTGGGCGTCGGGGAGCAGGATGTAGGCAGACCTCCCCGTCGGCCCGAAGGTGCTCCCGGAATCGTAGATCCCGACCACGATGTAGCTCGCGCCTCCCGTCGAGTTCGCACCGACGGTAATCGAAGAATCCACGCTCACATTCAGCTCGCTGGCGAGCGTGCTGGACAGGACGATCGGACTTCCGGCGGAGGCCGTCGAGAGCGTCGTCCCGCTGACGATGTTCAGCCCGCTCGTGGCGTCCGAATACGTGCTCGGGTCGATTCCATAGAGGAGTACGGACTCCCCGCCTATGTACCCCGTTGTGCTCAACTGAGGGGAGACGGCGTAGACGCCCGAAATGGCAGCTATCGAGGTCGCGAGCGACTGGTTCAGTGTGTTGCCGGCGCCGAATATCGCCCGAAACCCGCCTCCGCCCCCGAACCCACCACCGAACCCCGTCCCGGTCCCGCCGCTTCCCGGGAAGGTCGGCGTCGTCCCGTTCACGACCGTGATCTCAGCGCCGACCAGGTTCCTCAGGAGCCCACCGGTCTGCGTCGACGTCCCTGCGGCGAGAGAGAGCAAGACCAAGATCATGGCGACCCCTACGACTATCCCGGAGACAGTGAGGACCGTCCGGGTCCTCCGCCGTCGCAGGCTTCTGGCCGCCAGGTTCCAAGAAGACAATTGGACAGCGCGGCCCCGTGGCATGGATATTTAGGAGATTTCCGGGATTCTTCCCGAATCGTTAGAGAATCGCGACTTGGCCATTGGAAGAGGGCCGCCCCATAACCCGGGGGGCGGGTGGGAGAGCCTCCGTTCGATCCAGCGCCGTCGACCCGTAGCTGCTGCCGGAGTCACGACGGCGCTGTGCGGTCCTGACCGGTTCGAACGGTCCGGCCTCGCTGCGGGTGGCGACGACGACGTAGCCTCTCGAGGTCCTGTCCAGACGCGCGTCCAGGAATCCATGGCTCTCGACCTTCTTCAGGAGCTCGGCTGGCGTGACGAACCTCGAGCCCGCCCTCGCCAGGCGATTCTCGGTGAAGTTGAGGATCCTTCCCCGGATCGTCGAGGGGTCTATCTCGACGAGGAGCAGGGTCCCTCGGGGTTTCAGGACCCGTCCCATCTCGTCCAGCGCCCGGTCCTGGTCCGGGAAGTGATGGAAGGCGGCCACGGAGACTAGCGTGCCGATGCGGCCGTCGGCGACCGGGATCCCCTGCGCCCCGCCGCGGACGAAGCCCACCCCCGGCCTCGCCCCCCTTCCATATGCCAGCTTCCCAGAGTCGAGGTCTAGGACCAGGGCCCAGCCGAAGACGTCCGCCAAGGTCTCGGTGAGCTGTCCCGTGCCTCCCCTGACGTCCAGCAGCGCGTCCCGCGACCCCTCGGAGAGGTGGTTGAGGAGGATGGTCCTGAGCTCCCCGTTCGACTCCTTCCGGTCGCGCTCGGCCAGCGCCCTGATGGATAGGCGACCCGCGGGGCTCGACGACAACCCGCCCCTGGCGAGAGGGGCCTGTCGATATCAAGGTTAGGCGAGGGAGAGGAATGGGACGGATGAGCCGCCAGTCGGACGACCAGAGACGACGTCCCTTCCTCTCCTCTTTCCCGCGGTCGGCTCGCTCTTCTCGTTCACTCCTTCCTCTGGCTCCGCACCTCGTTGACAAAATCGTCGACGAGGACGTCCAGGTTCGAGTAGGACGGTCTCCATCCGGCCGCCCGTATCCTGCCGGGGTCCAGGTCCGTGGACCACGAATCGACTATCCTCGTCACCCTCTCGTCGGGCTCGAAGACGATCTTCGCATCCGGCACCCTCTGCCTCACGGCCCCGACCAGCTCCTCCGCTGTCGGTCCTGGGCTTATCCCAGGCACGTTGAAGATCATCTCACCGTCGCCCATGGACCCGAGCCTCCGTTGTACAAAGAGAGTGGCGTCGATGGCGTCCTTGACGTAGACCAGGGGCATCTGGGCTCCGGGGGGGACCCGGACTGCGTAGGGCTCTCCCTCGGCCGCCTTCTGGATGATGAGGCTCGTGAACGAGGACGCGCCTCCCTCCCCTCTGCCGGGCCCGATCACCGACGCGTACCTGAAGGCGGCGAAGCCCATCCCGTACGTCCGGGAGAACCACGTGCCCACCATCTCGCCGTAGACCTTCGATATTCCGTAGATCGTGCTTGGAACGTGATAGAGGTCCTCCCTGGACGGCTCCGCCGCGCGCCCGTAGACGGCCGCGGTGCTCGCGAAGAGGACGCTCTCGACGTCAGCGGACCTCGCGGCGTTCCACAGGGGCCACGCCGAGGCTATGTTCACCTCGTAGGCGCTCTGGGGGTTATCCTCGGCCGTCGCAGAGAGGAGCGCGGCCAGGTGGACCACGACCTCCGGCCTGGTCGACCGTACCGCCCGGCCCAGCTCGTCCGGATCGTCTGTGCGGCCCTTGATGGTCTTGATCCTGGGGCCGTCGCCCATTATGGTCCGGTCGACCTTGACGTCGTAGGCCGTCACGTCGTGGCCCTCGGCGGCGAGCCTCTTGGCGAGCCACTGCCCGATGAAACCGCAACCGCCCGTGACGAAGAACATGGTCATGGGTCTGGAGCGACGCACCGCCTCTGGGGATTAAAGCGTGTCGTCTGGGCGCGGATGGCGGCCATGGCGCCTCCGGGCGGCGCCTCACGCGTCCTCCGTCGCTCCTCTGCGTGGTTGAGTTTCGTCAGTCGGGCGCCTTCACGAGGGCGATCGCGAACCCGTCGTAACCCTTGCTGCCCACCGTCTGGACCTCGATCGCGACGACGCGGCGCTCGGAGGCGAGCGCCTCGTTGAAGCGGCGTACGCCCTGGACCTGCGGGTCGTCGCTGGCCTCGTCGATGACCTCGCCGTCCCGTACCACGTTGTCGACCACTATCAGGGTGCCCGGCCGTGAGAGCCTCACCGCCCAGGCGAAGTACTCGGCGTTGCTCGGCTTGTCGGCGTCGATGAAGACCAGGTCGAACGGTCCGGCGCCCTCCGCCTCGAGCCGCGGCAGGCTCTCCAGCGCGGGCCCGAGCCGCACCTCGACGACGCCCTCGACCCCGGCGCGGGCGACGTTCCTTCGCGCCACGGAGGCGTGGGCCGGGTCCACCTCGAGCGTTATCAGGCGGCCGTCGGCCGGGAGGGCCCGCGCCAGCCAGATGGTGCTGTACGCCCCGAGCGTGCCCATCTCGAGCACCTTCCTGGCGCGCTGCGCGAGCGCGAGCAGCATCAGCAGCTTCCCCTGGGTCGGCGAGACGTTGATCGCCGGGAGGCCCGCCTCCTCGCTCGCCCTCAGCACGGCGTCGAGATCGGGGTCGGCGGGGACGAACAGGTCGGAGATGTAGCGGTCGACTGCAGCCCATTTCTCTTGAGACATGGCGGCGCGGGCTCACCTGTGGCGGCTAGGGTTAAGAGTGCATGCGTTAGCCGTCGCTCCTGGCGTCAATCCTCTCAGCCAGTGGAGGCGTGCTGGCGGACGATCCTGAAGTTGAACGGAGCCCAGTTGTAGGTCTGCGACAGCCGCAGCCAGAGGGGCAGCACCATCTCGAGGCCGCGCGCGCCTCCGATGTCGCCCACGTCGATCACGCTCTTCCAGCCGAACCACTCCTTCAGCATCCGCGTGACCTCGGCCTTGGCCGCTCCATCGTTCCCGCAGATGAAGGCGTCGTGCTCCCCCGGGATGAGCCCCGGGTTCGTCATCAGCTCGTGGCGCATCGTGTTCAGCGCCTTGACGACCCTCGATTCGGGGAAGGCCCGCTGGATCTGCTCGCCGACGGAGTCCGTGTTGCAGACCGTGAGGGTCGGAGGCATGCCCTTCGAGAAGTCGAGCGGGTTGGAGACGTCGATGAGTATCTTGCCGGCGAGGTTCTCGCCCCCGGCCAGCTTGAGAGCCTCGAGCGAGACCGCCCCGGCCGTGCAGTTGAAGACCACCTCCGCGTAAGACGCCGCGTCGGCGAATGTCCCGTGGGTCGCTCCAGGTCCCGCCCCCTTCGCCCACTCCTCGGCCTTCGGGTTGCCCGCGGCGCGCGAGCCCATCCGGACCTCGTGCCCCAGCCGCACCAGGTTCGAGCCGAGGTGCGAACCGACCTCTCCGGTCCCCAGTATCGCGATCTTCATGGTTTGGGACGCCGGGGGCCCGGCACCAAGATAAACTCATTGCATCGGTTCAACCGGCGGTTCCGCCGGCAGGCGCCGGTGCCTCAGGACCGCGGGCGGTCCAGCAGCCCAAGCAGCTCGTCGAGGCTCATTATGGTGGCGTCCGCGACGCTCTCCCGGCTCCTCATCGCCTCTGGGCTGCGCTCTCCCTCTCTCGAGACGAAGCCCTTCATGAACACCACCAGCCCGAACCCCGCCTCCCTCGCCCCTCTCAGCTCATCGTGGTTCCCGTCCCCGACGTAGGCGGAGCTCGGTGCATCCGCCCCCAGCTTCGAGAGCACATAGGAGTAGGCCTCCCTCGAGGGCTTGCTGTGGCCGATCTGGAAGGACATGCACGTGGCGTCGAAGAGAGGGGAGAGGGGAGAGCTCGCCCAGTTGACCGCCTCCCTCTCGTCGATGTTGGAGAGCAGACCCAGCTTCACGCCCCTCTCTCGAAGCCTCCTGAGCGCCGAGAGGACGTCGTCCTGGGGCTTCAGCAGAGCCTGGTCGTGCATCCAGCCCCAGATGCTGCTGATCTGGTCGATCTGCTCCCGGGTGCATCGCCGACCCGTGTGCTCGAGGAGGTATTCGTCTGCGTACTGCACGACCCTCTTCGAGCCGTTGACGTGCCTCTGCGCCTCCATGCGCCTCCACCAGCGCGAGAACTCGTCGGCCTCCGCGATCCCGAGCGCCTCGGCGATCTTGTACGAGCGGACGAAGCCCTCCGGCCGATGAGCGTCTGGGTCGACCAAAGTGTGGAAGAGGTCGAAGACGACGTAGTGGATCGGGAGCCGGCTGTCGGTGGAGTCTGCCATCGAGATGGTCCGAATCTTGCGGAGATTAGAGTGTTTCCCGGAGGTCCTGCGCCGGGTCGCGCGGTCGCCGGAGAGGACGGGCCCGAAGGCGATGGCGACGGCCCGGGCGGCTCCCTACTTGTCCCTGTGGAAGGGATCGATCTTCCTCTCGCGACCCTTGTAGTGTTCGTTGCGGGGGCAGTGCGGACCGCACTTCTGGCTCACGGGGTGGTTGTGGCCCTTGATCTCCTCCTCCTTCTTCTTGCTGCGCGCCTCCTTGTACGAGTTGCTCAACTCACATCGTCTGCCCCGAGTGGGCCCCCGTCGAGGGACGAGTGTCACGCGCTCTCTGTCTCATGGAGCCCCGTCATCGCGTGAGTCTCTTATAAACGGAGGAGAGGGCGACCCCGACCGGGTCAGTCGAGGCTCAGGTAGAGGAAGACCGTGTACGCGCAGACCGTGAAGATGTCGGCGGCGGGGGTGGAGTAGCCCGGGCCTATCTGCACCTGGCCGACGAGGTCTTCGAGTATCGGGTTCGAGAGGAGGGCCTGCACCAGGAGGGCGAAGAGCACGAATACCAGCCCCAGGGCGAAGTTGGCCCTCGTCTCAGCGTACATCCTGCCGTAGACGACGACCAGGGCGACCAGCAGGGCGACCTCCATCGTCGTGAAGAGCACGTGATATGGGAAGAGCGGGCTGGTGGGGAACGGGTAGAAGCGGCCGCCGAACATCCCTCCCCTCCCGCGGGCCTCCGGCATCTCGGTACCATAGGAGATTATCTCGCCGGCCACGAACCCGATCGCCAGGACCAGGGGCACCCAGAGCTTCTGGGCGTAGGCTGCGCCGGATTGGGCCGCCGGCGGTTCACTGGGAGCGGCCAAGGTCCCCTATCCTCCCCCTCCCTGGCTCCCGGCCCGTCCCTGCTTGCGCTGACCTCTCTCGACGATCTCCCGGAGCTTGTCCCAGTGGGCCTCCATCGATTCCGAGACGAAGTACACCCTTCCGTACTTCTCCCCGGCCGTGAGCACCAGCCTGTTCGACTCTAGCACCTTGAGGTGGTGCCTCACCGTCGTGTAGTCGAGGTTCAAGGCTATCGAGAGCTGCTGCGCGTTCCTGGGCTCCTCCCTGATGCTGAACAGCACGAGCTTCCTTGTGCTGGCGCCGGCGCTCCCGGCGAAGAGCCACCACAGGAGCCGCTCGAAGGAGTCCAAGGTCGCTGGTGGACCCTAGGCCTGCCGATAATCTTGTCGGACGTTCGAGGTTCGCTTCCCGGTCGAGCTCGGTCGGTCCTGCGCCTCGAGGTCCTCCGGATGGTCGTCGCGCCTCATCTCCTGGGCGAGCCTCCCTCACCGGCGACCGGCACTCTCCATCCGGGCGGGATCCCTCAACGGCCCACAACTCCTCGAGGGAAGAGTTCCCGGGTGGCCTTTTGTGTCTTTTGCGAAGGACGGCGGGGTCGGCGCCCCCGACAGGCGCGCCCGCGGCTGGCGCGCGCCCCGGCGACCGCGGTCGACCCGACAGGCGCCCCCTCGGGGGGCCCGCTCCGGGCCTCCCGTGACTCCCCTTCCGTCCTGGCCCGGGAGCCGAAGTAACCCCTGAAGAACCTGCTGGAGTGCTTCTTTGACATGTTTCTCGGTCGGGAACGAGAGTGTACTTAGCGGATTTCCGAGATGGGTCCATAATCTATACGAGATGGTTCGTGAATCTCGGCGCCCTCTCGACAGCGAGTGAAGGCGCCCCGACGCCGCGGATGTGGCAAGGATTCGCTAGCGATTCGCTAGGCATCTCGGAAATCGGATAATTATCCGGACGCGCTCCTGAGACCGGGAGGTGAAAAGGAATGGGTTTCAACCTCGGTCAGGGCAGGCGACGCGACGCCTTGGTCTATTCTCTCATCGCCGTCGCGCTCGTCGCGGCGGTGGTCGGGATGGCCTCCATCGGGTTCGCCTCCGCCCAGACGAACTCGACCACGACGACGACGGCCTCGACGACCTCCGCGGGCGGCACGGCCGGCGAATCCACGCACGACTGTCCGAACATGTCGTCCGGTGGTTCCACGGCCTCCTCCACCTCAGGATAGCCAGGAGGATCGCGGCGGGCGCGGGAGGGTAGCGGTCTCGGACGGCTGGCGCTTCCGGCCTGCGGGCCGCTCCCGCCGACTTTTCCTGGGCGCTAGGCCCTCGACTCGCCCGGGACGACTGCGAGTCGGAGCGTCGGCGGTGGAACTTCGCGTCGTCCCCCGAAGCCTGATTCCATCCGGGACAGCCTCCGGACGTTGCCCGGCGGAGGGCGATCGCTCCTGGCGCGTGGTCCGACGCCGGGTCGTGCGACACCGGTAGTGCGGGAAATGGGGAATGGTTCATAACGTCCCATCGGCCCTCGGGCGTCATGGCTCAGCGCAGACCGAGAGTCCCTCTCCCCGGGAGCGAGCGCGCGCCGCTACCGGGTGCCCGAATATCAGGAAACGTCGACCCCAACGAGACGGCCCGCGTCACCCTCGTGCTCCGTCCCTCGCCGGCCGCCTCCGCCCGTAGGACCGCCGATCTCGAGAGGATGGACAGAGAGACAGCGCTCCCCCGGGACCGCCGCTACCCCAGCCGCGAGGAGTTCGCGGCGGAGTACGGAGCCACCGGGGAGCAGCTGGTCCAGGTCGAGGGGTTCGCCCGCCAGTTCGGGCTCGGCGTGGTCGAGGAGGACGCGGCGAGGCGCTCGGTCGTCCTCTCCGGCACTCTCGCGCAGCTCACGGAGGCGTTCGGCGTCGAGCTGAAGCGCTACGAGCACCCGAGGGGCGCGTTCCGCGGGCGGTCGGGGCCGATCAACCTCCCCGCCGATTTGGCGCCCTCCGTCCAGGCCGTCCTGGGACTGGACGACCGGCCCCAGGCCAGGTCGCACCTCCGCATCCTGAGCGGACGGACGGCCGCCGGGGCGGTCTCCCACACGCCACCTCAGATCGCCAAGGCCTACGGCTTCCCCTCGGGGCTGGACGGGTCTGGCCAGTCGGTCGCGATAATCGAACTGGGCGGCGGGTTCACGACCGGCGACCTCCAGGCCTACTTCTCGAAGCTCGGAATCCCAGCGCCGAGCGTCTTGGCGATCTCGGTCGACGGCGCGGGGAACACCCCCACCGGGGACACGAGCGGTCCCGACACCGAGGTCATGCTCGACATCGAGGTCATCGGCTCCATAGCGCCGAAGGCGCAGATCTACGTCTACTTCGCGCCGAACACGGACGCAGGCTTCGTGGACGCGGTCGGCGCCGCGGTGCACGACACCCTGCACAGGCCCTCGGTCGTCTCGATAAGCTGGGGCGACGCAGAGTCGACCTGGACCCAGCAGGGCATCCAGGCGCTCGACCAGGCGTTCCAGGACGCGGCTATCCTCGGCGTCACGGTCGCTGCTGCCTCGGGCGACGGCGGCTCCTCCGACGGCGTCAGCGACGGCATGGCCCACGTGGACTACCCGGCCTCGTCGCAGTACGTGCTGGGGTGCGGAGGGACGAAGATGGTCGAGTCAAAGAGCGGGGCCTCGGTCGCCAGCGAGGTCGTCTGGGACGACCAGCCCTCAGGGGGCGCCACGGGCGGCGGGGTCAGCGACGTCTTCCCCCTGCCGAGCTGGCAGTCCGGCGCTCACGTCCCGCCCTCGGCCAACCCCGGCGGGCGAGTGGGCAGAGGGGTCCCCGACGTCGCCGGCGACGCCGCCCCGAGCACCGGCTATCTGGTGCGCGCCGACGGGAAGCAGATCCCCGTCGGAGGTACGAGCGCCGTCGCCCCGCTCTGGAGCGCGCTCGTCTGCCTGATGAACCAGCAGGCGAGCATCGGCGGTCAAAAGGCGGTCGGCTACCTCAACCCCCTGCTCTACTCCAGCCCCCTCGACTCGGCGGGAGACTGCCGCGACATCGTCTCCGGCGACAACGGGGCGTACGCCGCGGGACCGGGATGGGACCCGTGCACCGGCTTCGGGAGCCCCGACGGGGCCAGGCTCATCTCCCTGGTCACGGCGGCACGGCCCGGCAGGGCCGGCGGAGCGGGCGCGACGCGGATGGGGAGAGGCAGGAAGGAGGAGACCCGGCCGGAGGGCCCGGCCGGGAAGGTCGCGGGGCGCGCCCGCGCCGGCCCGTCGCTCCCGGCGTCTCCGATCCAGAACGTCGTCGTCGTCTTCCAGGAGAACCACACGTTCGACAACTACTTCGGGACATTCCCGGGGGCGAACGGGTCCCTCGGCAAGGCGCTCTGCATCCCGAAGACCAAGGGGTCCAAGACCTGCGTCTCGCCGTACCGAGACACGAACCCGACCCCCGTCGACATGAACCACACCTGGGCGTCGGCGCACGCCGACTACGACGGCGGCAAGATGGACGGGTTCGTCTACTCCGAGGGCAATCAGGAGACGATGGGCTACTACGACTCGACGGACCTGCCCCGGTACTGGAGCGCGGCCGAGCAATACGTGCTCTGCGACGGGTACTTCACCTCCGTGATGAGCGAGAGCCTCCCCAACCACCTCTCCCTGGTCGCCGGCACCTGCGGGGGCATCATCGACGACGACGCCCCGGCCACGATCACGTTCCCCCCGATCTTCGAGCAGCTCGACGCCGCCGGCGTCTCCTGGAAGGTCTACAGCACGACGACTTGGTTCCAGAACTTCGATTACGTGCAGAGGACCCCGAGCGCCAAGGCGAAGTTCGTCCCGCCCCAGCAGATCGTGACGGACATCCAGAACGGCACCCTCCCCCAGGTCTCGTGGGTGATCGGGGCGGCCGGGGGGGACGAGCACCCGCCGTCCAACGTCCAGACCGGGCAGGACTACGTCGCTGGCGAGATCGTGAACGCCCTCGGGAACGGGAGCTACTGGTCCTCCGTCGCCATCTTCGTGACATGGGACTGCTTCGGAGGCTTCTTCGACCACGTCCCTCCCCCGCAGGTCGATCAGTACGGCTACGGCTTCCGCGTCCCGTGCCTGGTGATCTCCCCGTACGCGAAGGAAGGGTTCGTCGACGGCACGGTCAACGACCACACGTCGATCCTGAAGTTCGTCGAGACCCGCTTTGGGCTCTCGCCCCTCAGCACGCGTGACGCCGCGGCGAACGGCATGTCTGAGGCCTTCGACTTCACCAAGCCGCCCCGCCCCTTCCAGCCGATCTGACCGCTGGACCGGGCGGCGCCGTGGACGATTCTTCCATCTCGCTTTTTAAGCCTAGACCGGCGATTCCGGGTATCGACGCCGAGATGATGGCCCAACAGACAGGTGGACCCGAGCGGAGGCCGGGGGAGCGCGGGCCGATCGTCTACTACGTCCTCGCCAGCGAACAATTCACGGTGCCGGAACTCGTGGAGTATGGGCACGCCGCCGAGCTAGCGGGCTTCCAAGGGGTGTGGACCAGCGATCACTTCCAGCCCTGGCAGGACAACGAGGGCCACTCGGGGTCGGCGTGGGTCGCCCTCGCCGCCCTCACGCAGCGCACCTCGCGCATCGCGCTGGGAACGGGGGTCACCTGCCCGATCTTCCGCTATCGACCGGCGATCGTGGCCCAGGCGTGGGCCTCGCTCAGCCAGCTCGCGCCCGGCCGGGTCTTCCTGGGCCTGGGCTCGGGGGAGAAGCTCAACGAGGGGGCGGCGGGCGGCGGTTGGGCCTCCTATGAGGAGCGCGCCTCGAGGCTGATCGAGGCCGTCAAGATAATCAGGGCGCTCTGGACGGGCGAGCCCGTCCGGATGAATGGGAGATTCTGGGACGTCGACGGCAGGCTCTACGACCCTCCGGTCTCCCCGATCCCGATCTACATCGCCGCAGGCGGCCCGAAGAGCGCGCGTGCGGCCGGCGTCTACGGGGACGGCCTGATAACGGGGGCGGCCACGCTGAGGAGGAACCCCGAGGTCAGGGCCGCCTGGGAGGGAGGCGTGCGCGAGTCGGGGAGGCTGCCATCGGCGGAGCCGGTCATCGCCGAGCACTGGGCGATGGTAGGGAGCGAGGAGGAGGCCCGCGCCGGCGCCGCCAGATGGAGGTTCGCCCCGAACGCCTGGAGACCTGGCTACTTCGACAATTCGAGCCCCGTAGAGATCCAGGCCCGCGCCGAGGAGGAGGTCCCTCTGGAGAGGGTCCTCGAGGACTGGACGGTGAGCAGGGACCCGCTGGTCCACAGGGCCGCGATACGGGAGCTCGGCGACCTCGGCGCTACGCACGTCGTGGTCCACGTCGCTGCGCCCGACCAGCTGCAGGTCATCGACTTCTTCGGCCGAGGGGTGCTGGCGGGAGACGGCTAGTCGGCTGGCCCGGTGGCGACGTCCTCGTCTCGAAGCCGGCCGGCCGGACCGAGGGAGAAAGGTGGGCTGATGAACGCGGGCGCCGGCGACGACGTCGGAACCGGGAGAACCGTCCCTCCGGCTCTCTCGGGGGTCAGCCTCGGGACCTCCGGCTGGTCGTACAAGGAGTGGGAGGGAGTCCTCTACCCCAGGGGCGAGAAGAGGAAGCTGACCTATTACTCGAGGTACTTCGAGACGGTCGAGATAGACTCGACCTACTACGCCTATCCCGCCAAGGACATGGTCCGGGGGTACGCGCGGGCCACGCCCGAAGGCTTCGTCTTCTCCGCGAAGCTGCCGAAGCTGATCACCCACGAGAAGAGGCTGGACCTGGGGAGGGGCGTGGAGCAGGACCTCGTGCGCTTCCTGCACGTCATGAGGCCGCTCGAGGACGCGGGGAAGCTCGGGGCCCTCCTCGTCCAGCTGCCCCCGAGCTTCTCCTACGAGGGCGGCCTCGCGAGCCTGGAGGGCTTCCTAGGGGTCGCGCCCTCCGACCTGCGGTTCGCTATAGAGTTCCGCAACCTCTCCTGGCTGCGTCCGGAGACCTGGGACCTGCTGCGGGCCCACAACGTCGCCTACACCATCGTCGACGAGCCGCTCCTGCCGCCCGACCCCATCGTCACGGCGGACTTCGCCTTCATCAGGTGGCACGGCCGGGGAGCCCGTCCCTGGTACAACTACAGGTACACCGACGAGGAGTTGAAGGCGTGGACGCCGAAGGTGAGGGAGGTCGCCGCGAAGGTGAAGAAGGTCTACGGATATCACAACAACCACCCCTACGGCCACGCCGTGGAGAGCGCGCTCAAGGAGACGGAGCTTCTCGGGATCGCAGGGGAGGAGCAGCGGGCGCTCCGCCGGCGCGTCACGAGGGCCATCGACGAGAGGCTCGCCCAGCGGTCGGGTGGCCGGCAGGCGGCCCTCGACCAGCCCGTCGTCTAGGCTAGGCCAGGTCGCCCGCGCCGAGCGAGTCGCCGTATCGCTCGACGCAGACGAGGTCCTCGAGCGGCTTGCGATCCTTCTTCCCGGCCGTCTTCTTCCGGGCGTATCCGAAGCCCAGGACGGCCGATATCTCGAGCGCGGGAGGGATCGCGAGGTCCCTGCGGAGCTCGCTCTGCCTGACCCCCGTGTAGAGCCCGGACGCGACCCCGAAGCCCCAGGCCGCGAGCTCCATGTCCTGGAGGACCCTCCCCGCGTCGATGGCGTGGCCGGAGACCTTCGGGTCGGTGAGGATGACGACGGCGAAGTCGGCGCCGGCCACCCACGCGCCGCTGGTGCTGTCGCCCGCCAGCCTCTGGAGGTTCCGGCGGTCCTGGACCAGGACGAACCGCCAGTGCTGCGTGTTCATCGAGGACCCCGTCGTCCGCGCCGCTTCCAGGATCTTCCTCTTCGTCTCGCCGGGGACGCGCCTCTTGGCGAACTCCCGGACGTCGAGCTTCGTGGCTATGGTCTCGTAGGCGTCCAAACTAACTCCGAACCTTTCGAGTAAGCCCTCTGGGGCTCTGATTAGCTTTGCGGTCGATCGCCGGGCCCGCCGGCGTCCGACCTCCACCTAGCCAGGCTGAACCCGGGCTCGTGGAACCGCGCCTGCTCCTTCTTCTCGCGGCGTATCAGCTCGGTCGCATACTCGAGTACCTTCGGGAGCTGCTCGGCGGGGAACTTGCACGCCCCGCACTGGTCCATGTGCACTATGTCTCCCGGCGCGACGGTCATACCGGCGACCTTCACGGGCGTCCCGACTCCCCTGAGCTGGATTGGCCCGTGGCCCGACGTGAGCCCCGTCGCCAGATACTGCACCTTCATCTCCCCGATCTCGACGTAGTCTCGCATCGGCCCGTCGGTCAGCACTCCCTCGACCCCGAACGCCTTGAACTGCGTGGTCATGTTCCCCCCGAAGAGCCCCGAGAGCGCCTCGAGGCCCGGGGAGTAGGTCTGCTTAGCGACGAGTATGATCGGGCGGGGCGTCCCGTCGAGGTGCTCGGGGAGGGCCCAGCGGTCCGTCTTCGGGTTCTCGGGGGTCTCGTCGGAGTACCACGAGGTGGCCGCGTACCCGCAGACGGGACCATAGTCTGGATAGATGCAGCGGACGGAGGTGTCGGTGTAGTACTCTCCCCGCCAGGCGTCGTAGAGCTCGAGGCAGAGGTCGCTCCCCGGGTAGGTCGCGACGACGTTGCAGATGGTGGCCGTGTCGAACCTGCGCAGCTCCTGGATGATCCTGGCCTCCTCTCTGCGATCAACCCGCTCTTGGGTCATCTCGACCTACCTCGTGCCTGGCTTTTCGTCTTAAGGCTTGTGAGGCAGGACCCGCCGGTGGGCCGGAGAGACGGGGCGCCCCGGACCAGGATGGTCCGTGGTCCCTCCAGCGCTCGGGTCATCGCAGCCCGAGGGCGATCAAGGTCAGGATGAAGTAGACCACGAAGGTGACCACCAGGGTCACGATGACGTACGTGACCACCCGGTCCTTCGGGGTCTTGAGGACGATGGGCAGGCCGATGTACAGGATGTAGAGGCCGTAGAGCAAGGCGAGCAGGTTCAGGAGGTCGAGGTCCGGCACGATGTTGACGACCGCGATCAGGAGGACCGGCGTGTAGACCCACGCGACCATCCTCACAGCCTTGTTCAGGTCGGCGACCGAGGCGAACCTCGGGGCGAGCCACCAGAGGACGTAGCCGACGACCAGGACGCTAACCACTCCGAAGATGTAGGCGACGATGCCGGCGCCCAGGGCGTAGACCAGGCCGTGGCCCCGACGGAAGATCAGGTCGCCGAGGAAGGTGAAGATCAAGGGGATGAGCGCGAGTACGGCCACGTAGTTCACGAGCGTCGAGCTCACCGGCGGGATCGCGCCCTGCCTGGCCGTCATGAAGGCCCCGGGGCTCTTCACCAGGTCGATCGCGTCCTGGAGGGTCGCCCTTATCGAAGCGACGGAGAGACCGCCCGACGGAGCGGGGGAGGCTGCTGGGCCGGGCGATCCAGGCCCTTCGCTGGCTCGCAGGCTGGCACCGCAGGAGGCACAGAACGTGGCGGTGTCGTCGTTCTTGGCGCCGCACTTGGGACAGAACACAGGCTGTCCGGATTCACGGCTACCTATTTAATAGTTCTTTGCGTTTCTGTCAAAATCGTGCGGAGCTTTCGGCAGGAAGAAGCAAGGATTCGCTCGGGTAGCCGCTGAGCTGGCCCCTAGGTCGACCCGGGCCTTCCGAACCTATACTTCTCGAGCTCCGGGATGCTGTTGAAGGTCTTCACAACCCTGGTGCCCCTCAGCCGCAGCGCTGTGAAGTCCCCGGGGACCGGTTCGTAGGCGAGCCTGGTAAGGTCCTCGTTGAGGAACCAGTCGCCCTGGACGCTGTCGCACGCGGTGCAGACGTTCGCGAAGTAGCCCTCCGGCGCGTCCGAGGTCTTCCTGAACTGTATGTTCGCGCCGTGGGCGAGGTGCCCCGCCGCCTCGGGGGAGAGCCGCTGCCTCCACATGCCGCCGTGGGTGGCGTGGGGGCCCCTCCATTCGGTGATGTCCATCGCGACGGTGATGGGCCTCTGGCACTTCCAGCACTGCCTCTTCCAGACGGCCACGTACGACTCGGTCGGGGCGCTCATCCTTGCCCGTCGTCGGGGCCGCCCGGATTTAAAACCTTGAGGAGGGCAGCCTTCCGTCCGAGTCGACGCCCGCGAGGTCCTTCAGCGGGTGGCGGTCTCGAACCCCGCCGAGTTCCAGAGAAGCATCCAGGGATCCGTCCTGGTGAACAGCCGGAAGTGTCGCTCCTCCTTCTTGACCGTGTCCAGGGCCTGAGGGACCCCGGGCTCGAGGAGGCCCACCCTGAAGGACGCCCTCCCGTTCAGGGACCTCACGAATACCGGCTCGAACCTGCGCTTGAAGGGGAAGGCGCGCAGCCTGTCTCCCGCGCCGGCGTCTACCGAGAGGAGCTGCAGCAGCCCCCTGATCTCTCCGAGCGGGGGGTGCTCCGCGACCAGCTCCAGGGTCTCCTTCTGTCCGGGGGCCTTCGGCTGGGTGGCGCGATAGAAGCCGCCGTCGTTGCGATAGACGTACCGGGTCCCCGACCCCCCCGCCCTCGCCACGCCGATGGTGACGCCCCCGGCGCCCACGGTGACCCACGCCACCCTTCCGGGACGACCTCCATCCCTCGACAGGACCCCTATCCGCACGAGGTCGGAACCCCACGCGGGGCGACCTTGCTTCTGGATGTTGCTCACCTCTCCGGCCGAAGGGGACGCGCCCCAGGCTATTTGGGATGCTGCTGCCCTCCCCCGTCTTCCACGCCCTCGCGCCTGCGCCCCAGGAGAGGCGCCCGACGGCGCGTACGAGTCCTCCTCCGGCGACGCGGTCTGCCCTGGGGGTCCTTCGGGGACCCCTAGGCCATCTCCATCTCTTGGTCCGACCCGCCGACGGTCTGCGGGATGTCCGGGAACTTCTGCATCCTGGTCTCGGCGACCGCGGCGGCCTCGGCCAGCGCCCTCTCGGCCTCCTCGTTGGCGGTCTCGAAGTTGAGCGACGAGCCGCTCACCGAGCCGGCGTCGACGAGGATCCCGCTGAGGAGCCCGGAGATCTCGCTCATCTCCCCCTCGGCCTCCGGCATGACCCCGGACAGCCCCTCCCTCAGGTTGCGCACTATCGAGGTCGCGGGAGCGAGCGTCAGGACGACGTCCCCGAGCTCCGTCACGGTGTTGAGCCTGAGCACTATCTGCTCCAGCGCCAGCTTCGACTGCGTCACCATCTTGCTCATCTTGCGAAGCTCGGCGAGCTCGTTGGCGAACATCGAGGCCCTCTGGGAGTCCCTCTTCTGGACCGAGGAGACTATCCTGCTGAAGAGGAAGGCGTCGCGCTCCCTGAGCTTGAAGATGGTCGCGTCGAGCTTCGCCATGACCCCCTGTATCTGACGGGTCGCCTGATCCAGTCGCGGCTTGAGTGGCCCCGGGTTGTTGAACCTCCCGATGATGCGGCTCCCTATACCAGGGGCCTTCTTGTTATCCCAGTTGTTGGAGAATTGCGACATGGTCTACGGGTTCGACTCGTCATCAGGTTATCTCGGCGCTGGTGAAAATCCGTTCACCAATCGGTACGCGGGCGATGAAGATGGACCGCCTCGCCACGGGAGGGCGTGTCTCACGGAGGGATCGCGGGGCGCCGTTCAGGCGACCTTAAACCCCAGGATCCACTCGAGGAGGTCGCTGAGCGTTATCACGCCGATGATCTTCTCCCCTCGGTAGACGAAGGCGATGGTCACGCCTCGCTTGCTCATCCTGTCCGCGGCCGTGGCCATCGACTCATCCGCTTCGACCCTCGCGGCCTGGACCGTGTGCGACGAGATGGGCTCGTCCAACCTCCCCTCCGACAACCCCCTCGCGAGGGAACGGAACGTCACCACGCCCAGGAACCTGCCCTCCTCCCTCCCGAAGACAGGCATGCGCGGATGGTGGGTGGAGCCCATCACCTTCAGCGCTCCCATCACGGTGGTGTCGGAGTCGACCGAGACGGTCTTCTCGATGGGGGTCATGGCGTCCTTGACATCGTACCTCGACGAGGCCAGGGTCGTCCGGAGGATCCTCCCCGCGTCGGGCTCGATCCGTCCGTCAGCCTCGAGCATCTCTATCCGGCTCTCGAACTCCTCGGCGACGTCGTCGCTGTCGTAGGTCGGCTTCCCGCTGATCTTGACGGCGATCGCCCTCGCCAGGTTCATCAGCGGCTGGGCGACCGGGGAGAGGACCACCGTGGCAGTGGAGACCCCGGGTGCGAGGAAGACCGCCATCCCGACCGAGTCCTCGATCCCAATGGTCTTGGGAAGGAGGTCCAGGAAGATCATTATCATGATCGAGCCGAAGACCACGCTGACCAGCCATCCCAGGGCCCCGAAGGCCTGGGAGAAGACTATCCCCATCGTCGTCGCGAGGGCCACGTTTGACGACGTCCCGATGAGCGTCGCGACGCTGACGAGTCTGGTCTTCTCCTCGGTTATCGTCAGCGCGGCCTTCGCCTTCTTCGACCCGTCCTTCTGCATCGAGAAGAGCGAGACCTGCTTCACCGAGAGGAAGGTGGCCTCGACCAGCGACGAGGTGAACGACAGGACGGCGGCCACCACCAGGACGACGTAGACCAGAGCCGAAGTTACCATGGCGCGAGGCAGCCCCGTCTCCTTCTTACTTAACCTGTGGGACCCATGACGCGAGGCCGAGCCCGGCGGCGTCCCCCCTCCGTTCGCCGCTTCCGAGCCGGACGTGGAGGAGCGTTTATAGGGTCCCCGGCGCTCTTCGCGTCGGTGTCCAGAGAAATGAGCGGCGACGGTCCATCTTCCCCCCACTACGAGGTCGCGACCCTGGCCGGGGGTTGCTTCTGGTGTCTGGACGCGATCTTCTCGAAGCTGAGGGGCGTGAAGAAGGTCGAGTCCGGGTACAGCGGAGGTACGGTGCCGACCCCGTCCTACGAGCGGGTCTGCTCCGGCGATACGGGGCACGCCGAGACCGTCAGGATCACCTACGACCCGGCCGTGATCTCCTACGGGCAGCTCCTGGAGATATTCTTCGCATTCCACGACCCCACGACGCTGAACCGGCAGGGCGCCGACGTAGGGACCCAGTACAGGTCCGTGATCTTCTACCAGGACGAGGGTCAGAAGAAGGCGGCCGAGCGGGCCATCCGGGAGGTGGAGGCCGGGAAGATGTGGGGGGGCGGGCGCGTGGTGACGGAGCTCGTCCCGGCAGGACCGTTCTACGGGGCCGAGGAGTACCACCAGGGCTACTACGAGAGGAACCCCAGGCAGGGCTACTGCGCGGTCGTCATAGCGCCGAAGGTCCAGAAGTTCCGGAAGAAGTACGCCGAGCTGCTCGTCGCCCACTAGCGCGAGCACCCGGTCCAGGATTGCTCCAGCCCCATCCGGAGCGCGTCCGTCCTGGAGGCGCCCTAGGCGGGCGCGGAGCCCTTAGAGAGGACGACCGAGATCTGGATCGTGGATCCGCCCGCCCCGGTAAGGAAGTTGATGGTGTCGTTCCCCGTGCCGAGCACGTCGGCGCCCGAGGTCTCCCACCTGACGACGGCGTAGGTCGCGTTGGGGTGCGCGACGAGCGTCGCGTTCGCGTTGGGGAGGACCTCGATGGTGTAGTTCTGCGAGTAGGGTATGGTCGCCTGGGTCGAGTCGTAGGAGAGCGTGAAGTAGGCCGCGTCGGTGCCCGTGACCTCGACCTTCACGTAGCTGTCCTCGGTGTAGACGAGGATGGCGACCGCGACGACCGCGACGACCAGGAGGATGGCCGCGGTAAGGGCGTAGAACCTGCGTCGGTTGGGCTCCATCGGTCTCCGTCTCGGAGGTGCTTCCGCCTCTTGATAAACAGGTGACCTTGGCGCCTCCCAGGCGGGCCTCTTCCGGGCCGGCCGCTCGCCGATCCCCTCCCGGCGCCGGTGTTGAGAAGCACTAAATAGAGCGCCGGGTCCCGATTCCTGTGCGAAGCTCTGCCGTGGTCGGAACGGTCTTCGTGCTGGTGGGCTTGATCTTCCTCTACCTCCTGAGGCATCTCCTCGTCCAGGTCATCGTCGTGCTCATCGGAGTCATCGGGCTTGTCATTGCCTTCGCGCTCATCGTCGTCGGGCTGGGGCTGATCTTCGGCGGGTTCTGGATAAGGGGCAGGATGAGGCGCTATCTGGTCGTGTCTTCCCCACCGACGGGGGACCGGGCCTCCATCGCCTTAAATACAGGAACGGCCGCATGGTGAGGTCGTTGCGACGTTGAGGGTTGGACCCGGGGTCGGCGTTCTCGTCTGCGTCCTGGTGCCGGTCGCACTCCTTCTCTTCGGCGTGGTGAGCGTGACGCAGACGGCGTCGCTCGTCCTGCTCCTGGCGGGACTCTGGACCGTGGTCTACGGCGTCGCGCTGGGCAAGAGCAAGGACAGGCTCTACAACGTCGGGTCCGGGATAGTGGTCGCGGTCCTCTCCACGTTCATCTTCCTCCCTCTGCAGTACACGGCGGGCCTGGTGGTGGTCTCGATAGTCGCCGTGGTGCTCGCCTCGGTCGTCGTGCGGCCCAGGACCGGACGGGACGCACCCCCTCGCAAGGTGGGCTAGCGCCGCCGGGTCCTCTTCCTTTGAGGGGCGGAAACCAGAAATAAATAATCCCGTCCCCCGAGGACCGTCATGAAGACCAGCAAGACGGGGGTAACGGTCGTGATTCCTGGAGATATCTGGCAGTCCCTGACGGAGATCCGTTCCCAGCTGGATGCTTCCTGCCCGGGCGCCCCGACGCCGATCGAGGAGGCGATAAGGGAGATAGCCCTCCACTACAAGAGCTGCCCGAGGGCCGAGGAGGAGATGGACGCCTTCTGCGAGAAGGCGAAGGCCTGGAAGGGAAAGTAAGAGAAGACAGGAAGAAAGGAAAGACCCAGCGCTCGAAGCGCGGTCGAGGCGGCCGCCCCAGAAACCGCTCGCGGGGGCCGGCCAGATAGCTTCCCCCGAGTTGGGCCCGATGGCCTGCAGGCACCGCTGAGGCTCGTCCCTCCGTCCCGCAGCGCATCAACCCAGAGAGTCGTATCTCGCCTGCTCGTCGAGCTTCTCGTTGAGGAGCGCCTGCTTGTCGAGAATCTGCTGGTTCAGGAGATCGTAGAGCGCCAGCGCCTCCTTCACCTCCTTGCTCGCCTCGTGCTCCCTGACCTCCCTCAGCGTGGGAGGGGCCGTCGACGAGCCGAGGACGAAGACCCCCCACTCGAAGACCCCCCTCTTGTTCTTCTCGACGACCTCGTCGCGCCTCGCCTCGAGCTCCTCGATCTGGGACCTCAGCTTGTCGATGGCCTCCGTCCCCTTGGCGCCCGAGGCCCACGACTTGGTCATCGCTCCGCCCCCCGTGGTCGCAGGAGCGCCGCGCGGCCCCTCCTCTCGTGGACGGGCGTCCGCCCTCCCCTCCTCGCTTCGCGGAACGGGCGCGTCAACGCGGGTGGGTCACCGCCCCATCTGGTTCCGGGGCCTGAACTCGAACCCGCACTTCAGGCAGGTGCGCATGCCGGGCTTGTCGCTCACCTGCTGCTTCGTCCCGCAGCGCGGGCAGACCAGCGTCTCGTGCGCCACCGGGACGGAGTCTCGGTGGGTCGAGCGCACCTTGTCTATCGCTTCCTTGTAGGCGTCTCTCTGGAACTTCAAGCCTGGAGGAGAGCCTCGGCCCCTCGGTATAAGGCTAGTTGGTCGGTCTGTCCAGGCCCCGGCTAGGAGAGCTCCAGGGTCTTCACCAGGCGGGCGTGCTGCTCCTCGGTAACCCACTCGACCTTCAGGTACTCGATCATCTGCTCCGTCTTCATCCCTATCCGCTTCGCCTCCTCTATCGTGAACCTGTACGCGGGGACCTCTATCGGGCTGTCGACGTACTCGAACTCGTCCTGGAAGAGCTTCTTGCCCTCCATGAACTGCTTCACGTGGAAGAGCTCGTGCACGATGTCCAGGTAGAGGACGTCGAGGTCGGCGCCCTTC
Source organism: Nitrososphaerales archaeon (assembly GCA_049515775.1). Taxonomy (GTDB): domain Archaea; phylum Thermoproteota; class Nitrososphaeria; order Nitrososphaerales; family Gagatemarchaeaceae; genus Gagatemarchaeum. The sequence continues at coordinate 590 of JBEKTS010000008.1, read as the reverse complement.
AGGTGGTCGGTGCTGATCAGGATGTGCCCGTCCTCGTCGCTGACGCTCATGTAGCCGAACCGCAGCGAGAAGAACTCCACCTTCAGGCCGCCCAGGACCTCCTCGGTCCTCTCCCCGAAGAGGGACCTCACCGCCTCGACCTTCTCGAATCCCGCGAAGTAGTCCGTGAACGGGAAGAGCTTCACCTCGGCGTCGCGCCGGATCTCCACGGCGAGCTTGGAACCTTTCAAGTGCGATGCCGGGAAGCGCGTCGCCAAACGTGATAAGCCTATTGGCGCCCGGACGACCCTCCCCGGAGCCCCGGCTCACGACCCCAGGGCGACCGCTATGAGGAGCGCGCCCAGTAGGGCGAACCCGAGGTTCAGGAGCGGGTTGTCGTACCGGAAGTGCGCGAGGGCCATGCGCCTTGACCACGCGTATACCCCCGCCTGGGTCAGGCTGTCGAGGAAGAGGTGCTCCTCCGAGACGAGGACGCCCATCGCGGTCCAGAGGACCAGGCCCGCCCAGCCCGGTCCGGGCGGGTAAGCCCGCGACGCTGCGGTCAGGGACGCCGCGGCGACCGCGCCGCCCCACAGGGGCGCCGTGAAGAG
>JBEKTS010000007.1:0-46856 GCA_049515775.1 Nitrososphaerales archaeon | reverse complement strand
CGTAGGACCTGGACCCTTCTCTCAGTGTCCATCTCCGGGCCCCCTCTCTCAAGGCCCGTACCGGTTACAGGTTTGGTGGGCCATTACCCCACCAACAGCCTGATCGGCCGCAGTCCCATCCTGGAGCGAACGCAAGAAAGAAGCTCTCGCGCCCCTTTGAGCCATCCCTCCTTCCAGATGGGATGACCTATCATGGATTAGTCCCAGATTTCCCGGGGTTGTCCATGTCTCCAGGGCAGGTTGACTACGTGTTACTGAGCCGTACGCTACGCCCCCCGCAACAGGGGAGCGTTCAACTCGCATGGCTAAATCTCAATCCGATAGCAGTCGGGTCCAGCAGGATCAACTGGAGTCGATTATCGGGAGTTGGATACGCATTACTGCGGAGTTTAAAGCATTGCCAATGTCAGATCTAACTGTTCGTTAGATCTCCACTTTGTGTGCGCGCATCTGGAGGCCATGCGTCTCACCGATCGGGCTCTGCCCGAAACTCAACACAGGCGCCGCCAAGCTATGCGCAAACTATCCGCAGGTCCAAGGTGGTGATATAAACGTTGCCACAGAAAAGCCCGAATCCGCCTCCTTTTCTGGACGATGGGGCCTCCGGACCCCTCACCCGAGCCGACGACGACGGGTCCGACGCCCCGCCCGCGCCGCGCGCTCGCGCTCCCCTGTCCGCTTCGAGTAACAGAAATGCGAAAGTCCAAACGTTTTTTGGTCACCGGTCCCGACGGGGCCGCGCCATGGTCGAGCTCTCGCAAGGAGGACGCGGCAGCCCATGATGATGGGGAGCCATCCCCCTCCTCCCCCGCCCCGGGACAGGCCCGACATGGTGCTCCTCGACGGCGAGATATTCACCGCCGTGGCCGGGACGACGTCGTTCGCCGAGGCGCTGGCCATCACCGGGGACCGCATCTCGGCCGTCGGCACCACGCAGCGGGTCTTCGGCCTCGCCGGGCCCAGGACGAGGGTGATAGACCTGGGGGGACGCCTCGCGATCCCCGGCCTCAACGACGCACACGCCCACTTCTCGCCCCGCTGGGTAGGGAGGACACTGCCCTTCAAGGGGATGGAGCCCGCCTGGGAGGAGGTCCTCGAGGCGGTCGGGTGGGCCGTGCGGCACGAACCGGCGGGCACGGTCGTCAGCGGGGCCATCGGCGCCGACGCGTTCTTCGACCCCAGGTGCACCTCCGCGAAGCTGACCGAGGTCGCCCCCGTCCACCCGGTGATGCTGAGGACGTGGACCTCGCACGCCGCCATCCTGAACCGCGCGATGAGCCGGCGGCTCGGCGTCGACGAGGAGGCGCCCCCCGTCCTGGGCGGGTTCTTCGGCAAGGACATGCGGGGGACGCGCTGGGACGGCGTGGTCCACGAGTACGCGGCCATCGGCCTGCAGCAGAGGCTCCACGACGGCGTCGGCGAGGAGGCGGGCCTGCGCAGGATGCTGGACGACTGCGCCAGATGGGGGCTCACGAGCGTCCAGCTCATGTCCCTGCCCAACGACCCGCAGCGGCTCGTCGAGATGCTCGCCGTCATCGACCCGCCGGTCCGCGTGAGGGTGATCCCGATGCCGCTGACGGGCGAGAAGGCGCGCCCGAGGCCGGGCCACCCCCTCGCCGTCCCCCCGGCGATCTCCGACAGGGTCCGCGTCGACGGCCTGAAGTGGCTGCTCGACGGCACCCCGGTCGAGCGCTCCGCTGCCCAGCGCAAGCCTTACGCCGACGACCCCGGGTGGTCGGGGGTCACGACGTTCTCCGGTCCGGAGATCAGGGCCGTCCTGGAGGAGGTGCGCGGCCCTCGCACGCAGCTGATCGTCCACGCCGTGGGCGACCGCGCCATAGAGGAGCTCCTCGAGGCGATGGAGGACGACGGGGGAGGACCCGAGGCGTGGGCCGACAGGCGGGTCCGCATCGAGCACGGCGACGGGATGCTGCCCGACCTGGTCCCCCGGGCGCGGAGGCTGGGCGTGGTCGTGGTCGTCAACCCGACCCACCTGAGGCTGGACCCGCTCTCCCGGAGGCGCTTCGGCGCGGCGGAGGCCGGGGCGCGCCATCCGGTCCGTTCGCTGATGGACGCCGGGGTCCCCCTGGCCATCGGCTCGGACGGCGCCATGAACCCGTTCCTGGACATCATGCTGGTCAGCCTCTACTCCGGGCGGCCGGAGGAGGCCCTCACGCGGGAGGAGGCCGTCAGGGCGTACACTGCGGCGTCCGCCTACGCCGAGTTCGAGGATGACCGGAAGGGCACCATCGAGGTCGGGAAGCTCGCCGACATAGCCGTGCTGTCGCAGAACATACTGGAGGTCGCTCCGTCCGAGCTGCCCATGACCGAGTCCGTCCTGACGATCGTCGGCGGAAGGGTCGTGCACAGCTCGTTGGGCTGACCTGCGAGCCCGGCGTCTCCGCCCAGGGAGCCGGACGGAGGACTCGAATCCGTATGGCGCGACGGCTTCTCCCACGATATGCTGGCAGCGCCGCCTCGCCTCTTGGCCGTCTGCTACTACTGCTGCTGCTTTCCGTGAGACCGCAGTCCCACGACGGCGATCACGGCTCCCACGGCCAGCGCTGCGATGCCCGGGACGATGAGCCCGGCGGCGAACCAGAGCGCGGAGGCCGAGGCCACCCCCAGGCCCGCGTAGATCAGCCTCTCGCCCCTCCCCAGCGAGATGACGTCGTACTCGAGCTCCTCCCTGTACCTCGAGAGCAGCGTGAGGAGCACGCCCGCCGAGACCACGATGACGAAGAAGTAGAGCGTGATGACCGAGTCGTAGTTCCCGAAGGTCATCAGCAGCCCCACCTCGTCCCCCACGAGCCCTCCCCCGAGCCCGAAGAGCACGGCGTAGAGCCGCCTGTAGCGGGGGTCGTCGTGGACTATGCCGAGGCCTCCGGACACGACGATCAGGACGAGGCCGTACCAGAAGTGGTGCAGGTGGACTCCGCCGGTCATGACCACCGTGTTGGGGTTCAGCGTGGCGAAGGCCCGGGCGACGAGGAAGCTCGCGATGAACGAGAGGAACATGAGGAAGAGGAGCCCGTGGGTCGTGCTGCGGGGTGAGGGCGGTGGTGCTCCGGCCATGTCTGCCGTCGCATCGATGGGCGCCAGGGTATCAAAGGTTACGCAACAGAGGCCAGGGGGGCGGACCTCAGAATCCGTAGGCCTTCTCGTTGAGCCAGGGGATGAGCGCCATCGAGACGCACTGCTCGGTCATCTGGAGCCGCGAGACTCTGCCCTTTGAGACGTGAAAGACTATCCCCTCCTCCTCGGTTATCCTCTCGGCCCCGGTCAGCTCGTGGGAGTACCGGTCGAGCTCCACCCCCTCCCTCCGCATCCTGTCGACGAAGCGCTCCGGTATGAGGAACCCGCAGGAGACGCCGGTCCCCGTGTGGCCCTCGTTGTCCATGATCACCGCGACCTGGAGGTTGATGTGCTGGGTGGGGGTGATCGAGAGTATCCCGGCCTCGACCCCGACCCCAAAGTCGGCGGCGCAGCTGGTGAGCGCGAACCCGGCCCTCTTCGACGCCCCGGCGAGCACCTGCCTCATCCCCATGGGCTGGGCCCTCACCACGGAGGAGGTGTCGACCTCGACGAACGAGCAGCCGGGGACGAAGGTCGGGAAGACGGACCTGACGCCCTTGGTCTTCGCCGGGTTCCTCGAGCCGATGGCCACCAGAGGCCGCCCGGGGTTGTCCTCCCTCTCGTCGAGCACGCCCCGAGACGTCCGGGCCGGCGTTTATTAGCTCTGGGACCCCCGATGGGGCCGATGCACAAGCGGTCCGGCACTCTGAAGGCGGTCCCGCCGTTCGACCTGCGAAGGTCCCTGGACTTTATCGGGGGGTTCGGGCCGCTGGCGGGGGAGCAGCGGGTGGCCGGAGAGGAAGGAGGAGGACTGACGCTCACCAAGGCCATCATGGTGGACGGGAGTCCCGTGCTCTTCCGGGTGGGCGGTGCCGGGAGGGACCCTGACGGGGCGCCGTCCCGGACGGAGGTCCGCTACGAGCTCTTCAGCGAGGAGGAGCTCCCCGGCCAGGTGGCGGAGAGGGTCGCCGGGCGCATCTCCTTCATCCTTAGCCTCGATGACGACATCCGCCCGTTCTACGCCATCGCCGAGAAGGACCTCCCGTTCCACCCCCTCGTCGAGCGCCTCTGGGGGCTGCACCACGTCAAGTTCCCGTCGCTGCTGGAGATCTCGTGCTGGGCCATCCTCAACCAGCGCGTCCAGATGCCGCTCGCCAAGAGGATGAAGCAGGCCCTGGTCGAGAGGTTCGGCGCGAGCGTCTCTTTCGAGGGGTCGACCTACTGGGCCTTCCCGGACTATGAGAGGATGAAAAAGGCGACCCCGAGGGAGCTGCTCGAGGCGACCCGCAACCAGAGGTCGGCCGTCCGGCTCGGCTCGCTGCTCGAGAACTTCGAGGACCTGGACGAGCGCTTCCTCAGGACGGCCCTCTACGAGAAGGCGGAGGAGAGGCTGCGGAGGGTCAACGGGATAGGGGAGTGGGCGGCGCAGTTCATCCTGTTCAGGGGGCTCGGGCGAGTGGAGAGGCTCCGCTACAACATGAAGCCCGTCGAGAGGATGCTCCAGGAGCTCTACGGGCCCGGGAAGACGCTCGACGACGTCAACCACCAGTACGGCCAGTGGTGCGGGTACTGGTCCCTCTACATGTGGGGGTCGGGCATGGCCGAGCGCCTGAGCAAGGAGGAGAAGGAGAAGGAGAAAAAGAAAGAAGGAGAAGAGGAGGAGGAGGGGGCTGGATCGACCTCTTGACTCCGCTGGCAGGGGTTCCGCCGGCGACGGGGCAGGCCCGATCGCAACGGTACAGGTTTCCAGAGCGGCTCGAGGAGGGGGTCGTGCTGGCTCGGCCGAACAGGTTCATCATGACGGTCAGGGAGAAGAAGGAGGGCGGCAGGACTCTCACATGCCACTGTCCGGCGACGGGACGGCTCGGGGACGTGAGCATCTCCGGGGTACCGTGCCTCTTCTCGAGGGCGGCCGACGGCGGGGCGATGACCATGAAGAGGAAGACCGCTGGGACGGTCGAGGCGATATCCCTCGGTCCGCCGAGGAGCCGCTCCAGGTCCTGGATAGGGATAAACCAGAACGCCGCGAACCGCTACGTCGAGTTCTTCCTGCGCGCCGGCCGGATGCCCGACCTCGCCTCGGGAGAGGTCAGGCGCGAGGTCAGGCTGGGTTCCTCGAGGATCGACTTTTTGGTCGGGGGGACCTACGTCGAGGTGAAGACGCCGCTGACCGTGCTCCCGGTGCCGGCGGGCCTGGCCAGGTCGAGGCACGGGCGCTTCGACTCCTTCGACCGGCTCATCAGGCACATGGGGGAGCTGGGCGCCTCGCTGAGGGAGGGAAAGAGGGCGGCGATCCTGCTGTGCTACCTCTACGACGCAAAGCCGTTCGAGCCGCCGGCCCGGGACGGCCAGAACGCGCCGATCCTGGAGGCGGCCAGGAGGGCCACGGAGCTGGGAGTGGAGAGGTGGCAGGTCAACATGCGCGTCGACGCGGAGGGCGTACGCATGCTGCGGTACTTCAGGAACGGCGGCTGACCTGATCCGCTGGGTCGGGCCGGGCCGGGTCGGGCCGCCCCTCCTCCCGCCGTCAGTTCACCCTGAGCTCGTCGAGGAGCCTCGAGATGTTCGCCGTCGAGGTCCCGTCCTTCCGGGCTATCTCCTGCTCCGCGGGCGGGTTCGACATGTAGGTCGGCATCCTGGCGCCGAGCCTCTCCTCGTAGGTGGGTATCCTCTCGTTCTGGTAGAAGACGCCGATGGGCGTGTGGTCGCCCCACTCGAACGACTTCATGATGCCCTGCTTGATCTTCTCCTCCATCTCGCCCTCGTCGTCGGTCTTGACGACCCCGTCGTACCCGGTGGCGTCGAGCTTGTAGGTGCGCGGCATCGGCCGGCCAGCGGCGTCCAGGAGGCCCTCCCCCTGCCAGTACTCCTTGGTCAGGATGTCGTTGTAGGTGGGGCAGGGCTGGAGCACGTCGACGAAGGCGAACCCCTTGTGGAGCACCGCCTTCTTGATGACCTCCTTGAGATGGCGGACGTCGTAGGCGTAGCCCCTGGCGACGAAGGTGTAGCCCGCGGCGAGGGCGAGCATTATCGGGTTGATCGCCGAGTTGACGTTAGGGAGCGGGAGCGACTTGGTCTTCACCCCCAGCTTGAGGGTGGGCGCGGCCTGCCCCTTGGTGAGCCCGTAGACGCCGTTGTCGTAGATGATGTAGGTCATGTCGACGTTCCTCCGGCCCGAGTTCACAAAGTGGCCGGCGCCGATGCCCAGCCCGTCCCCGTCACCGCCGCAGGCGACGACCTCGAGCTTGGGGTTCGAGAGCTTGATCCCCGTGGCGAACGGGAGCGACCGGCCGTGGAGGGTGTGCACCCCGTAGGCCTTGAAGAAGTGCGGCGTCTTCCCGGAGCAACCGATGCCGGAGACGAGGGCGAGCCTGTGCGGCTCGATGTTCATCTCGGCCAGTGCCATCTGGACGGCGCTGATTATCCCGAAGTCGCCGCAGCCGGGGCACCAGTCGTTGTGGAAGTCCGACTTTAGGTCGGTGAGCTTAAGCGCCATTTGTCAACACCAACCTGCCGGGAGCGGTCCCCTCCGCTATCTGCCTGACCGCGTTGTAGATCTCCTCCTCCGACATCGGCCTCCCGTTGTACTTGAGGATGTACCGCTCCACCGGGACGCAGGTCATCTCCCTTATCACGCCGCCCAGCTGCCCAGAGTAGTTCATCTCTACGTCCACGACCTGCTTGGCCGAGGACAGGACCTCCCTCACGTACTCGGTGGGGAAGGGCTTGATCAGGCGGATCTGGAGGAAGTTGACCGAGATCCCGTCTGCCTTCAGGACCTCCATGGCGTCGAGGATCGGGCCCTTCGGCGACCCCCAGCTGACCAGGGTGATCTGGGCGTCCTTCGGCCCGTACAGCCTGACCTTCTCCTCGAGGGGTATCTCGCTGGCAGCGATGGCGAGCTTGTTCATCCTCTTCTCCATCATGGCGTCCCTGTTGGTCGGGTCCTCGGAGATGTGCCCCTTCTCGTCGTGCTCGTCGCCCGTGTTCCAGTAGATGCCGCCCTTGGTCCCTATGGCCGGCCTCGGCGAGATGCCCGACTCGGTCTGCCTGAACCTGAGGAACTCGGCGTTCGCGTCGCCCGGGACGGCACCGGTGATCAGCTCGCCCCTCTCTATCCTCGCCAGGTCGGGGTTGAAGAGCGGGTAGGTCTGGTCGGAGTTGGCCATCGCCTTGTCGACCATGTGTATCACGGGCAGCTGGTACTTCTCGGCGTAGTTGAAGGCCTTCGTGGTGTCGTAGAACGCCTCCTCGAGGTCCCCGCTGGCCATGACTATCCTGGGAAAGTCGCCGTGGCCGATGTGGAGCGCGAACCCCAGGTCTCCCTGCTCGTGCCTCGTCGGGAGCCCCGTCGACGGGCCGCCCCTCTGGTAGAGGGTGACGACGACCGGGACCTCGTTTATCCCGGCCCACCCTATCCCCTCGGCCATCAGCGAGAAGCCGGGGCCCGAGGTGGACGTGGACGCCCTGACCCCCGTGAGCGCGCCGCCCACCGCCATGGTGACGGCCGCTATCTCGTCCTCGGTCTGGACGACCGCTATCGAGGTCTGCATCGCCTTGGCCTCGGCCGCGAGCGCGGCGTCGTCCGCCCCCGCGGCGTCGATGTTCTCGTGGGCCTCGAGGTACTCGGACTCGTCGCTGGCCGGCGTGATCGGGTAGTAGGTCTGGAGCCTGCAGCCCGCGAGGATCTTCGCTATGCCTATGGTGCTGCTGCCCCTGAGGAACATGCGCTTCTCGCGGGTCTCGATAGGCTGGAGCTTGTAGCCGAAGCCGCCGTTGTACTTGTCCCTCACGAACTCGTATGTGGTCGCTATGGCCGAGACGTTCATCTCGGCCGCCTTGGGCTTGGTCCGGAACTGCTTCCGGATGGCGTCGGCGATGTTCGACTCCGGGTAGTCCAGGAGAGCGAACGACGAGGCGACGGCCATCACGTTGGTCATCCTGGTCAGGGAGCTCAGGGAGGTCTCGCCTATCTTCTCGCCTACCTTCTTGAGGAGCTCCATGTACGGGATGGCGTAGATGTGGACGCCCCTCCTCCTGGCGACCTCGAGGATCCCTTCGACGGTGTGGGGGAGCTTGTTCCCGTCTAATTCTGCGTAGAGCCGCCTCCTCACGTTGGACTCGATCGTGGGCATGTTCTCGATGGCGTTGGCGCCGAGCGCAGGGTCGTAGATTATGCCGCCGTCCCTCCGGACCTCCCCGGCGTGGCGCGCCACCGTCTCGTCGTCGAAGGTGGCGAGCATGTCGACGGTGTCGACGTGGGAGTGGATCGGGTCCCTGCCGACCCTCACCCGGAAGTAGCTGTGCTCGCCCTTGATGTTGGAGTAGTACTCCCTGTTCCCGAAGACCTGCAGCCCTCCCTGGGCCGCGGCCTTGGCGAAGATGTTGGCGGAGGTGTCGACCCCGCTACCCTGTGCGCCACCGATCATCCATGAAAAGTCGTTGCGCTTCAAAAGCAGTAACCTGAGTTTAGCCGCCCGTGTTAAATCATAAAAGGATATAGTCTATATAATATGAAAACTACTTACTAGGTATGAGCGAGGTCAGGAAGATCCAGAGGGCCGGCGGCTTCACGCAGATGGTCTCCATACCGAAGGAGTACGTCAAGCACCTGGACCTCCACGAGGGCGACAGCGTCGTCGTCAAGGAGGAGGACGACGGCACCATCAGGATCATCCCGACGGTCAGGAAGCCCAAGACGGTGAAGGCCTCCATCAGGTCGGACCTGGTGGAGAGCGACGAGCTGCTCTCCCGGCTCATCGTCAGCTGCTACATGCTCGGGTACGATTCCATAGAGCTGACCTCCAAGTACGGCATGAAGACGTCGCGGCTGACCCACGCCAGCAGGACGATGAGGGAGCTGCGGGGCCTCGAGATTGTCGAGTCCTCCGAGGGCCGGCTGCTCGCCCAGAGCTTCATGGACCCGGCGAAGTTCCCCGTGGACTCGCTCATCAAGCGCCTCCAGCTCCTGGTCTCGAGGTCCCTCGCCAACTCGATAGAGGCGCTGCGGGGCGGGGGCCCCGGGCCACTCAACGAGATCAGGAGGATCCAGCAGGAGATCGACGAGCTCTACTGGCTCATCGTGCGGCAGCTGCTTGTGGCGCTCAGCAACAGGGAGATCTCGAGCAAGATCGGGCTCGAGAGCCCGCTCCACACGTCCGGGGACAGGGTCTCGGCGAAGACCATAGAGGAGATCGGGAGGATCATCCTGGAGCTCACCGAGGAGACCATAAGCTTCAGGGAGGCGGGCATGAAGATCGTCGGGGACGTCGTCGCCAAGATCGAGGTCCTGGCACACAGGGCCCAGGACGCGTTCGACGTCACGATGGACAGCCTCCTGACCCCCGACGCTCGCACCATCGAGAAGGCCGTGGAGACCGTGGAGGAGACCCTGCGGCTCGAGAAGCAGGTCATGACCGAGCTCTTCGAGTTCGGGAACCCGGGCGTCCGCCGCATCATCTCGGGCTTCGGGCAGCTCGCGCGCTACTGCAGCATAATCATAGAGATAGCGCTCAACAGGCTGCTCAGGAAGACGAGCAGGATCTGCGTCATAACGAGCCAGTGATTGACCGTCCACACCCCCTCCGTCGAGGGAGAGGACCGCCTCGCGCTGGTTCCGGGCGATGGTCGAGGATGCGGGTCCCTAGGGGCCGCTTCGGGAGGCGGAACCCTCGAGCCGTCCTTTATCCGTGGCTCATGAAGTCCTTGCGGCCCCCGTCGGCGACGATGACCTGACCCGAGACGAAGCTCGACTCGTCGGACGCGAGGAAGAGGACCACGTTCGCGATGTCCTGGGGCTCGCCCGCCCTTCCCATCGAGGCCATCTGCGACTTGATCCGCCTGACCTCCTCGAACCTCTCCGGGCTCCCGGCGTTCCTGACGACCAGGTCGGTCACCGTCCACCCCGGCGCGACGCAGTTGACGTTGATCCCGTACTGGCCCAGGTCGAGCGAGGCCACCGTGGTCAGCATGTTGAGGGCCGCCTTCGAGGGCGCGTAGGCGATCTCCCCCTTCGGGGCGCCCCCCAGGCCGGAGATCGAGGAGACGTTGACTATCTTGCCGTACCTCTGCGGGACCATGACCTTCGCCGCCGCCTGCATCGTGTTGAACGGCCCCTTGAGGTTGACCGCCATCACTCTGTCCCAGCCCTCCTCCTTCATGTCGAGTATGGTCCCCTCGACGAGGATGCCGGCGTTGTTGACCAGGATGTCGAGCCTCCCGAACTCGCGGACCGTCTCGTCTATGAGCCTCTGCGCCTCGGCCTTCATCGAGACGTCCGCCTGGATCGGGACGGCGCTCCCTCCGGCCGCCTGAATCTCCCGGACCACATTCTCGGCCTCGACCGATTCCCTGACGTAGTTCACCGCGACGCGAGCACCCTCTCCGGCCAGGGTCTTCGCGATCGCCCTCCCGATCCCGCGCGACCCTCCCGTCACGACGGCGACCTTCTCCTGAAGCTTCATCGGCCGGAAGGCCCCCGGCGCTCAGTTAAGCTTTCGACGGCGCCGCCGCGCAGCCGGCCGCGGGTAGATCCTGGGCGGCGGCTTCCGCGCCGCGGGCTCACGGCGTCCGACCCCGAAATCCGTTTTATAGGCCGGGCGCGGCTTCGGGTCAAAGGTTGAAGGACACCGGACCTCTCGTCGCCACCTTCCTGCTGCTCCTGTTCGCGGTCTCCGCCATCCCCGCGGGCGTAAGTGGGCAGTCGGCCCCGGGTCAGGCGCCTATGAACGCAGCCGTCCCGGCCACCTTCTTCGGGCTGTCCGTGGCGTACCTCACGGTGAGCGGCTCGACGTTCCCGGTCGGCGTCCCGGTGGGGACCCTCGGGAAGACCCAGGGGACGGAGTGGAACGACGTCGAGCCGGCGAACGGGACGTACGACTGGGCGCCCCTCGACGGGACCATCGCGTCGGCGCGCGCCGCTGGGATCGCCAGGTTCGTCTACACCTTCTGGTCGACGCCAGAGTGGGCCTCCTCGGCCCCGGCCCAGGGCTGTATCCTCACGGCCATCGAGAACGTGACCGGGTGCGCCGCGCCCCCGGCCCACATCAACGACTGGGACTCGTTCGTCAAGGCGGTCGTGGCGAGGTACGCAGGGCGGATCCAGTACTTCGAGCTCTGGAACGAGGCGAACCTCAACGAGACCTTCTCGGGCAGCGTCGGCGAGATGGTGACGATGGCCCAGCACGCCTACGCCGACATAAAGGCGATCGACCCCGGCGCCGTCGTCATCGCCCCCTCGGCGTCAAGGGTCGGGGTCCTTCAGTACTCCCCGGGATGCGACGTCTCGGAGTGCTGGCTCGCGGAGTACTTCAAGGCGGGAGGGGGGGCGTTCGCCGACGCCGTCGCCTACCATCCGTACGCGTGCCTGTCCAACGACAGCGCGTGCGCGAAGCTGTCCATCGCCTGCCCCCAGAGAGACATCCAGGCGTGCGCTGGCTCCGCGCTGACGACGGCCATCGCGGACACGAGGGCGATAATGGCGGACTATGGCCTCTCACGCCTTCCGCTGATAGCCACCGAGGGAGGCTTCCCGTCCGACATCATAGGGCCGGGCCTGCTGGGCAGCGCCGACGAGCAGACGGCCTACGTCTCGCGCTGGTACGTCGTACAGGCGAGCCAGAACGTCTCGCTCGCCGTCTGGTTCACCGAGTTCCGCCCCGAGAACGGCCTGGCCGGCTTCGGGACCTCGGACGCACTCGCGGAGATCAACCAGGGATACGACCAGACCTACCGGTGGCTCGTGGGGTCGACCATGGAGGGCCCGTGCGCGCTGGCGGACGGAGTGTGGACCTGCCCCATGGTGCTGGCCAGCGGAAGCCTCGCCGAGATTGCCTTCGCCGACTCGGGCCAGACCCCGGTCCAGTACACGCCCCCGGCCGGGTTTTCGGAGTACCAGGAGCTGAACGGGAGCGTGTATCAGGCGGGCGCGTCGATGAGCGTGGGGATGATGCCGGTTCTCCTGAGCTCCTCGGTCTCGACGACCTCGTCCTCCGCCACAGCCTCGCCCTCTACGACGCCTCCGTCGTCCTCCGCCACGACCACCTCCTCGTCGTCGGCCTCCACGACCCAAGCCACCTCCAGCGCTCCGGGCTCGACGTCGACCACCGCAGCGTCCAGCGCGTCCCGGTCACAGCGATCACAGTCTGCCCTGTCCGGGGCGTCCCTCGTCCCTGCGATCGCCGCGCTCTGCGCCGCAGGCGCGCTCGTGCTGAAGGGGATGAGACGACGGGCGATGGCCGGGATGAGGCGGTGAGGCAGCTGGTCCAGCGGCTCGGACCGGCCCGCGACGGGCGGCACGTCTCCGACTGGACCTCCGTCCTCAGTGTCGTCGACGACCTGCGAAGACGAGCGGACCGCAGTCCGAGTATCGAGATCCATCCAGGCCCTCTCGGAGGCGCTGACCCGACGAGCCCAATGGGACGAGGCAACGGGTAAGAACAAGGAATCGCGGCGGACGAGCGGGGGCGCTTGAGCACGAGCCACGGTACCGTTCGGCGCCAGCCGTCATCGAGCAAGAAGGCGGCCCTCGTCCTGTTGCTCTTCGCCGCGTCGTCCGTATCGGCGCTGACGATCTGGGCGCCATCCGATGCGCACGGCGATACGCCCGTGTACGTGGTCCCCATCACGATCACCAACTCGCAGTCCGCGGCGACGGCCGTGAACTTCCAGCAGCAGGTCACCGTCAACTGGCAGCAGTTCTCGGCGCATCTCCGCTCCGACATCGGCAACGTCCGGTTCTACAGCGACTCGGCCGCGACCCGCCACCTGTACGCATGGTGCGAGTCTTCCTGCTTCACGGGGGCGCTGTCAGCTTCGCAGTCTTCGGTCGTCTGGGTGAACCTGGGCAACAGCACCGTCCCGGCCAGCGGCGGATCTCTCACCATCTACATGGGCTTCCTTTCCACCAGCACGACGTTCGACGGAGTGTGGTGGGGCGAGGCGCCTCAGTACTCGGCGACGTACGGGCAGTACGACAACGGCCCGAAGGTCTTCGCCACCTGCGCCCTGACCGTCTGCTATGCGAACTTCAACGGGACCACCGAAGACGCCTCCCTGTTCACGAACGCCGTCGGCGCTGGGGGTTCCGTGACCCAGAGCAACGGGCTCGTCATCACCTCCACCGAGGCGGCGTACACTTCGGTGGCGACCACGAACGCGATAATGACCTCGGGGCAGGTCGTGGACATCTATGCGCTCCTCACGTGGGGGAGCGCGGTCGACTCGTTCATCGGGATCTATCACGGGCCCGCCTCGTCCAACGGGGAGATCGTCTACGAAAACGTCGCGGGGACGCACGGCATTCTGACGCAGTCTTCTTCGGGTCCGTCCACGGCCACGACCATCTATCAGGACACGTGGGGGCAGCAGGTCTACAGCTTCGGCTGGTCCTATTCCGGGACCGCGACCGCCTACTATCAGACCGACTACGGGTTCTCCGGAACTTCCACGTCCGTCACGGCGGACGTTCCCGCTTCGGGTTCTGGGAAGGCCCTGATCGGGGAGTGCGAGTACTCTTCGGGCGACTGCGTCATAGCCGCGAACTGGTTCAGAATCAGGATGCTTCCGCCTTCCGGCGTCATGCCGGCGGCCGTGGTGTACGGGCAGTCTCTCGGTTCCATCGGTGCCTCGCCCTCTTCGATCACCTGGTCCGCGGGCGCCCATGACGTGGGCACCGCCGATGGATATTCCTGCGTCACCTATTCCGGACGGATCTACTGCGTCGGAAGCGGGAGGGAGACCGCCTGGGCCACGGCTTCAGGGGGCGACGTCGGTCCCTGGACGTCCGCGTCGTCTTCCTTCCCCAACGTGGGGATCGTCCCGCACTGCGTCCAGAATTCCGGGTACGTCTACTGCCAGAACGACGGGGCGGCCACCGTGTACTACGCGCAGCTGCTGACCACGGGGTTCGGCACCTGGACGGCAGCCACGTCCCTTCCGGCGAAGTTCATCGACGGCTCGTGCGTCACCGCAACCGCCTCCGGGAGCTCTTACGTCTACTGCATGGGCAACGAAGACACCCCGCAGACGCAGGACCTCCTATATTACGCGAAGTTCTCGTCTTCTCCGCCCGGCCTCTCGGCCTGGTCGACGGCCGCCGTCCCGTTCCCCCTGGACACGGCCAATTCGAACTGCGGCGTGATCGGAACCACGGTCTTCTGCGGTGGCGGGTATAGCTCCGGCACCACCGCCGGTAACGCGTACTATGCGACCCTGACCTCCGCCGGGACCACGGGATGGACCAGGATGGACGACATCCCCACGAACGACTGGTACGGCTCCTGCGTCACGGTCGGTCCCACGCTCTACTGCATCGGGGGGTACCCGCAGAAGTACAACGGCGGCGCCACGACGCCCAGCGGAGTCGTCTACTCGAACTCCGGGACGCCCTTCTGGCAGACCGCCACATCGTACTATCCGACCGTGGACATGATGACGCCGAACGGCTGCGCGACCGATGGGACGTACATCTACTGCGTTGGGGGATACACCACGGGGTATCTGACCGGTCCCACCGCCAGCGTCTACGTCGGGACGCTCTCCGCCGGCCCCTCCGACATCACCTGGAGTTCGCAGCCCCAGATTCCCGGAGGAACCTTGCAGGACTTCTCCTGCGGGTACTACTCCGGATACATCTACTGCGTGGGATCTGCCGGGACCACCTACTATGCTTCCGCTTCCGGCGGGGTCGTCGGCACCTGGAACCCGACCACACCATACCCGGAATCCTTCGGCACCTTCCCCCCGAGCTGCGTCACGAACGCAGGGTACATCTATTGCGTCGGGGGGACGTACACCACCCTGGCTGCGACGGCCCACGCCTACAGCGCCCCGGTGTCTTCGTCTGGAATAGGCGCCTGGACCCCCCAGACCGCGTACCCGCAGGCGATATCCCTGGTCCCCTGCGTGACCTACTCCAGCGCGATGTTCTGTTTCGGAGGGAACGGCGGATCGGGCGGTCCCGCGTTCACCGCGGCCACGGAAGAGGCGTCGCTGTCATCGGGGACCATCGGGGCGTGGCACGCTGGCACGGACTACCCCCTCGCGGTCTACAACCAGGGATGCGCCCAGGATGCCGGCACGGTGGTCTGCGTGGGCGGCATCCGGGAGGAGATCGACGTTGCCAGCGTCTATTACGCCACTCTCAGCACGACCTTCCCGTACGTCTCATCGTGGGACAAGGGCACGCCGCTGCCGATTGCGGTCCATGACATGAACTGCGTCTATACGAACGCCGTCTTCTGCGTCGGCGGGGACACTTCGGCCGCTTCCGGAGGCGTGGAGGACGTCATGACCAGCCTCGACTACCACATATCCATCGCCCCCACGGGTTCCTGGACGGCCGACACCGAGACGCCACAGGCCCTGGGGCAGTGGCCGACCGGCTCCACGGTCTCCGATGGCACGTACGCGTACACCATCGGGGGCGCGACGTTCGAAGGCGGTGCGTACGCTTCCGGGTACCCGGACACGTACACCGCTGACGTATGGTCGAGCCGGCCCGTCGCCTTCGTGACCCTTCCGCTGGTCTGCACCCTCTCGCAGTATGGGACGGACCCGACGCTGGCCCTGTCCGCATCGTCCGGCCCGATCTCCCCGGCCACGGCCGCCTGCTCCCATTCCGGGACCACGACGGACATCCGGGTATATCCCTCCGTGACGGTCACGGCCGCCGTCCCTGCCATCTCGGGCGGCACGGGATACTGGTTCGCTTCACAGACGAACGCGACCTCCACGGCTTCCTGCTCCGCGACGAGCCTATGCCCGACCTGGACGGTGACCGTATGGCAGCTGGAGACCGTCACGGCCAGGGTGACCGCGAACGATGGGATCGGGGGCGTCTTCGATGCGGGACTGACCTGGACCCTGGCCATCACCCAGGCGGGGGGGACGGGTTCGGCTACGATCTCTTCCACGGCTGCCGCCACGGATTCGAAGTTCCTGCACGTCGACTTCGATTCGAACGTCGTCTATCCCGCGAACCCGACCGGTGCGGCCGCCGGCGTAAGGTGGCAGGGCGCAGCCCCCCTGTCTCTGAACGTCACCGCGGGCGCCGGCACCCAGGACGCGAACTACTTCCGACAGCTACAGACCACTTACACCGGGACGTCGCAGACGTCCAGCGCGTCCCAATCACAGTCCGCCCTGTCCTGGGCGTCCCTCGTCCCGGCGATCGGCGCGCTCGGCGCCACGGCCTTGCTGGCGCTGAAGGGGATGGGGCGCCGGTCGATCGTCAGCGGGAAGCGGTGAGGCGACTCCTCCAGACGCAGTCCGCGGCCTCTGGCCTCTCATGTTTCATCAGTCCTTAGATATGGCTAGGGAATACACTACTGGTGTAGCGTGCAACGTCAATCGAATGGATGAGGAGGACCCATGTAATGACTCCCCGGACCGTCCAGGAGCGGGCCGTGGGGGACATGCCGCTGGACCGGCGCCTTTCCTTCAAGGCCCACCACGTCGTCGAGCTCTCCCCACTGGTCAGGATGTCCGTCGACTTCATGATACATTCCGGAGGGGTCTGGACAATCGAGTGCACGCGGTGTCTAAAGAGGAGAGGTTCGGCAATCTCGGAGGTTAGACGCCGGGCGCGTTCATGGAATACAGGTTCGACCTGAAGGCGGGCGTTAATCGAGGCGAAGTGAGGATTAGACGGCACTCGCCGAGGTGATGCGGATAGTCGTGCCCAACGCCGCGGCCAGGGCCAGATCCGTACCGGAGCGCTCTAGGCTCCTCTATGGTGCGTCTCGGTGAGGCTGAATAAGTGGAGGAAGGACGATCAGATTGTTGAACTCTGCATCAGCGGAATGACTGCGCGGGGTGTTGCTTCGGCGACGGGCGTCCCGAGGTCGACGGTGCAATACATCCTGCACAGGCTGAGAGTCGAGATGCGCCACCACGCGGTGACCTATCACGCCCCCGAATCCAGGCTGACTCCCAGCGTCGCGCTCATTCTTGGGCTCCACGCCGGCGACGGATGGGTCTCTGGGCACGAATGGGGGCTCAGGTTCACAAGGAGAGACGTGGGGATGGTCGAGAGCGCTTCGGCCCTGATTCGGGACGTGCTGGGCGTGAAGCCCGTGGTCAGTCTTCCCGGCGACCGCTCCGTGATGCTGAGGTCGATGCGGCCCCAGGTGGCAGGGTTCTTCCTATCGTACGGTTTCCCGAGAGGGAGGAAGTCTCACGTGGCGGCGGTGCCGCAGGCCATCCTCGAAAGCAAGGACAGGGAGATCCTGACGTCGTTCCTCAAGGGCGTCTTCAGCTCCGACGGCTGTTTCTCCCATAGTCGGAGACGCGCGAGCTGCATGTTGAGCGTCTCGAGCACCGCTTTGAGAGATGGGTTTGTGGAGCTCGCGGCCGCTTGTGGGTTTGATTTCCACAAGTATTCCTACGTGCACAAGGGTGGTCACAACAAGGTCCCTTTGCAGGTCGCCAGTATCTCCAAGAGGAACGAAGTGGAGAGATGGATGGAACAAATCGGGTCTATGAGCGATGCGCACACGATTCGCTACGCCGAGTGGAGAAAGGAGCTGGGCTTGGGAAATGCTTTTGACCGATAGTCATGCTCGCCCCAATGCGGGGATAGCCAAGCATGGCCAAAGGCGGCGGAACGGTTGCCGAGACTCAAGATCTGGCTGGCTCTAGGAGGAGTTATCCGCTCCCTTAGGGGTTCGTGGGTTCAAATCCCACTCCCCGCACCACCCGCCGACCCGATTCAAGATCTGGCCTCGCCATGAAGGGGACGTCCCGTCCCTTGGGTTCGTGGGTTCAAATCCCACCCCCGGCACTCTCATCGAATCGAAGTGAGGTGTACGCCTTCGTTCTTCCTTACCCTCCCGCCGGCCTAGCCTCTGGCCATCAGGTCGGCGAAGTAGAACCCGTCCCTGAGGACCACGCTCCCCTTCGCCATCGGTATCTCGCTCCTGAAGACGGGCCCGTCGTACACGAACGTGTGGAACTCGCCGTTCTCACCGCACGGGTCGACGGTGGGAGGAATCGAATCGAGGAAGGCCGCGTCGTACTCTCTCCCGCAGAACTCCCCGGGCAGCTTGTTCGGGTCGACGCAACAGACCACCGCACGGAAGCCCAGCTCGATGAACTCCCTCGCCAGCTTCTCCGTAGCCCGGCCCCAGAGTGGGAAGAGCCCTTTCATCCCCATCTGCGAGAGCCCGTCCTCTCTGTAGGAGCGCACATCCTGCAGGAAGAGGTCGCCGAACGCGACGTGGTCGACGCCTCTGGTCTTGTACCCGGTGAGCACGGCCCTCATCCGGGCCTCGTAGGTCTCGTTGGAGGAGTTCGGTGGGACCCAGACCTCCACGAGGGGCAGCCCCAGGGAGGAGGCCTGCGCGTGCAGGAGGCTTCGCCTGATGCCGTGCATGCTTATCCTGTCGAACTCGGACGTGACGGTCGTCAGCAGGGCCCTCACGCTGTGCTCGCGGCCCAGGGCCACCTCGCGGAGCGCCAGCGCGCTGTCCTTCCCGCCGCTCCAAGACAACAGGGCGTCCGTGGTCGGCCCTTCTCTTCCCTCGCGCGCCGACACCGGGGTCATCGTGGAAGGCGGAAGAGGGCTCGAGGGTCGGCGGCTACCCGAGGACGACGACGCCGTGCTCGTCCAGCCTCCAGGTGGGGTTGTGGACGACCTCCCACAGGAACCCATCGGGATCGGCGAAGTAGCCGCTGTACCCTCCCCAGAAGGCCTTCTCCGGCTCCTTCACCACCCTCGCGCCGAGGGCCTTCAGGTCGGCGAAGACGGCGTCCACCTCCTTCTCGCTCCCCACGTTGTGCGCGAGGGTGAACCCTGGGAAACCGCTCCCCCCGGGTGGCGCCGACGTCATGGCGTCCTTGGCGAGGCTGTCCCTGGGATAGAGCGCCAGCACCACGCCGTTGGTGAGCTGGAAGAAGGCGATGCCGTCCTCCTCCTTGGAGGACGTGGGCCAGCGCAGGCCGTCCCTGTAGAAGGCGAGAGAGCGCTTCAGGTCACCGACACCAAGGGTCACGGCGGTAAGGGCGGGCTTCATGGTTCGCGCGTCGGTCGCAGCAGAAAGATAAGCTTGCGGCCTTTCTTTCGATGCCCTCTTCCTCTATACCATTATTAGGAGACGGGCCGTCGCCGACGCGGCTTGCCGAGAAGTCGAAGGAGCACCAAGACCAGCGCCTTCGGCTCCCCGGGGAGGATCAGCCACAGGTCGGAGGCCTTCTACGGCGGCAGGCTCTACGACGGCCTCCAGAAGGAGGAGCACGAGGTCGCCTACGAGGAGAGGTCGATCGGGAAGGAGTCTCTGGACCGGGTCCTCTGCGGGTCGAGCGAGAGGATGGAGGAGCTCCCCGACGAGAGCGTCCACCTGATGGTCACCTCGCCCCCCTACAACGTCGGGAAGGAGTACGACAGAGACCTCACCCTTCGGGAGTATCTCGAGTTCCTGGAGAGGGTCTGGGCCGAGGTCAGGCGGGTCCTTGTCCCCGGGGGGAGGTGCTGCATCAACGTCGCCAACCTCGGGAGAAGGCCGTACATACCGCTCCACGCGCACATCATCGAGTCCATGGTGAAGAAGCTCGGCTTCCTCATGAGAGGGGAGGTCATCTGGGCGAAGGACTCGAGCAGCAGCCCGTCGACGGCCTGGGGGAGCTGGCTCTCGGCGGCCAACCCCACGCTCCGGGACACCCACGAGTACATCCTGGTCTTCTCAAAGTCTGCGTTCTCGAGGAAGGCGCAGGGGGCGGAGAGGAGGAGGTCGACCATCTCCAGGGACGAGTTCCTCGAGTTCACCAAGAGCGTCTGGAGGTTCGACGCTGAGCGCGCCCGCGGGGTGGGGCACCCGGCCCCGTTCCCGGTGGAGCTTCCCTACCGGTGCATACAGCTCTACACCTTCGAGGGCGACGTGGTGCTCGACCCGTTCATGGGGTCGGGCCAGACCGCCATAGCGGCCATCAGGACGGGCAGGCACTACGTCGGCTACGAGGTTAGCCAGGAGTACGTCCGGCTCTGCGAGAGGAGGATCGGAGAGTTCAGGGACGGGACCACGACGGCGGCGCAGGGACGGAATCCCCGGCCGAGGACCGGCTGACGGCGCGCCTTCAGTAGGCGCTCGCGACTACCGGCTTGGCGACGACGCCGTCCAGGAACTTCTCGAGGTCCGGGAGGCTCTCGAACTCCTTGGCCAGCAGGCGCTTGTCCGGGAAGCTCTCCCTGCCCGCCCGCTTCAGGCTGCAGAGGACCGACGTATACCCGTTCGCGGACCGGGTGACGAAGACGAAGCACTTCTTGCCCTTGTACTTGCCGGCGGCGCGAATGCCGGCGTCCTGGTCGATGGTGTCGAGCTCGCTGATCATCTGTGGGAATGAGGATATCTCCTTCTCGTAGAACACGGGCGGCTTCTCGTGGGACAAGGGTGGCGTCGAACACACCGGCGATTGACTCACATTTATACTTCCGGTACGGAGGATGTACCCAGTATCGACCGTGGAGAGTGTCAACCGCCCTAGGATGCAGTCTGACCTGAAGGTGTACAACACGATGACCCTGCAGAAGGAGTCGTTCCAGCCGAGGGTCCCCGGGAAGGTCTCGATGTTCGTCTGCGGGCCTACCGTGCAAGGTTACCTGCACGTGGGCCACGCCCGGACCTACACCTTCTACGACGTGGTGGCCAGATACCTCTCCCACCTGGGGTTCGAGGTCACCTACCTCATGAACATCACGGACATCGACGACAAGATCGCCCAGGCGGCGAAGCGCGAGGGCACCGGCTCGGTCGGGCTGGCCGAGAAGTACACCAAGGCCTTCCTCGAGGACACGGACAGCCTGAAGCTCTACACGGTGACCAAGTACGAGAGGGTCTCGAACTACGTGGGGGAGATGTTCAGCGAGATAACCACCCTCCTGAAGGACGGGAAGGCCTACATCGCCGACGGGACGGTCTACTTCAACACCTCGACCTTCCCCGACTACGGGAAGCTCTCGCACATGTCCCCGAGGGAGCTCTCCCTGAGGCCGCTCGAGCTCTCGGTCAAGAAGAAGCACCTGCTGGACTTTGCGCTCTGGCGCCCCGTCACCCTGGTCGAGGGCAGGTGGGACAGCCCCTGGGGGCGGGGGTCGCCCGGCTGGCACATCCAGGACACGGCGGTCACCCTGGCGAACTTCGGGCCGCAGTACGACATCCACGGGGGGGCCTACGAGCTGATCTACCCCCACCACGAGGCGGAGATAGCCCAGGGAGAGTCGCTGTCGAAGGTCAAGCCCCTGGTCAGATACTGGGTGCACACGGGCCTCGTGAACGCCGAGGGGTCCAAGATGTCCAAGTCGGTCGGCAACGTGCTGACGGTCAGGGACGTCCTGAAGGAGTACGGGCCGGACACCCTGAGGCTCTACCTGCTCTCCCGCCACTACCGGGAGGACATGGAGTGGGACGAGAAGGCCCTGAAGAAGACCGACGAGGTCTACGGCACCATGAGGGACAAGTCGAAGATAATGGAGGAGAGGAGGGCGACCAAGGCCCGCAGGCGGGACTCGGGCAAGGTCCTGAACGAGTTCTACGGCTTCCTCAACGACGACTTCGACACCCCGCGGGCGATCGAGTTCATGAGGAAGCTGATCGAGGACGGCGCCTCCGAGAAGGACCAGAACCAGGTCGAGCTCTACTACGAGGCCCTGAGGATAATGTCGAACATCCTCGGCGTGAACTTCTTTGGCAGGGCCTAGCGGTAGGAGGGCGTACGAACTCAACGAGGTCTCCTGGTGGTCCCACTGGACCACGGCCAGATGGCTGAGCCCCGAGGCGTACCTGCTCACCTCACGGGACTTTGCCGAGTACTTCTTCAACCGGGGAGGCTTCCTGAGGGTCACGCCAGGCTCGGACGGATACATCGAGCAGATGGAGGGCGAGCTCGAGGCCCTCGGCAGGAAGCCGCACCTCTTCCTCCGGTCCGACCAGCTCGGCCCGGGGACCCTGGCCACCCTGCAGCGGAGAGGCTACAGGATCGCCGACCAGATGGCGGTGATGGAGTGCACGGAGTTGGCGCTCAAGACGAACCCCGGTGTGCGCGTGGAAGAGGTGACGGCGGCGGGAGGACGGTCGAGGGAGGAGGACTGGGCGAGGGTCTACCTGGACTCGTTCTACGGGGATTCGGGCGGGGCCGCGATGGCCCCGGTCGTCGCCATCGTGAAGCGGCTCGAGGAGGTGAAGGGCGCCTCTCTCCTGCTCGGGACGGTGGACGGAGGAGAGCCCGTGGGGGTGACGGCCCTCTTCAGGACCGGGAAGGTCTGCGGCGCCTACTGCGTCGGGACGCGCCGGGGCTGGAGGGGGAAGCGCGTCGCGAGCACCCTGCTCGCCCACGCGTCGTCGACGAGCGAGGGGGGAAAGCTTATCCTTCAGACCATCCTCTCCGACTCGCTTGAGGGGTTCTACGTGAAGCTGGGGTTCCAGAGGGCCTACACCAAGGAGCTGTTCGTCAAGGACGCAGGGAACGCTCCGAGATGACGACGGCCAGAGCGAAGGGGAGCGGAGGGACGGCGAAGAAGAGAGGAGGGAAGGCCGCCTCCGGTCACAGCATCAACAGGGCCGCGGGGGCCGGCTCGGTCGCCTTCTCCGAGGTCTTCCCGGGCTTCGAGACCGTCGAGGCCGTGAGGGCGATCTTCCGGGAGAGGACCGAGGAGGTGCTCACGCAGCTCATGGTCGACATACTCCCGCGGCAGGGGTACCTGCGCGTCGACGACGAGACGGGGAACATCGTCGTGAGCCGCGAGTACCTCCGGACGGGCGACGAGAAGCACCTGTACCTCGACGTGATCCACGAGCTCGTGCACGTCAGGCAGTTCATGGAGGGCAAGGAGCTCTTCGACAGGAGGTACAGCTACGTCGACAGGCCGACGGAGATCGAGGCGTACAGCACCTCGGTGAAGGAGGCGCTCAGGATGGGTATGAACGCCGGCGAGATAACGGAGTACCTCAGGGTGGAGTGGGTGACGGAGGAGGAGTTCCGGAGGCTCCTCGGAGCCGTCGGTGTCGACCCCGGTTCTCCCTAGGCGGGGCACCACCCTTATACGATGGGGAGGGGGCTCGGCCCCGTTGAGCAAGGTGAAGTCGATCTACGTGGTCTATGCGAACTGGTGCCCCCACTGCGTCCCCACCACGGTCGAGCCGATGAAGAAGGCGGGGAAGGAGCTAGGGGTCCCCGTCCATCTGCTGGACATCGACACGCCGGACGTCGGGAAGGCCGACGAGCTGGTAAAGGAGCACGGCGACTGGTCGCCCGACTACACCATCCCCCAGGTCTTCGTCGAGATGGACGACGGAGGGCTGAAGCACGTCCTGACCGGCTACTCGGAGGGGGTCTCCTACACGAGGAGGGCCGTCGAGAACCTCCTGAAGAGCGACCTGTTCAAGGGCACGCCGGGCGGCCGATCGTCCTAGGCCCCGCTGCACGCCGGGCAGAGGGTCCGGGCGCTGCTGGCCGGCTGGGTGTAGACGCTCCCGCACCGCTCGCAGAGGAAGGCCGCCGGCCTGTCCGGGTCGTCCTTCTTGGTCCTGCGATAGTTCTGCGTCCAGAACGCGACGGACATCACCATCTCCGTGCCCCGCTGGTCCAGGCCCAGATCCCGGGCGTACCTGCTCGCGACGCGTATGTCCTCGGCACCGACGTCCTGCGCCGGTCCGACCAGCCCCCGGACCGTGGCCAGCGCGGCTTCCAGGTCTGGGGAGCGACCGTAGACCATGATCCTCGAGACGTACGCCCCCGGACAGGAGTAGGCGGCCACCAGCGCGTCCTGGCCCGCGAGGAACTTCAGGGTGGACGGCTGCTCGCAGTGCCCGTAGCACTTCTGGGGCTCGCCGAACCTCTCCCGCACCAGCTCCTTCAGCTCCATGACAGGGCCTTTCGGCGAACGGCACCTTAATTATCTTATCAGGCCGGATCGGAGAAGAGCATCCCAGGATGGCATACGTCAAGAACGCTCCTGAGCTCATCGAGAACGGCCAGACCAGGGCGGACAGGGCGGCCAGGAGCCTCTCCCTAGCGGCGGTCGAGGCCGCCCTGAGCGCGGTCGAGCCCGAGCGCCTCGTCACATCCAAGCTCCGCCTCAGGGGAGGACGGCTGACCGTCGAAGGAGGCGCCGGGTTCGACCTCACCAGGTTCAGGCGAATCCTGGTCATAGGGGGCGGCAAGGCCGGCGCGGCCATGGTGCGCGGGCTCGAGGCGGTCCTGGGGGACAGGATCACCGCCGGCGTGGTCAACGTCCCCCGCCTCCCCCCTGCGGGAATCGGCGACGGGACCGGCAGGGTCAGGCTGCACCTCGCCACGCACCCCCTCCCCAGCAGCGCTGGCCTGGAAGGGGTCCAGGAGATGCTCGACCTGGTCGGGACGCCCTCCGGGGACGACCTGGTGGTCTGCCTGATATCCGGAGGCGGGTCGTCGCTCCTCCCCATGCCGAGGGAGGGGGTCTCGCTGGCCGACAAGATGGAGGTCACCCGCGGGCTGCTGCGCGCGGGGGCGACGATAAGGGAGCTCAACGTCGTGAGGAAGCACCTGTCGGCCCTGAAGGGAGGCTGGCTCGCCGAGAGGCTCTACCCCTCGGTCGTCCTCTCGCTGGTCATCTCCGACGTCGTCGGGGACGGGCTCGACTCGATAGCCTCCGGGCCGCTCTACCCCGACCCCTCGAGCTTCTCCGACGCGGCCGCGGTGCTGAAGAGGTACGGGCTCTGGGAAGGGGTGCCGGAGAGCGTGGCGGCCCTGTTGAGGAAGGGCCTCGAGGGCCGGGTCCCCGAGACCCCGAAGCCCGGCTCGAAGCAGTTCAGGAAGGTCACGAACGTCATCGTGGGGAGCAACGCCGACGCGACCGCCGCAGCGGTCCGCCTCCTCAGGTCGAGGGGCAAGAGGCCGACGCTGCTGACCACGAGCCTGGAGGGCGAGGCGAGGTCCGCCGGGACGTTCATGGGGGCCGTGCTGCTGCACGCGGCGACGACTCGGCCGAGGCCCTCGAGCTTCGTGGTGGGAGGGGAGACGACCGTGACGGTGAGGGGGGGCGGCAGGGGCGGCAGGAACCAGGAGTTCGCCCTGGGCGCGGCGCTGAAAACCGATGGAAACGACGGGGTTGCTATGGTTTCGCTGGGGACGGACGGTCTCGATGGGTCGACCGAAGCCGCAGGCGCTGTGATAGACGGCCGGACCATCGCCAGGGGGAGAGGGCTCGGACTTTCGCCCGAGGAGGCCCTGGCTCAGAACGACTCGCACGGGTTCTTCGAGGGGCTGGGCGACCTGGTCATCACGGGGCCCACGGGCACGAACGTCAACGACATCGCCGTGGCCGTCGTCGTCGTCGGCTGACCGGCGCGGCTAGCCGACCTTTGTGCCGACGGGCTTGCCCAGGACGGCCGAGAGCACGTTCTCCGGGTCGTCCCCGTTCACGACCACCAGCCTGAGCCTGTGCTCGGCGATCATCTCGACCGCCACCGGGTCGACGATGCTGTGGATGCCGGGGGCGTGCACCCCCCCGAGTATCTCCACGAGCGTCTCGTAGGATACCCGCGGCAGCAGCCTGGCGTCCCTGTGCTTCCTCGGGTCGGCCGTGTAGATCCCGTCCTGGTTCGAGGCCTTGATCATGACGTCCGAGCGCCAGGCGCCGGCGAGGAGCGTCGCCACGGTGTCGGTGGTGATGCCGGGCCTCAGGCCCCCCATGACGACCACTCCGTCCCTGGAGACCCTCGCGACGGCCGTGCCGATCGTCGTCGGGACGTCGGGGTACCCGAGCCGCATCCCGACCAGCTTCGCGTTCAACCTCGAGGCCTGGATGGCTATCCGGTCCTGGTCCCTGTGCGGAAGCCCCAGGCTGGCGGCCGCTTCGATGTACTGCCGGGCGACCGAACCGCCGCCCACTACGATGGCGACCCGGTGGCCCTTCTTGACGACGTCCTCCACGACCGCCGCGTAGCTGGCCATCACGCGCCCGTCGGGCGGCGAGCCGAGTATCGAGCCGCCGATCCTGAGGACGATCTTCGTCAATCCGGCGCAGACGGGCCGCGGCGAGGCCTATTGAAGGTGGTGATGGCGACCCGAGGTTTTATAAAGCGGCCGAGAACGGAACCCCTCGTCCGTCGTGTTGGGCCTCTGCGCTGTCCCGGCCGTTGACTCTCTGGTCTGACGTCTAGAGGTAATCATATTTGCTTAGCAAAGCCGACTCCGTACGATTATACAAGATAAGGAAGGCGATCTCCGAGCTGTCTTCCAAGGAGGGCAGGGGGACCGAGCTCGTCTCCCTGTACATACCCCCTAAGAAGCCGCTCCACGAGGTCATCGCCTACCTGAGGAACGAGTGGGGCACCGCGGGGAACATAAAGTCCGACACGACGAGGAACCACGTCCAGGACGCGCTCACCAAGACTATGCAGCGGCTCAAGCTGTATCGGGAGACCCCGGAGACGGGGCTCGTGATATTCTCGGGGGCGCTGCCCACGAACGGCCCGGGGAGCGAGGTCATACGGATGAACGAGATCGTCCCTCCGAAGCCGGTCAATACTTTTCTGTACACGTGCGACGATCACTTCCACGTCGAGTTCCTGAAGGACATGCTCAAGGCCGAGAAGGTCTACGGCATCCTCTCCCTCGACTCGAACGAGGTCGGCATAGGGATCCTCTCCGGGGACAGGCTGGACGTCGAGGACGTGATGACCTCGGGCATATCGGGAAAGACGAGGAAAGGAGGCCAGTGCGTGAGCGCCGACACGATCGTGCAGATGGAGGACGGCAGACTGGTCCCGATCTCCTCGGCCTCTCCCGGAGGCAGGATCGCGAGCTACAACTTCGTCGACTACTCCGGTGGGACATACCAGATCACCGATACGTTCACCCTGGTCCCCCAGGAGTACTACGAGATCGTGAGCGAACGGCCGATGATGAGGATCTCTGCGACGGGCGAGCACAGGTTCTTCGCCCTCTCCGGCGACCGCGTCACGACGGTCGAGGCTTCGAGGCTCAAGCCCGGAGACAAGATTCTCGTGTCTCGAAGACTGCCCGAGCCCGCCGAACCCGTCACGGACACCCTCTTTCCTGCCGAGTACACCTACTCCGTCTCGGCCGAGGGCAGGAGGATGCTGAAGGGCCTGAGGACCGGGAGGCACCTCTCCCAGAGTGCGCTCGCGAGGGCCGTCGGACTGTACCAGACCGAGGTCTCTCAGCTGGAGAGGGGCGAGCGCGACCTGAGATGGGAGAAGCTCCGCGAGGTCATCCGCTTCCTGTACCAGGACGTGGACGGGTTCCTCGGCGCGCACGTGAAGGTGACCCGGACGCTGCCGGAGCACTTCACGGACGGGCTGCTCCAGCTCCTGGGCTACATCGCGGGGGACGGCAGCGTATGGGACAACCGGGTCGCGCTGTACGAATACAGGGCCGGGGTGGCCCAGGCCTACTCCGACCTGGCGAAGACCGTCCTGAGCTTGGAGCGCGTGCCCATCCGGTCGATGGACAAGACGCACCAGAGGGGCTCGTTCGCTCGGCACCGCTATCTCGAGACGAGGATCTACTCGAAGGCGTTCGCCGACGCTCTGAGGCAGCACTACCCGGGCCTGATCTCGACCAGCGGCCGGGAGATCCCCGAACAGATCCAGCGCCTGGACGGCGCGCACCTCGCCCACTTCCTGAGGGGCCTGTTCGACGCGGAGGGTTACGTCCGCCAGGGGAGGAGGATCGGGATCGCCATGAAGTCCGGTCTGCTGATAAAGCAGCTCCAGCTGCTCCTGTTGAGGTTCGGCATCGTCTCTTCCTATTCGACCTCCGTCAACGGGTACCGGTCGACGATGCACCGTCTCGACATCAGCGACTACGACTCGCTGGAGACGTTCCACCACCGGATCGGGTTCTCCGCCGAGGACAAGCAGGGCCGGTTGAGCGAGGGCCTCAAGAAGGGCCGCTCGCAGAGCTACCTTAGCACCCCCGTCGTCGGGTCGTGGGTGGACGAGAGGGCGAAGGAGCTCGGGATACGGCGAAGGCAGTTCCACGGCGTGACGAACTTCTTCCAAGATCAGAGAGGGGTAAGCAGACAGGTCTTCAGAAGGGTCGTGAGCGCGTTCGAGGACGAACTGGCCGTCGCCAGAAGATCGAACGCCCCGACGGCCAGGCTCCAGCTCCTCGAGGAGACCGTGTCGAGGCTCTCGATGATCGAGCGGAGCGACCTCCTCCTCGTCCGGATCAAGAAGGTCGAGCTCGTCAAGAACGGCGGCGAGACGAGGTTCGTGGACATCGAGCTTCCCAGCACGCGCAGTTTCGTCGGCAACGGGTTCGTGCTTCACAACAGCGCCCGCAGGTACGAGAGGGGCCGCGAGATGGAGCTCACCTACTTCTTCAACAGGGTCGCCGAGCACGTCACCCGCATCTTCATCACGGACAACAACGTCAACGGGGTGATAGTGGGCGGGCCCGGGCCCACGAAGGACAACTTCCTCAAGGGAGGCTACCTGGACTACCGGCTCCAGAAGAACGTCCTAGAGGTCATCGACACGTCCTACTCGGGCCGGGAGGGCATCCGTGAGATCGCCGAGAAGGCCGCCGACAAGCTCCAGAACGTGCGCTTCATCGAGGAGAGGAAGCTGGTCCAGAAGTTCCTCGGGGAGATCAACAGGCCGAACGGGCTCGCGGTCTACGGGCTCCCGAAGATCATCGACGCCCTGAACAAGTCCAACATCGAGACCATGCTGATCTCCGACGACATCAACATCACCAAGATCAGCATGGCCTGCAAGAACTGCCACACGGTGAAGGAGAGGGTCGTGGAGAACCAGAAGAAGATGCAGACGATGCAGGAGATGCTCAGCGAGCCGTGCACGAACTGCGGGGCGACGGACTACGACGAGGACGAGTCGGACGTCGTCGACATGCTCGAGGAGAAGGCCATGGAGATAGGAGCCAGGGTCGAGATGATATCCTCGGGGACGGAGGAGGGGGCGATGCTCAGGTCCTTCGGCGGGGCGGCGGGCTTCCTCAGGTACAGGACCTAGCTAGACGGTCGGCATCCCCTCGCCGCCTGCTGGTGTGCGTGCCCCCGGACGGACGGCTCCTGCACCGCGTCGCGGACGCTCGGCTCCTCAACTATAAGTAGAGCAGCCTCCGGCCGGAACGCAGAGGCTAGCTAGATGGTTATCCGCATCGGCATAGTGGGCAAGACCAACGCAGGAAAGACGACCCTCTTCAACTCGATGACGCTCCAGTCCGCCGAGATCTCGAACTACCCGTTCACGACCAAGTCGCCGAACGAGGGCGTCGCCCAGGTGGTGACGCTCTGCGTCCACAAGGAGTTCGGCGTTCAGGACAACCCGAAGAACTCGAAGTGTGAGGATGGGTGGAGGTTCATCCCGATAGAGGTGACCGACCTCCCCGGCCTGATCAAGGGGGCATACATGGGCAAGGGGCTCGGCAACCAGTTCCTCTCGGTGGCCGCCCAGTCCGACGCCCTGCTCCACGTCGTCGACGCCTCGGGGAGCGTCGACAAGGAGGGGAAGATCACCGAGACGGGGATCGGGGACCCCATCGCCGACTTTGCGGACGTCGAGCTGGAGCTGGTCCTCTGGTACACGAAGATGTTCACCAGCAACCTCGCGAAGATCGCCAAGGCGGCGAAGCTCCCGGGAGGCGACCTGGGGAGCTCGGTGGCCGACGTGATGCAGGGGATCGGGGTCAGGAAGGAGCACGTGAACTACGCCCTCAAGGAGGCGCTCCTGGGGGGGAAGGACGTGGACGGCTGGAACGAGAAGGAGATCCAGAACTTCTGCTGGATACTCAGGGACGTCTCGAAGCCGACGCTCATAATCGCCAACAAGATGGACCTGCCGAACGCCGCGGAGAACTTCAAGAAGCTCAGGGAGCACTACAAGGACCTCATAGTGGTCCCGACGAGCGGAGAGGCGGAGCTCTCCCTGAGGAGGGCGGAGGCGAAGGGGTACATCAAGTACGTCCCGGGGGAGGAGAGGTTCGACGTCGTCAAGCCCCAGGAGCTCACCCAGGCCCAGCAGACGGCCCTGGCCTACATCAGGAGGAAGGTCTTCGGGGAGTACCTGAGGACCGGGGTCCAGTTCGCCCTCAGCATCGCCATCTTCAAGCTGCTCAAGATGAACGCCATCTACCCGGTCGCCGACCCGGAGAAGCTCACAGACAAGAGCGGGAACGTGCTGCCCGACGTCTACCTCCTCCCGACCGGGTCGACGCTGGACGACCTCGCGAGGACGGTCCACACCGACCTGCACAAGGGGCTCCTCTACGCCGTCGACGTCAGGACCGGCATCCACCTGCCCACGGACTATGTGCTGCGCGACAGGGACGTGCTCTCGATCGTCTCGACCGCGAGAAGGGGCTAGGCGTACAGAGGCCGGCTGCCCCGCCCCGGAGGGACGCCCCTCCCGAGAGGGGGCGGCGGCCCAGGAACTCTTATTAGCGAAAAGGAGGGTTTTACGACCGGTTTGTCGCGGGAAGAACAGCAGTCCGCCCTCTCTCAGCAGATGGTCAAGTACCCCTTCGACCCTGCCTCGAGGAGGTTCTTCGACCGGCTCTCGATCGAGGAGAGCTTCTCGAGCTCGGAGGTCCTGCGGCAGGCCGAGAGCCGCCTGACGAGCTCGCTCGGGCGGGTGAGGTACGAGCCCCACGTCTCCGAGCTGATAGAGTTCTCCAGCTTCTTCGTCGCGGCGCTGGTTGCGAGCCAGGAGCCCTTCCTGGGACAGAGGTTCGCCAGGGCCGAGAGCGACGCGGCGAGGAAGAGGTTCACCCGCGAGAGGCCTCTGGACAAGCAGGTCATCGTCAGCGACTGCTTCGGGGTCAGGCTCGCCCGCCTCGGGCCCGACTCGGGCGGTTACCAGTACAGCGTGCGCGTCGAGGAGTTCCTGAGGACCACGACGCGCTTCGAGCTCAAGTCGCAGCACTGGAGGCTCGTCAACCGCCCGCTATCGGGGGGCCTGGTCTACCTGACCGAGAACGGCATCGACGACCTCTTCGGAGACCTCTCCGAGAAGATGGTCTACGGAGGCGTCAAGAACCTCAGGAAGGTCCCCTTCCCGAAGCAGCTCGCGTTCCTGCGCGAGGGGCTGCTGCCCTTCCTCCCCCCGCCGGTGGTCAAGTCCACCCGCGGGTACCTCTACGTCGAGGACCTCCTGAGCCGTCCCGTCCCCGACGGGAGGCACAGGCTGACCTGGCTGGTGCTCGCGCCCTACCTCGTCAACGTCAAGAAGCTGGAGGAGGAGCAGGCCGTGGAGAAGATCAGGTCGTTCGTGGCCGCCAAGGGGGAGACCAGCCCCATGAGGCGTTTCATCGAGTACAACGTCAAGAGGGCCAAGAGGAACGGCCTGATGCCCCCGACGCTGAGCAAGCTAAAGTCCGAGCACCCGGACATCTACGCCCTGCTGCCGCGGGAGGTCACGCAGAAGTACGGCAAGCCCCCCGGTGGCCGCTAGGAGAGAGGACGGGCGGCCGCCTTCACGAGACTTATAATCACCCCGGAATCTCGATGGCCCGGCGGGTGAGAGGGCCTCCCCCCGTTCCGCCTACGGTCGAACCCCGGGAGTTGGAGGAGAGAAAAACGCAAACACAAGAGAAAGAGCTACCGGTAGCAGAGGTGTTCTTCAGCGTGCAGGGCGAAGGGATCAACGCCGGCACCCCGAGCGTCTTCCTGCGCACGTACTTCTGCAACCTGACGTGCACCTGGTGCGACACCAAGTACACCTGGCTGAACCAGGACGCGGCCAGGTCCGACGTCGACTACCACCCGATGGGCGCGGACGCGGTCTTCGAGAAGGTCATGAGCTACGGCTGCAGGCACCTCGTCCTGACGGGCGGCGAGCCGCTGCTCCACCAGCGGACCCTGGCCCCCGTCCTCTCGGCGCTGAAGGACGCGGGAGTCTCCGTCGAGGTCGAGACCAACGGCACGATCGAGCCCACCGCCGAGCTGGTCCGGCTGGTCGACTGCTTCAACGTCTCCCCGAAGACCTCCAACAGCCTGGTCGACCAGAGGCTGAGGCTCCGGCGCGGGGCCCTCGAGGCCTTCGCCCGGTCGGGGAAGGCCTGGTTCAAGTTCGTGGTCGCAGACTCGCGGGACGTCGACGAGGTGGAAGGGTTGATATCGGCGTACGGCCTGCCGCGCGACCGGATAATGCTCATGCCCGAAGGCACCGACGCGGACGCGATGCTGACCAGGGGCAGGTGGCTGGTCGACGTGTGCAAGGAGAGGGGGCTCCGTTTCACCCCCCGGCTGCAGATACTGCTGTTCGGGAACAGGAGGGGCACGTGATGCAGGGCTCCTCCTCTCCCCCTCCCGCCCAGCCCCGGCCGGCCGTCCTCCTCACCTCCGGAGGGGTCGACTCGGTCACCACGGCCTACTACGTCAAGCAGAGGCTCATGGCGCCGAAGATGGTCCTGGTCTTCGCGGACTATAGGCAGCGCACCTACGATTACGAGAGGTTCTGCATCGAGGCGATAGGGAGGGAGCTCGGCGCCCCCGTGAAGCTGATCGACCTGCGCTGGCTGGGGGAGCTGAGCACGAGCGTCCTGACCAAGCCGGAGGTGCCCATCACGGAGACGAAGGAGGAGGACCTCTGGGACCCCAAGAAGGCTGAGCAGCGCATCCTGAAATGGTGGGACGTGGTCCGCAACCTGGAGCTGGTCACCGTCGGCCTGGCGCACGCCGAGTCCATGGACCTGCGCGAGTACCTCTCGTCCGGTCGGCGCGAGGTCTGGGACGTCCACATCGGGATCCGGAGGGAGACCCCGGTGGCGATGAAGGACAACACGCCGGAGTTCCTGGAGCTGATGGACAGGGTGGCCCAGCAGGCCACGCACTTTGGCGGCTACCACGTCGTGGCCCCGCTCATATCGTACGACAAGGACATGGTCGTCAGGCTGGGCGAGGAGCTCGGGGTCCCGTGGAAGTACACCTACAGCTGCTACGCCGGCCACGGGTTCGCGACCCTCGACGGGGAGAGGCTGCCGGTCCACTGCGGCACCTGCTCGAACGACAAGAGGAGGGCCCTGGCCTTCAAGATGGCCGGCGCCTACGACCCGAGCCTCTACGCGAGGCCTCCGATCTCCGAGGTCGGGTACGAGCAGAGGGGAGGAGGAGAGGCCTGGGTCCAGAAGCGCTAGGAAGAGATGGGCACGGGATGACCGCGACGACGGCAGCATATGGACCCTGAGTGGTCCGGCCCGCGGGGCTCGCTCAGTCGTTCTCCCTGTCTTCCTCGGTGTCACCGGTCAGCCTGAAGCTCCCCCCGAGGATCGAGCGCTGGCTCACCATCCCTATGGGCTTCCCGTCCTCGGTGACGAGCAGCCGCCTTACGTGGTGCTTGGCCATCAGCAGCAGCGCCTCCCTGATGGAGGTGCCGGACCCGACGGAGAAGGCGGCGGGGGTCATCACCTCCCTCAGGGGCACGCCGGACGACCGGAGGTCCTTCGCGGCGACCTTGTAGAGCACGTCCCGCTCCGTGACGATCCCCACGTGCTCACCGTCGACCGTGACCAGGACGCTCCCGGCGTCGTTCTCCCTCATGATCCTCGCCGCGTCGAGGACCGAGCGGCCGGAGTCGAGCTTCAGGAGCCGCGTCCGCATGAAGTCCTTGACGGTGAGCTCCTTCTTCTCCTCGACGCGCTCGAGCCAGAACGTGACGGAGTAGTGGCAGCTGGGGCACTCCTCCGGCGGATTCTCGGCCTCGCTCACGTAGGAGCACCTGTAACACTCCCACTTGCCCATCGACCCGTCACGGGACGGTCCGTCTTTCTATACGTTGCTGCGTGGGGATGCGGGCGGATGGGCCTGCCTCCTTCTCTCTTCTCAACCGCTAAATACCCCTCACATTGGGATTTTGAAGGCGTTGCAAAACCAGGCCGCCCCGAAGCTTGAGGCCACGAGCTGGAACCCGGGTCTGGAGGAGGCGACGAGGGTCCTCTGGGAGTCCGAGGGCGGCTTCGACTTCAAGCCGTCCGGCGGGAAGAAAGGGAAGCGCAACTTCGTCATAGACACCCCGCCCCCGTACCCGTCCGGGAGGCCCTGGCACCCCGGCGCTCTCACCCAGTACTCGCAGATAGACATGATCGCGCGCTCCGCGAGGATGAGCGGCTACAACGTGCTCTACCCGGTCGGCATCGACAGGAACGGCCTCCCGGTGGAGATAGCCACGGAGCGGAAGTACAGGATCCAGCTCAGGAAGACCCCGCGCGACGAGTTCATCGACCTGTGCAGGCACGCCCTCGACGACATAGAGGCCTACATGATCGAGCTGCTGAAGAGGCTCGGGATTTCGGGGGACTTCGAGAACAAGTACAGGACCGACTCCGAGGAGTACCGGAGAATCACCCAGTGGACGTTCATCGAGCTCTGGAACAAGGGGATGGTCCACATTGCGAACAGGCCCAACAACTACTGCACCGACTGCGGGACCACGATAGCGGACGCCGAGATCGAGTACGAGGAGCGCCCGACGTACCTCGTGACCAACAGGTTCCAGGTCAAGGGGGCCCAGGGGGAGCTGCTCGTGGCGACCACGAGGCCGGAGCTGCTCGAGGCCTGCCAGCTCATCGTGGTCCATCCCGACGACGACAGGTACAGGGAGATGGTCGGGAAGACGGCGGTGACGCCGATCTTCGGGAACGAGGTCCCGATCGTAACCCACAAGTCGGTCGACACGGCGTTCGGGACGGGCGCCGTGATGATCTGCAGCTACGGCGACTACCACGACGTCCAGCTGATCAGGGAGTTCAGGCTGAAGGAGGTCGTCGCCATAGACATCGACGGCAAGATGACGTCCGCGGCGGGCAAGTACGCCGGGATGCCGATCAAGGACGCCAGGTCCCAGATCATACAGGACCTCCAGGAGAGCAAGGTGGCGGTGAAGGTCGAGCAGATACAGCACAGGACGCCCCTGTGCGAGAGGAGCCACACCCCGATCGAGATAATACCGATGCAGGAGTTCTACCTGAAGCAGCTCGAGTTCGTCCCGGAGCTCAGGAAGCTGGCGATGGAGATGCGGTTCTTCCCGGACGAGCACAGGCAGATACTCCTGAACTGGATCGACTCCCTGGCGACCGACTACCCGATATCCAGGAGGAGGTACTACGCCACCGAGATCCCCATATGGTACTGCACCAGGTGCAACGAGCCCCACCTGCCCAAGCCCGGCAGGTACTACAGGCCCTGGAGGGATCCCTCCCCGTTCAAGAGGTGCAAGAAGTGCGGGAACACCAAGTTCGAGGGAGAGACCAAGACCTTCGACACCTGGATGGACTCCAGCATCTCCGCGCTCTTCATCACAAAGTGGATGAGGAACCAGCGGTTCTACCGTGCCACCTACCCGGCGACCCTGCGGGTCCAGGGCAAGGACATCATCAGGACCTGGCTCTACTACTCGCTCCTGAGGTGCTACCTCCTGACGGGGGAGGCGCCGTTCGGGGCGGCGTGGGTAGGGGGACTGGGTCAGGACGCGAAGGGGCGCGCCATGAGGAAGAGCCTGGGCAACTTCGTCGACCCCGAGCCGCTGCTCCAGAAGTACGGGAGCGACACGTTCAGGTTCTGGGGGGCGGCGGAGGCCAACCAGGGCTACGACTTCCGGCTGAGCGAGGACAGGGTGGCGGGCGCCGGCAAGTTCCTGACCAAGCTCTGGAACACCGCCCGCTACATCGGCTCGTTCCCGGAGCCCGAGTCGGCGACGCTGACCGAGTCCGACAGGTGGATCCTCTCGGAGCTGGACGGGCTCATCAAGGA
Source organism: Nitrososphaerales archaeon (assembly GCA_049515775.1). Classification (GTDB taxonomy): domain Archaea; phylum Thermoproteota; class Nitrososphaeria; order Nitrososphaerales; family Gagatemarchaeaceae; genus Gagatemarchaeum. The sequence goes on along the minus strand of JBEKTS010000007.1, from coordinate 11,074 downwards.
ATGCGAGAAGGGGTACGGGGAGTACAACATGTTCGTCCCCGCCACCAAGATCAGGGAGTTCCTGTGGAACGTCTTCACGGCCCACTACCTCGAGATGACCAAGGGGAGGGCATACGGCGACTCGGGCGGCGAGAAGGACCGGGAGGCGGCGTGCTACACCCTCCACAGGGTCATGAAGAGCCTGCTGCTCCTGCTGGCCCCCATAGTCCCGCACATCACAGACCACATCTGGAGGAGGCTCTACGGCGCCGGGTCGATCCACCGGGAGCTCTTCCCGAAGCCGGGAGGCTACGAGGTCCCCGAGGGCGTCACCGAGGCCCTGGTGGAGTTCAACGTCCAGGTCTGGAAGTCGAAGAGGGACGGCGGGCTGGCGCTCAAGGAGCCCATCCGCGTCGAGGTACCGACCAAGCTCCAGCCCTACCTCGCCGACCTCACGAGGATGCACCACATCACGGCCTAGGCGGCCGCAGGAGGTCGCCCCTCCCTCCGCCCGTCGGTCACTCACTCGAACCTTCGGGAGAGCTCGTTGTAGTCCGACTGCGAGAGCCTCATGTCGACCGAGCGGGCGTTCTCCTCGACGTGGGCCGCCTTCCCGGCCTTGGGGATGGCGACGACCGGGTCCCGGTAGGTCACCCAGTTGAGCATCAGCTGGGCGGGCGTCATCTCGTACTTCGCGAGCATGTCTCGGGGGATCCTGCTTGCGGGGATGTTCCCCGTGTCGAGCGGGCTGTAGGCTATGACGGTGATCCTCTCCCTGTCGCAGAACGGGATGAGGTCGGACTCGACGGAGCGGGAGGTGATGCTGTACCTCACCTGGTTGGAGACCAGCTCGCTCCTCGGGAGGGACTCCTGGGCCTGCATCGTCTGCTCGACCGAAAAGTTGGAGACCCCGACGTACCTCGTCTTCCCCGTCGAGACCAGCTCCTGCATCGCCCGCATCGTCTCCTGGATGCGGACGCGCGGGTTCGGCCAGTGGAGCTGGTAGAGGTCGACGAACTTCACCCCGAGCCTCTGCAGGCTCGTCTCGCACGACTTTATCACGTCGTCGTAGGCGAAGTTCTCGGGAGCGACCTTGGTCGCCAGGAAGACGTCGTCCCTGCGGTCCCTGATCGCGTCCCCGACCAGGCTCTCGGACCTGCCGTGGCCGTAGACCTCCGCCGTGTCGATGAACCTCAGGCCGAGCTCGATCCCCCTCTGGAGGGCCTTGATCTCCTCCCTCCGCTGGTCTCCGCTCGAGTTGCCGATCGCCCAGGTGCCCATCCCGACCACGGGGATCTTCTCTCCGGTCTTCCCCAGCTCCCTGGACTCCATTCGCTGCGATGGGGACGAATCGGCCTTCGTTTTAGTCTATCTGCGGTGGAGAATTGTGGCGGGCGTGTCGGCAAAGGTTAAATGAAATGGTAATGGTCTGGAGGCGGATAGATGCCCATTCTCGAGAGCCCGACCGATGAGGCGAAGAGAATCATCGAGGTCGCGCAGCAGAAGAAGATAACCCTGAGGCTCTTCGGCGGCGTCTCCTTCTTCTTCAGGTGCCCCTCGGCCAAGCACCGGGCGCTCCAGAGGAACTACGTCGACATCGACTTCATGGGCCACGCGAAGCAGTCCAAGGAGATCAAGCAGCTCTTCGAGGAGCTCGGCTACGTCCCCAGGGACAGGTTCAACGCCATGCAGGGGTACAGGAGGCTGATATTCAACGACATCGAGCACCAGCGGCGCGTCGACATATTCCTGGACGTCTTCGAGATGTGCCACAAGTTCAACTTCAAGGACAGGCTCGAGGTCGACCAGTACACGATCTCGCTCGCGGACATGCTCGCCACCAAGCTCCAGATCGTCGAGATAAACCAGAAGGACCTCAAGGACGTCGTCAGCATGTTCGTCGACCACGACGTGGCCAACGGGGACGTGGCGGAGGCGATAAACGGCGCCTACCTGGCGAAGCTCTGCGCGGACGACTGGGGGATCTACAAGACGTTCACCGTGAACCTCGATCGCATACTCGGGATGATGGGCGACTTTGAGCTGGAGGACGCCCCGAAGGCGCTCGTGACCGAGCGGGTCACGAAGCTGAGGAAGATGATCGAGGACGCCCCGAAGAGCTTCAAGTGGAAGATGAGGGCGAGGGTCGGCGAGAAGGTCCAGTGGTACGAGCTGCCCGAGGCCGACAAGGAGGTCGTCGACTCGCGAATCGGGACCGGGACAGGCTCCCCCTCTCCGAGCGCGTGAGGTTTAAAACCGCCTCGAAGGGATGTGCTGGAAGCGTTGGCAAAGACCAGGCTCTTCTTCGTCACGGACGTCCACGGCTCTGACAGGTGCTTCCGCAAGTTCATCAACGCAGGCAAGTTCTACAACGCAGGCGTGCTGGTGCTCGGCGGGGACATCACGGGGAAGATGATCGTACCCGTCGTGAAGCAGGCCGACGGGACCTACAAGGCGGAGTTCGGGGGGACGGCCTACGTGCTAAAGTCCCAGGACCAGGTCAACGAGACGGTCAAGAACATCAAGGACTCCGGGTTCTATCCGTACATGGCCGAGCCCAAGGACGTCGAAGAGCTCTCGGCCAAGCCCGAGCTCGTCCACGAGCTCTTCAAGAAGCTCATGAAGGAGAGCATAGAGGGGTGGATGAAGCTCGCCGAGGAGAGGCTGAAGGGTACGGGAATCAAGTGCTACGTCTCGCCCGGGAACGACGACTACTTCGAGATCGAGAAGACGGTCTTCATAGACGACGAGCACGAGATGATCACCCTTGGGTACGCCAACCACACCCCGTGGAACTCCCCGAGGGAGGTCGACGAGGACGTGCTCCAGCAGAAGATCGACAAGATGATAGCCCAGGTCAAGAACATGAAGACGACGCTCTTCAACCTGCACGTGCCGCCGATAAACACGGTCATCGACCAGGCGCCGAAGCTCGACGAGAACCTGAAGCCGGTCATCTCCGGGGGCAACATCGTGATGACCTCGGCCGGGTCGACCGCGGTCAGGGCCAGCATCGAGAAGCACCAGCCGCTCGCGGGCATCCACGGGCACATCCACGAGTCGCGTGGGATGGTGAAGATAGGGCAGACGATGTGCTTCAACCCGGGGAGCGAGTACAACTCGGGCATCCTCAAGGGGCTGCTCTGCGACATCGAGAAGGACAAGGTAAAGTCCTACATGCTGACGTCGGGGTAAGAAGAAAGAGACGGAAAGAAGAGAGCCACGGCCGTGATTTGGACACGGGACCACCTGCTTACAAGGCAGGTGCTCTACCAGGCTGAGCTACCGTGGCGCGTAGTCAGACGGCTCTTGGTTGTCCTTATCTTCTTTATCCCCGGGGCGGCCACCGCCGAGCAGGTCTGACGCGAGCAGCCCCAGGAACGTCCCGAACTCCTCGTCGTGCATCTCGACCCGGTCGAAGCGGCCGGTCTCCTTCGCCAGCCCGTAGGCCAGCAGATGATAGCAGGTCGGGTCCCTCCCTCCGAGGACCCTGAAGAAGAAGTGCTTGCAGGAGCAGAACGGCTTCTCCGGGTCGATGAACTCGTCGCCGCTGCGACCCACCACGGTGAAGAGGACCCTCCCGCTCGGGGTGAAGACGTGCGCCTTGACGCACCCGTCGCGCACGGCCTCCGAGGCCTTCTCCAGGTGACCAGGACCCTTGGCATCGTCGACCGGGCCCGAGGACGGCTCGCCCCGCCCCTCCTCCTCTTCTTCTTCTTCGCCTCGCTCCGGTGTGCTCATGTCCATGGCCATCGCTTCACCCCAGGAACTCGGAGAGGGAGCTCTGCTCCCTCGATCCCTGGAAGTCCCCGACCCTGATCCCCACCCGTCTCAGCGCCCCGTGGTCGCCGACGAGGGAGATAAGCAGCTCTGAGGCGGCCCTCCTCAGCTCCGAGGGCTCGCTGGTCGGCGTCTCCAGGGTCTTGGTGCGGGTCCTCACGGAGAGGTCGCTCAGGATGCCTATGACCGAGACGGACCTGAAGAACAACCCCTTCTCTACCACGCGCGCCCGGACGTCGTCCAGGGCGGGCACGAGCTGCGGCACGATCTCGTCGGCCGACCCGGAGTCGCGCTTGAGCGTGATGATCCTGCTTATCTGCGTCGCCGGGCCCCTCTCCTTGACCGGCTCGTCGTCCTCGCCGGTCGCGGAGTTGTGAAGGTAGACGGCTAGCTTCTGCCCGAAGAGGTCGCCGAGCGTAGCGACGTCGACCCTCGCGAGGTCGTCGACCGTGGCCACACCTATCTCCTGGAGCGCCCCGGCCGTCTTCGCGCCTATCCCGTAGAGCCGGTCCACGGGCATCGGTCCCATGAAGCCGCGGAGGTCGGAGGGCCGGACGACGGTCAGCCCGTCGGGCTTCTTGAAGTCGGACGCCAGCTTGGCGGCCACCTTGTTCGGCGCGATCCCCACTGAGCAGGTCAACCGCTCCCTCCGGAGTATCCGCAGCTTGATCTCGGATGCGATCCGGGAGCCGGCCTCGAAGTCGCCCCCGGCCCTCTTCGTGATCTCGAAGAACGCCTCGTCTATCCCCGTCTGCTCCATGACGTCGACGCTCTCCCTCAGGACCCCCATCACACGCTCGGAGTACCCCTCGTACTTCTCCCTGTCAATCCTGATGAAGGCCGCCTCCCTCCCGGCCAGGCGCTTCTTGGCGAAGGCTATCGGGATGCCCGAGCGGACCCCCAGCTCCCTGGCGACGTAGTTGGCGGTGCTGACCACCCCGCTCTCCTCGGTGCGGCCGGAGTAGACGCAGACCAGCACCGGCAGGCCCCTGAGGGAGGGATTCTCGAGCTCCTCTACCTGGGCGTAGAAGTAGTCCAAGTCGAGGTGGCCCACCAGCCGGGTCAAGCTCGGGAGGCAACCTCCGAGCTCGATTTAAGGGTGCCAGGGCCGGAGCTAGGACAACCCGATCTGCTTCATCAACCCTACGAGGTCGTAGAAGAGTCGCTCCTCGAGTATCTCTCCGTTGCCGTCCCAGTGGGCTACGGTGCAGAACTCGACGTGGAAACTCTTGTTCGTCGGAGGGATCACTTTGCCGCCGGCCACCTTCATCGTGCCTTTCATGGTGCCGGAGAAGTCGGCCACCGTACAGGTATAATCGCCCTGGCCGAAGAAGATCTTGTACGGCTTGTTGATCAGGTGGTTGTCCGGAAAGGTCTTGAAGAATTCGACCGCTTCCAGGTCGTGGTTGTGCCGTCCTCTGGTAGGCTCGGGCTGTCCCGGCCAGTAGACGGTCACGTTCTCGGTGTGACGGCCTCTGAACGTGTCCCAAAGAGGGCTCCCGGGTCCGGCGTTCCAGGCGTCGTCCAGGGTCTTCATGAGCTCCAGGTTGCGCTCGACGATGCTGTCCACGTCGACGCGTGCGCTCCGTCGCGGACTTAACCCTTCCGAGGGAAGGGTCCTCCATCGCGGACTAGGCGTGAAATTGATGGGGTCGGCCGGATTTGAACCGGCGCTCTCAAGCGCCCGAGGCATCTCCCTGCCGAGATTGAAGCCTGGACCAGACTAGCCGACGACCCCTCGACGCAGGCCTCTTCCGGAGGGTTATATCTCAACCCTTTGGTCGGGACGGACCGGTCGCAGTGCGCAGGCGTTATAAGCAGGAATGTTTCGCGCCGGGCCATGCAGGAAGGCACGAAAACGGTGATCGTAGGTCAATCCAAACCGCTGCTCAACTACGTGACCGCGTGCATAACCATGTTCAACGGCGGCGCCGACCACGTGGTCCTCCGCTCCCGGGGAGAGGCGATCAACGTCGCCGTCGACGTCACACAGCTCCTCAGGAAGAGGTTCTTCAGCCAGGTCCAGATCTCGAAGATCCAGATCGACGGCGAGAACGTGATCTCCAGAGACGGCAGACAGCTGAGCCTCCCGGTGCTCGAGATAGAGCTCTCGATGCCGAAGACGGCGCAGACCGCGGCGGCTTGCCCGACCCGCTAGCGAGCGGGCGAGCAAACGAGCGAGCGGATGGTCCGGGCGCAGGATGGATGCGGCCCCGGTCCCCTTCTCCAGAGGACGGGAGGCTCGAGGGGCCAGTGAACGAGGGCGCACGCTGAGGAAAGGGTAAGAGAAAAGAAGGGAAGAAGAAGGAGAGGACGCAGACGATGTACGACTTCGACTCCCTGCTCGATGAGATTCTGAAGAGCAAGCCCGAGCTCACGCGAGACCAGGTGATGAAGCAGGTCCAGGATAAGAAGCGAGACGTTGGAGCCGGTTTCCTGACCGACCAGGGAGCGCTCTTCCTGATCGCCGGAGAGCTCGGCGTCCAGCTGAGCCACATGACCTCCACCGATCTGACGCTCAAGGACCTGTACGCCGGCGCCAACGACATCACCATCGTCTCGAGGGTCCTGGCCGTCTATCCCATCAGCGAGTACAAGAGGAAGGACGGGACCGTCGGGAGGTACAGGAGGCTGAGCCTCTTCGACAAGGCGAACGTCGCCAAGCTCACGATCTGGGACGACAACCAGGACGCCCTGAACCTGGCCGGGATATCGGTGGACACGCCCGTGCGGGTCTCCAACGGGTACGTGAGGCCGGGGCTGGACGGGAAGCCGAACCTCAACCTGGGGAAGAGGGGCAGGATCGAGGCGCTGAACGACGAGGCCCTCGCCTCCAAGCTGTCCCCCCTCTCGGAGCTGGTGAGGAGGATCGGAGAGGTCGAGGAGGGTCAGAACGTGCCCGCGGTCGAGGGCACCTCCCCCTTCGGGTCCAGGTTCTCGAGCTTCACCCGAAGCGACGGCTCCGGCGGGTCGATGACGCAGTTCGAGCTGACCGAGGACGCTGGGCAGAAGAGGATGCGGGTCGTGGTCTGGAATCCAGTCTCCGTCGAGGTGAAGGCCGGCGAGAGGGTCCAGGTCACCAACCTGAGGGTAAGGAAGAGCATCAACGGGGATCTGGAGCTGCACGGAGACAACGGGAGCGTCGTGCGGACGCTCGGGTCAGGAGGGGCCCCGGAGGCGCCCCCGAAGTTCGTGAAGGTGACCGCGATCAAGGACCTGACGGGACGGGTCAGCCTCGAAGTGATGACGCTCTCCAAGGCCAGCACCCACGATGTGCCGATGCGCGACGGCGCGAGCATGAAGAAGGCCGAGCTCATCATCGGGGACGACACGGGCGAGGTCACGCTGGTCGGCTGGAGGGACCTGGCCGACAGGCTGGTCGAGTTCGAGGTGGGTCAGAGGGTCAGGGTCATCAACGTGGCCCACAGGCTCTCGAAGATGGGCGTCGTGACCCTGGAGCTGGAGGACGCGTCGAGGATGGAGAAGGTCCCCTGAGCGGTCGGATGGACCGGTGGACGGTAGGTCGGGTCAGCTCTGGTTCTTGGGCCTTCTCAGCACTTCGTACTCGTAGACGAAGATGATCACGAGCGCCACGGCGAAGAGCGCGATCATGGTACCGCTGAGGAAGTTGTAGTAGCTGGTCGTGTCCAGAATCGGAATCATCGTTGGATTTCGCGGTCGAGACAGGCATGGTATAAGGTTTCTGAAAGTGCCGGGGGCGGGATTCTCGCGTCACCTTCCGCATTTCGAGCCCGCGACCTCCGGATTTCGCATCGAGCTTGGGATTATGAGTTTCGCCCACGTGCGGGCGTGCCCGGCGCAATGAGCCAAGCTATGCTACCCCGGCAGGCAACCGAACGAAATGCGAGGTGATTTAAGCTCAACTACGACCGCCGCCCGGCGGTCCTTCTCCGGCCGGCCGTCCGGAGGGGGCGTCCGGGAAGGAGTGGTCAGGGTCTCCGATGGGGGCCCGGGGCTACCAAACACTAAAAAATCTCACCCGTTGGTGCCATGTCCGCCGCGCCTCGGTAGCTCAGCCTGGTAGAGCACTGCCTTGGTAAAAGAGGTCCAGAAAGGCAGGGGTCCCGGGATCAAATCCCGGCCGAGGCTCTTCTCTTCCCAACCCTTTTTACCCGCCCGGTGCCCCATCGGTCGCTACGGCATGAACAAGAAGGAGATCGAGTTCCTGAAGGCGCGGGAGCTCTGCAGGCTCGCGACGGTCTCGGGCGACGGCATGCCCCACGTCGTCCCGGTGATCTATGCCATGGACGGGGAGAAGGTCATCATAGCGGTCGACTACCGCACGAGGAAGCTGGAGAACCTGAGGGCGAACGACAGGGTCTCGCTCGTGGTCGACGACTACAGGCCGAACCGCGCCGTCTTCATCGAGGGCAGGTGCGCGATCCTGGAGCGGGGTCGCGAGTACCTGCGCGTCCTCGGCATCCTCTTCGAGAAGTTCGAGTTCTACAGGAAGAACCCGTGGGGCGAGGGAGAGTCGCCCATACTCGTCATAGAGGCCTCGAAGGTCGTCAGCTGGGGGCTCTGACGGCCCGCCGTGGCCCTCGCGGGGCCGAGTAGATTACTTTAAAACGGGTTTTTCTGTCCGAAGCGGCACCTGCGGGGGTCGCCCAGCCTGGTCAACGGCGCGAGGCTCAGGACCTCGTCCCTTAGGGGTTCGTGGGTTCGAATCCCACCCCCCGCACCAAACCTCGCGCCCCTCGCTCGGTCCATGCCGGTCGTTCGATCGGACCGAGACCCGTCGGCGCGGAAGGGTCGAAGCGGAGACCGTCACACGGGAGGACGGCCGCTGCCTGCTATTCGACGACGAAGGTGACGCCATCTCGCACGAACCCCGAGGCGGTCGCGGTCACCTTGGCCGTGCCTGGCATCTCTCCCAGCCTGGCCCTGGCGCTGGCCCACCTGGACCCTGCGGGTATCGTCAGCACGGTCTCCGGGACGAGGCCTGCGTCCGATGTCAGGACCGTGACCTTCACGCCTCCGTCTCCGGCCGGGCAGCTTATCGACGCCCCGAGGTCTACCAGGGTCCCCCTTCTGAACCTGGACCCCTCCATGACGAGGGAGAGCGAGGGATACCGCCTCACCTCCACCTCCCGGTCCGAGAAATCCTCCAATCCCGCCCCCGGAGGCCACGTCCTCAGGGTGTACCTCCTGGTGCTCGCCTCGACGACCTTCAAGGAACCGCCGGCGACGAGCCCGTCGCAGACGACCTCCGACCCCGAGAGGAGGGAGGCCCTCGCGCCCGCCGGGACGGTCCACGACAGGGTGACCTCGATGCAGGACGAAGTCACGCAGATGGGGTGGTCCCCGTCCGCATCGATGCCGCTTCCCGTACCCAGCTCCTCGGCGCCTCCTGGGCCCGCCACCGCCACCTCCTTCCCGGAGAAACCGACTACGGAAGGGGATACCAGGTCCGCCGCTGCCAGCTCTACCGACTCGACCACCGCTCCCCGGGCGCTCAGGAGCTCGATCGCCGTCTTCTCCGCCTCGGCGGCCCCGGCGACCCACCTCAGGAGGAACCTACCGGCGCCGTCGGTCCTCGACGAGTCCAGCACGCGCACCCCAGCGCGGGCCCGCACGGCGTGGCCCCTGAGGCCCTTCCTCGGGGCTGCGGCCTTCAGCCGCCCCATGACGTTCCTCACGGTCCCCTCTCCGGCTTTGGATCCCAACGCCGGCACCGGGCGCCGGGGGAGAGAAGAGCGTTTCCGGTCTCGTAGTCGCCCGCGGCCGCGAGCCGCCTCCTCCGTGACCGACCGGCCGGCCGGCCGGCCCAGACCCGGGGGGCCCTGCGCTGCCGTCTCTCTGGCCTCTCCGTGGGCGCCACGGACGATTGAAATGGTTTCACGATTGTATCAAGAGTTTTTCGTCCCGCCGGAGAAATCGGCCGCAGGACGAAGCGACCCACGTTCGTCAATGGAAGCAGTAACCCAGTACGTGGACCACAAGACAGAGCTCGAAGGACGCATCGAGGCGCTCGAGTCGGAGCAGGCGTCGCTCATAGCCGATATCTCGGCCCTGAAGGATAAGCTGACGACGCTGGAGTTAGAGAGGCACGCCCGCTCGCTCGCCAGCGACGTCGAGGCGCTGCGCACCGAGAAGACCGTCCTGGAAGAGAAGATCGCATCCTACTCCACAGAGTCCGCTGTGGCGATCGAAGGCTACCAGATCTGACCGACGGACTGACTGACTAGCCGAACTTCGAGACCTTCTCCTCGAGTTCTCCCTTCTCTTTTCTGAGATAGGAGACCTGCCCCTCCAGGGCCTCGAGCTTGAGTTCCAGCTGCGTCAGCTGGGACTCCTTCTCTTTGTTTCTCAGGGACTCCTGCAGCCCTTCCTGGTCCTTGACGAGGGCATCGACCCTCTGCTCGAGCTCCTGGTTGGTCGCCTTCAGCCCCTTGAGGTCGCTCTGGATCTTCTTGAGCTGCTCCTCGGCGACGACCAGGTACTTCTGACGGCTGATGATTATCGGAAACTTGGTGTTGCACTTCGAGCACTGGTACATCCCGACCTTCCTCTGGGTCAGGCCCCGCTCGCCCTCGGCCGGCTCGACTATGACCGTGAAGACCTTGGAGGGGGTGTCAGTGGCGGTTCCGCAACTGGGACATGCTGGCAAGGTTCTTCCCGGCGTCAGCACGCTGCTTCCTGTTGTGTTAAGTCTTGCTACTCCCGGATGGACTCGAGCTCGGAGACCGCCGACCAGAGCGTGACCCTCGCGAACGAGGGCATGTTCGGGTCCTGGGCGACCTCGTCGAGCATGCTGATCGCGTTCGCCGCTCTCACGGCGACGCTCAGCTTGGAGTCCTGCAGCATTACCATGGAGTCCTTGACGATCTTCCGGATGTTCCGGGGGGTGATGTTGGAGTCGGCTATCTGCTGGAGGCTCGCGCTAGCCTTCGTAAGCTTGACGTCGTTCTCCTGCTGTTTCTTGATCTTGGTGCTCAATTATCATTTCGCCTAGCCGGGTTTCCCCAGCCTTCGCTTGGACCTATATTTGGGCTTTCCCTTCCGGGAACTCATCTGGAAAGTGATATTTTAGTCCGATTTAGTCCATCCAGGCCTTGGATTCTTGCTGCGGAAGGATAGCAAGTCTGCTCTGCGAAGAAGGTCAATCGACCCCACGCAGCCTTGCGAAGCTTCTCGAACGGACGGGGTTAGCCAGGTCGACCGTGATGCTTCATCTGCAACACCTTGAGAAGGATTCGTTGCTGACGAAGGAGGAGATCCTGCAGAGGAAGATAGGTAGACCAAAGACGCTGTACAAGCCGACCCCCAAGCTCCTGGAGACCCTTCGGACCAA
>JBEKTS010000006.1:0-43470 GCA_049515775.1 Nitrososphaerales archaeon | reverse complement strand
CGGCCTTCGCCGAGACGGACCTCTCGCTCGTCGCCCCGGACAAGGAGATGCCCCTCGGGACGAAGGTCGTCTAGGCGGGGAGAAAGGACGAGCGCGTCACGTTTTTATCCGGAGCTTTTGGGTCACCCCGACTGAGCGGTCGTCGTCTAGATCTCTAGCGGTGGGAGGAAAGCCTGGTCTAGGACATTACGTCCTCGCTGGGCGTGCAGGCTTGCCAAGCTAGTAAGTCCGACGGAATCGGGCCTAGAAACCCGGGTTCAAATCCCGGCGACCGCACACCTTCCTCTCAGTGCGCCGGCCTCGTTCATCGCCCCAGAACCTCCCGAGGCGACGGAATCCCCCTTCTCCCTCCCTCCCTTTTCACCCGCCTCCACGCCCGGCACGAAGGATCGCCGCTGTCGTCCCCGGCGTCCCGCGCTCCTCCGGCCGCTGCGTGCTCGGGGCCCGGGCCAGCTCAGGCTCCGAGCAGCTCGATCCAGATGCCGTCCGGGTCCTTGACGTAGACCTCGGTCCCCTCGGACTCCTCCGGGGAGACGGCGACCTCGACCCCCTTCTTCACGAGCCAAGCGTGAGCCTTCTTCACGTCGTCGACCACGAAGGCCAGGTGGTCCATCTCCTCCCCCTCCCTGTACTCCGTGAAGAAACGGCTCCCGTCCGGGTACCAGTTCAGCTCGAGCATCTTCCCCGAACCGGGGCTCTTGAGATGGACGTACTTGCCGCCGTGCGGCATCGTGCCCTTCTGGGAGACCTTCATCCCGAGCAGCTTGGTGTAGAAGCGGACCGAACGGTCCAGATCCCGGACGCGGATTCCGGCGTAGTAGATTCGGAACTTCATGACCCGGAGGGCACGCCCGCGCGTATTTCCCCTTTCCAGAGGCCGGACGCCTGTCCGGGTCCAGACCGGGAGAAAGGCAAGAGGGGTCGAATCGCGCCGGTGGACGCGTCTTCCCCCTCGTCCTGAACGGGGGTGCGCCCCCGCGGGACCGTCCGCAAGGGCGGTCAGGTCTCCGGTGCGGAGCCCGGAGCCGGAGACGCCCGTCTCGGCTGCTGCTGGGTGACGCAGTGCATCCCTCCGAACCCGTAGACGAGGGCCTCGCAGTTCACCCCGACGACCCTCCTGCCGGGGAACGCTCCTCCTATCTTGCGGAGCGCCTGGCCGTCGTTGACGTCGTCGAACGTCGGCACGAGGACGACCGAGTTCCCCACGTAGAAGTTCGCGTAGCTCGCCGGGAGCCTCTCCTCCCCTCCGACCCGCTTCCTCGGCATCGAGACGGGCACGACCCTCAGGGCCTCGCCAGACTCGTCCCTCGCCCCGGCCAGCAGCTCCAGATTCTGGCGGAGCGCCTCGTGGTTCTCGTCGCCCGGGTCGTCCTCCACCATGCAGACGACCGTCCTCCCGTCCACGAACCTGGCGATGTCGTCTACGTGGCCGTCGGTATCGTCCCCCGCTATGCCTCGCTTCAGCCAGACGAAGTTGGTGAACCCGAGGAAGCGGGTCATGTACCCCTGTATCTGCTCCCTGGTCAGCCTCGGGTTGCGGTTCGGGTTGAGCAGGCACTGCTCCGTCGTCAGGCAGGTCCCTCTGCCGTTGGTGTCGATCGACCCGCCCTCCAGGACGATACCCGGCTCGACGATCTTTGCCCCGGAGACCTTTGCCACCGCCATCCCGGCCGCGTCGTCCGCCAGGAGCTCCTCGTACTTATTCCCCCAGGCGTTGAAGATCCACTTGGTCGCCGTAAGCCCATCCCCGTCCCTGACGAAGATGGGCCCGTAGTCCCTCATCCAGACGTCGGCCGTCCCTATCCTGTGGTAGCGCACCTCTCCAACCTCGCCGAGGAACTCCGAGACCCTCCTCTCCGTCGCCTCGTCATCGACCAGGAGGTCCACCCTCTCGTCGGCCGAGAGCGCCGTCACCATGGTCCGGTACGCCTCCTCGACCCTTCCCAGGACCTCCTCGGGGAACGTCAGGGGGTCCTTGGGCCAGGCGAGCCAGGTGGCGTCGTGGGGCGCCCACTCGGGCGGCATCAGCGGGCGGACCGTCGTCGTCTCCTCCTTCATGGCGACCCCAGGAGCCCCCCGTAGGTGGACGGCCTCCTGTTCCTGAGGAACCCCCAGCCGCGCTCGACGTCCCTCCCCAGCTCGGTGTTGCACGTTGCGAAGAGGACCCGCTCCCGCGAGTCCGCGCGGGCGAGCAGCTTCCCGAACTGGTCGTAGACGAACGACCCTCCCCAGAACGTCGTCTGCTTCTCGAGACCGACCCTGTTGACCGCCGCGACGACGAGGCCGTTCGCAATGGCGTGCCCCCGCTGGACCGCCTCCCACGCCTGCCTCCAGTCGCCCTCGACCTGCTCGACTCCCTTCACGGTGCCGATCGCGGTCGGATAGAAGACCATCTCCGCCCCGAGCAGCCTCTCGGCCCTGGCGGCCTCCGGGTACCACTGGTCGAAGCAGATCAGGACCCCGATCCTCCCGTACCTGGTCTCGAAGACCCGGTACCCGTCTCCCGGCGAGAAGTAGTCCTGCTCATAGAATCCCGGGTCCTGCGGTATGTGGACCTTGCGGTACGACCCGAGCGTCCTCCCGCGCTCGTCGTAGACCGTCGACGTGTTGTAGGCCTTCCTCCCCGACCTCTCGTAGAGGGACCCGCCGACGAGCACGACCTCGTTCTCCCTCGCCGCCTCCGAGAGCGTGAGCGTCGCGTCGTTGGGGAGCGCCTGCGGGACCACGCTCGAGACCTCCTCCTGCGGGAAGTAGGGGACGTCGAAGAGCTCCGGCAGGCAGACCACCTGAGCCCCTCCGCGGGCGGCGACGCCGACGAGCCTGGAGGCGTTGCTGAGGTTCTTCTGGCGGTCGTCCGCCATCCTCATCTGGACCAGGCCGAGCTTCACTTCCATGCTGCCGCGCGTCAGCGAAAGCGGTCGAAATTTAAACGTGTATGATGTCTTGGAGTCCTCGCGGCGGGTCTGCGGCCCGAGCCTCGGAGCCAGGTGCCGGGACGGCGTCTGAGGCTAGACGCTCGGCGCGGGCGCGTCCGGCTTCACGGTCGCGACGTGCGGAGCGCGCCGCATCACGACGATGCCGACGAGACCGACCACTACGAGCACCGCTTGCACCCCAAGAAGCGACAAGAAGGCTACGTCTCCCAGAAGGTAGTGCTGCAGGAACGATTGCGTCGTCATGGTCGTCCCCACCGACTGGCCGACGAAGACGTCGGCACCCATCGCCCCGAACTGGACCAGGGCCAGCAGGGTCAAGCCGATCGTGGCGAGTCTGGGCCTCCACGAGAGGCCGACGATCAGCACCAGGTCGAGAACGACGAACGCGATGAGCCCGTCCGCATGCGTGGGGGCGTCCTGCCAGAGTATCGAATCTGTCAGCAGGATGTAGCTCCCGATGAGAGCCGAGACCAGCAACACCACGGCTGCGAGCACGCGCATCGTCTTCAAGTAGGATGACGTACCGCCAGGACCAAGAGATTTAACACTTCTCGTAAAGGAGGCTGGGAACATTCATTGAAATGCCAAGAGGACCGGGCGCGTCCGAGCAGTCGCACCTCGCTTCCCGCCAGTGACAAGGGATATTACAAAGGAGAACGCAGATAGCTGGTGTCAGGAGGTCCAAAGAAGGAGTTGGAGACCGGCAAGGACGAGGGCCGCGATGCTGGCAGGGGCCGTCGGACGTTCCTGAAGGCGACCGTCGTGGCTTCTGCGGCGCTCGCCGTCGGGGGAGCGGCCGCCCTCGCGAAGACCCTCTCCACCCCCGGGGAGGCGCAGGCGAGCGCCACGACCGCGACCGGTTTCCCCAGCGTCCAGGTTCAGGACATATCGACCGGCCTCCTGGCGACGGTGAGCAACCTCGTCACAAACGTCCCGCTCAGCTTCTACTACCCGCTCGACAACGAGCCGAACATAATCGTCAAGCTCGGGGTCGCGGTCGAGGATGGGGTCGGCCCCGACGGCGACATCGTCGCCTTCAGCGACGTCTGCCAGCACCTCGGCTGCGCGCCGGGGTTCGTGGCGCAGGGCCAGTCCCCGAAGGTAGACCCCTCCTACACGGCTCCCGTGCCCGTGATGTACTGCCCATGCCACGGCAGCATCTACGACCTGACGAACGACGCGAAGGTCGTGGGCGGGCCCGCCCAATTTCCTGTCCCGAGGGTGATCCTCAGCGTCGACGGCTCGGGGAACATCTTCGCCACGGGCATGGGCCCCCCGACGATATACCAGCACGGCCCGGCGGGGTCCGACGACGTCACCTACGATCTCCAGGGCGGGACGCCGGTGTCCTAGGGCATGGCGGACGAGCCCCGGGGAGCCGGTGAAGGGCGTGACGACGTCGAGGGAGGCCCCATCGTGCAGTTCGTCAGGTGGTTGGACTCGCGCCTCGGGCTCTCCTATCCGCTGCTCCGCCCGGTCCCCGTCTACTCGATCAACCCCTTCTACTGGCTCGGCGCCCTGACCGCGGTCGCCTTCGTCATCCAATCGGTCACCGGGGTGATCCTCCTCTTCTGGTACGTGCCAGACCCGTCGGTCGCCTATCAGACGACCTCATACATCTTCAGCAGCGTAGACTACGGGAGGTTCCTGGAGACCGTCCACCTCTACGGCGCTTACTCGATGATCCTACTGGCGTTCATGCACATGATGAGGAACTACTTCGTCTCCACCCACAAGACGCCGAGGGAGCTGATGTGGGTCGTCGGGATGGCCATGGGGTTCGTCACGCTCGGGTTCGGGTTCACGGGATACCTGCTCCCCTGGACGGTCGTCTCGGTCGACGCTACCAACGTCGGCGTAGGCCTCCTCGGCCCGCTCCCGCCAGCCCTCTCGAGCCTCGCCCAGTCCCTGCTCGGCGTCTCCGGGGGGACCGCCTCGGAGCTGGTCCGGTTCTACGACATACACATCGTCGTCCTCCCGGCCATCCTGCTCCTCCTCCTCTTCGGGAAGATGTACATGTTCGAGACCCACGGCATCGGCGCGCCCGCCAAGGAGGTGCCCGCGACGCAGAGGAGGACCGTCCCGTTCTTCCCCGACGCCACCCTCTACCTGCTCGAGCTCGCGGCGCTCTTCACCGCCGCCCTGTTCGTCATCGCGGCGGTCTTCCCCTACACCCTCCCCGTCCAGTACAGCGCGGTAACGTCCGAGGGATTCGTCGCGCAGCCCGACTGGTACTTCCTCTGGATGTACCAGATCCTGAAGATAGCCAGCCTCGGGGACGACCTCCCGCTGGCGCTAACCCTGATAACGCTGATCTTCGTCGCTCTCTTCGTCCTCCCATTCATCGACAGGGGCGGGGAGAGGCGGCTGGCGAACCGGCCCCGGTTCGCGCTGCTGGGCGTCGTCTTCATCGCGGAGCTGGCCGTCCTCAGCTACTGGGGCAAGGTGACTCCGGGCCAGACCATAGCGGACGAGCAGGCCGCGCTCGTCCTGGGAGGGACGGCCCTCGTCGTCGCGCTCGTCTTCGTGGGCGTCTACCGGCTGATGTTCGCGCGGCTCAGGGGGAGGCTCTCGGCCGGCGCCCAGCAGGCCACGATGTCGATGAAGCGGGCGCAGCTCTGGACGGCGAGCCTCTTCACGCTGCTCCTGGTGGGAGGCGCCCTGGCGATCTCCGGGTCGATCACCGACGCGGCCGCGATGGCGGCGCTGGGGGCCTCGGCCCCGCGGCTCCTCGACTTCTCGGGGTACCTGGCGGGGGTGGGCCTGGTCGTGATGGGGACGATCTACCTCATCTACAGGCTCGACCTCGCGAACGGCTCAATAAGGACCAAGGTCCCGGTCCTCGAGGTGGGGTGGCGGAGCAACGAGGATTGAAGCGGTAAAGCCGTTCGTCGTCGGCCTGCTGGCGCTGCAGGTGGTCGCCGTCGCTCTCGTCTGGCTCCTCGACGCGTACTCCGACCAGTCGACGGCGGCGTTCGCCCTGCTGCTGGCGGCCGACGTCATGGCCTTCGCCATCGTCGCCCACGTCTACAGGGTCGCCGGGACCGACGACTCTCACTCCGGGCCTCCAGCGGCGCCTCTGACCGGCGCGGCCATCGCGGAGCCCACCCCCGCCTCCTCGAGGGAGGTCCCGCCCCCCGGCGCGCTCCCGCCCGCCGTGCACTACGCCGTGCCGGTCCTCTCGATACTCATCCTCCTCGCCTTCGCGTCCATGGCCTTCTTCCCGTCGAACACGGCCGCGCTGCCCGTGCAGTCGACGGTGCTCTTCATCCCGATCTACCTGGCGATAGTCATCTTCCTCGTCTTGGCGTCGATATACGTCTTCAAGGCCTTCGTCGAGAAGGACGGCTTCCGGGACTGAGTTGGAGGAGACGGACCAGCCCATCGGGCCGCAGGCGCCGGTCCGTGAGGCGCCGCCGGTGTTTAGTTTAAAAGCGTAGGATTCGGTGCAACAACACCTTGAGACCACAGAAGGCTTTCGTGCTGATAAAGACCGACCCTGGTCGGGAGAGAGAGGTCGCCGACAAGCTGAACAAGCTGGCCGAGGTCAAGGAGGTCCACCTCATCGCCGGGGAGTGGGACATACTCGCGGTCGTCGAGACCGAGAGGGAGCTGGTCCTTCCGACCGACGAGAAGGTCCTCGAGCTGGTCATGGACAAGATAACGACCATCCCCTACCTCCAGGACACCAACACGATGATCCCGTCGTTCTCGCGGTACAAGTAGGCAGCCGGTCGCGCCGCGGGCTCAGGAATCCGCTTCGGTCGGCGGCGCCCGTGCTCTCCGCGCCACCCTGGCGTCGGCAACCGGGGCCGTCCCCCGGCCGCCGCCCTAATGCTGGCCCTTGAGCTCCTCGACCAGGGCCTTCGCCCTGTCGAAGCGGATCATCCTCTCCTGGATCATCCTGTCGGCGACCACGTCGACCATCCCTCCGGTGGCGCCCGCGTTGGCGGCGACGTTGCGCGCGTGCAGCTTCATGTGCCCCCTCTGGATCCCCTCCGAGGCGAGCGCCCTCAGCGCCGCGAAGTTCTGCGCGAGCCCGACCGCCCCCATCACCTCGGCCAGCTCTATCGCGGTCTTGACGCCGAGTATCTTGATCGCCGCCTTCGCCGCAGGGTGGGTCCTGGCCGCGCCCCCGACGAGCCCGACCGCCATGGGCATCTCGAGCGTCCCCACCAGGTCGCCTTCCGAGTTCTTCTCCCACGTGGTGAGCGGCTTGTACCCTCCGTGCTTCGCGGCGTAGGTGTGGGCGCCGGCCTCGAGCGCCCTGATGTCCTGGCCGCAGGCGATCCCCACGGCGACGACCCCGTTCATTATCCCCTTGTTGTGGGTCGAGCACCGGTAGGGGTCGGCCTCGGCGAAGGCGTAGGCGTAGACGACGCCGTCGACCGCCGCCTCACCGCCGATCGCCTCCTTGTCGAAGGTCGCCGAGACCCTGACCAACCTCCTGTCGGCCAGGTTCGAGATTATCCTGAGGTAGACCTTGCCCCCGGTCACGCGCTCGACTATGGGAGCCACGGCCTCGGCCATCGTGTTCACCGCGTTCCCGCCCATGGCGTCGCCGGCCCAGACTATCAGCTCGGCGATCACCATCGGCCCCTTCACAGAGGAGATGACCTTCACGTTGAGGTCCTTGGCGCCGCCGCCCAGGGAGACGAGCATCGGGTCCTGGTCGTTCGCCTTCGCCAGTATCTCGTCCCTGTGCAGGAGGAGGTCCATCCTCGCCCTGAAGGGGTCCCTGACCTCGACGGCCTGTATCTGCCCTATCATCACGGGGCCGCTGTTCGTCACGTGGAACCCCCCTTTCACCCTCGCCATCTTGGCGGCGTTCGAGGCGGCCGCGACGACCGACGGCTCCTCGATCGCCATCGGGACGAGGTAGTCCTTCCCGTTGATCAGAAAGTTGGTCGCGACGCCCATCGGCACGGTGATCCCCCCGATCACGTTCTCGATCATCCTGTCGGCGACCTCCGCCGGCAGCCCTCCGGTGCTGCCGATGGTCCTGGCCTCGTCGTCGGTGAGCCCCACGAGCCGCTGGACGAGCTTCAGCCTCTCGGCCATGGGGAGCTTGTAGAACCCGGACTGCTCTGAAGATTCTTGCATTTCCTGTCGAGGCACGTCGCCGCCGGGTCCTGTATTTAAGAGAGGAACGGAGACGGGGCCGCGAATCGGCGATAGCCGAAGTGACGCTCGGCGGGGAGAGGAGGCGCGCCCCCGCTAGCGCTTCAGGAGCCGCCGCATCGTCTCCCTGTCCACCTTGAGCATGCCCACGGCGGGGAGCCGCTCCAGCAGGGTCCTGAGGTCCTCGTTCGCCCTGAAGGCCGACCTCAGGACCGCCTCGCCCTCGGCCAGCTCGCCGTGGTTGAGGAGGGTCACCCCCTGCCAGAACCCGAGCTCGGGGTTCTCGGGAGAGAGCTCCGCGGACCTCCGGTACTCCTCGAGCGCCCTCCTGTTGTCCCCCTTCTCCAGGAGGAGGTCGCCGTTGTTGGCGTGGTCGAAGGCCGCGTGGATGCCGAGGAGCCTCCTCATCTCGACCAGGGGCTTGGGGTGGTCCTCGACCCTCAGGTCTACGACCCTGTCGTGCCAGGGGGTGCTGGACCCCTTCACCTTGACGACCAGGATAGCGGCCGACTGCCGCCCCCGGAGGTCCCCCCCGGCCTGTTCGGCGCTCTCCAGCGCGAGCATCAGCCGCTCGGCGAGGGGCCCCTTCGAGCGCCGGAACGAGCGCGCCATGGCCCCCCACACCCTCCGGTTCCTCATGATGTTCGCCTGGACGCTGAACCCGCGCCCGGTCTCGTGGCCGGCCTCCGGGATGCACCTTCGCCCCGTGTGCGCGGCTACCCTGCCGCCGGCGTCGAGCATCGCCACCTGCCTGACCTCGGGCCTGGGGTCGGTCGCGAGCAGGGACTTGAGCGCCTGCTGCGGGGTCTTCCCTCCCTTCATGAGCGCCATCCCCAGGGGCCCGTAGCTCACCTCGACCGAGGCCTGCGTGGCCACGATCCCGACGCCCGCCTCAGCCCAGGTCACCACCGAGCCGACCGAGAACCAGTGCGACTGGACGGCCACGCCCATCTCACCGGTCTTCCTGTCGATGGCGACGATCGAGTATGTGTCGACCGGACGCATTATGGGGGCCGGACCCCCGGGTCTGGATAAAAGCTGTTCCGGGAAGGCTCGACGGCGCCTGGCTAAACATAAAAGCTCCACTTTCATGGCTTTGCAACTAGGGCCGGTCGTCTAGCATGGTTAGGACGTCGCTCTGACACGGCGAAAGAGCAAGAATGTCCGCCAAGGTCCCCGGTTCAATTCCGGGCCGGCCCACCACACTCCCTCCCTTCGCTAGGCCGCAGCGGTCGCTGCAGCCCTTTCCGAGCCTCCTGCGGCAGCCGACCACCCTTCCACCGACGAGAAGGTGGCCCGCCGCCACGTCTCGGTGGACCCTGGCCGATCGAGGCTCTGACCACGCCCTTCGGGAGTGGTCCGGCCGCCGATGTGGGAGCCTGGCTTGGCGTGGCCGAACCCGTCGAGGGGGTGCGGCCCGGTGAGATCGCGCCCGCTCCCGCGACCACCTCGACGGATGGACCCGAACGGGGACGCCCGGCCGGGGTCGGGGACGAGACGAGGGCGCTCAGGCCGAGGGGTCGTAGAATCCCGCCATCAACCCGCCGTCCACGAAGATGACGTTCCCGGTGACGTACCTCGAGTCGTCCGAGGCCAGGAAGAGGGCGCACGAAGCGGCCTCCTCGGGAGTGCCGATCCGGCCCAGCGGGATCTTCCGGCGTACCGCCTCCTTCGCCTCGGCCGGGTTGGGGTGGGCGTTGAAGTGCTTCTCCCACATCGGCGTGAGGATCTCTCCGGGGGCCAGCGCGTTCACCCTGATGTTGTTCTCGGCGTAGTCCATCGCCAGGGACTTGGTCAACTGTATCAGCGCCGCCTTCGTGGTCCCATAGGCCTGCACGTGGCGATAGTTCATGAAGGCGTTGGTGGTTATCGTGATTATTATCGACCCGCCGCCGTTCTTCATCATCTGAGGGATCACCTCCTTGGTCACCAGGAAGTGGCTCTTGATGTTGAGATCCATCAGCCTGTCCCAGTCCTCCTCGCTGTCGTCGACCACGGTATCGACGGGCGTGATGTCGCCGCCTACGTGGCTGTGGACTACGTCGATCCGGCCGAACCTCTCGACTATCGCCCTTACCATGGCACCGACCTCCGGGCCCTTCGTCACGTTGCATCGAAAGAAATCGGCCGCTCCGCCATCGCCTCTGATCTGGGCGACGGTCTCGTTCCCCGCGCCGGCATCGATGTCGCTCACAGCCACGGTCGCTCCCTCCTTCGAGAAGAGCCTCGCGATCGCCCGGCCCATCCCTGAGCCAGACCCGGTTATCAGAGCCACCCTCCCTCTCAGGCGGTCCACGATGCCAAGTCTCCAAGCAAGAAATGATAAGCGTTGTTGTCATCGGCCCGCGAGAGCCGGTCGGACACCCTTCCCTTCTGCGACGAACCGGTTCCCGAACCCTGAGCCGCCCCACGCGTCCGCGCAGGGTGAGGCGGGCAGACATGGTCGTCTCTCGCGAGCGCGTACGGTCAGGCTGGGGAGAGGCCCGCCGCCGCCGCATCCCTCTCGGGGGGCGCGCCGCCGGTCCCGCGCGCTCCCCGAGCGGGGCGGATATCTGCCTTCCCATCGCGCCCGCCTGGACGGGGCCGGTCGACCCGATGAACCAATAAGGGACCGCTCGACACGGACCGGAAGCCCGAAGATGGCGACCAAGCTCCTCGTCCTCAACAACAGGGGACTCTCGGTGGACTCGCTGGTGGCCGCCCTGCGCGGGGCGGGGGCGACCGTCGACCTGGTCGAGCCGGAGGCCTTCGTCGGAGCCATCCCAGCCGGGCTGTACGACGGGGTCGTCGCCTCCGGCGGCTACCTGCGGGCGGCCTCGAGGGCCGCGACCCTCGGGAGGTACTCGGAGCTCTTCCGGGACCTGGACCGCCCCTACCTGGGGGTCTGCCTGGGGATGAAGGTACTGGGTTTCTGCTACGGCGCGCGGATCGGGAACGTCGGCCCCGTCGTGGGCACCCGGCGCGTCTCCCTGGACGGCTTCCCTCTCTGCCCGGGCCTATCCGAGTTCGCGGTCCACCAGAACCACCGGTACGAGCTGCTCCGCCCCCTGCCGCCGTCCCTCCGGGACTATACCTCCTCGGGCCCGACGCAGGCCGTCAAGGTGGCGGACAGGGACCTGTACGCCGTGCAGTTCCATCCGGAGGTGGGCTCATCGCCGGCGAGGGTCATCATGGAGAACTTCGTCTCCCTCTGCGCGGGACGGCCGCAGCGGCACTAGTCCGGCACGCCGCTCAGGGGACGTAGACGCCGATCTCTTCCCCGATCTTCCTGAGCCTCTCGACGCGGTGCTCGGTCGAGGGATGGGTCGAGAAGAGCTCCAGCATCGAGCTCCCCCGGAACGGGTTGACTATCCAGAGGGACGCGGTCGCTGGCGACGGGGCGGTCGCGGCGTTCGAGGCGATCGGGCGCGTCTTCGCCTTGGTGCTGATCTTCTCGAGGGCAGAGATCAGGCCTCCGGGGTTGTGCGTGAGCTTGGCGCCGTACTCGTCGGCGTTGTACTCGACGGACCTCGATATGCCCAGCCGGACGAAGCTGGCGCCCAGCGGGACGAGCACGATCGCGGCGATCGCGACGAGCCCGTTCCCCCCGCCCTTGCCGTTGGTCCCTCCACCTCCGCCGAACATCAGCGCGAAGAGGGTGATGTAGGAGATCACGCCGGCCATCGTCGCGGCGACGCTCGAGGTGAGGACGTCCCTGTGGACGACGTGCCCTATCTCGTGCCCTATCACCGCCTGGAGCTCGCTCGGGGTCAGCGTGTTCAGGATGCTCGAGGTCGCGACGACCACGGCCCTGTTCGGGCCCCTCCCGGTCGCGAACGCGTTGGGCTGGGGGGAGTCGACGATGCCGACCTTGGGCATGGGGATGCCGGCCTGCTGCGCCACCGCCTTCACCACGCCATAGAGCACCGGGTTGTCGCTCTCCTGGATGAGCCTGGCCTTGCTCATCCGGAGCACGAGCTTGTCGCTCTCGAAGTAGGAGAAGAAGTTGACCACGGCCGCGAGGACGAGCGCAAGCCCGAGGAAGAGGAGCGGCTCCCCGAAATAGAACCCGATGGCGTACCCCACGAGCATCACGAGCGCCGTGAGCACGAAGAACAGGGCGGCCATCCGCAGATACAATGCCAAAGGACCTTTGCGCCTTCGTGGGCGCCGCCCCGGAGGACCCGTAAAAACCTTCCGCGAAAACGCTTATACATTTTCCCGGGCCCTCCGCGGGAGAGAAAGAGCATGTCGGAAGACGACGACGGCTGGCCGAACAGGTGGCGGAAGATCCTGCCCTTCGGACCCTGGTCCTTCCCGGACATCGACGAGATGATGAAGGAGATGGAGAAGGAGTTCATGCAGTTCAAGGACATCGAGAAGCAGGTCCCCAAGGACCTGATCAGGGAGCGCACGTCGCCCGACGGGAGCGTAAGGAGGGAGATAGGCCCGATCGTCTATGGCTACTCGATGACGATAGGCCCCGACGGCAAGCCGATCGTCAGGGAGTTCGGGAACGTCAAGAGGGGCGACGCGCCGCTCAAGGGGCTCACCAACGAGAGGGAGCCGCTGGTAGACGTCGTCGAGGGCGACAAGCAGGTGCGCATAATCGCAGAGGTCCCGGGCGCGACGAAGCAGGACGTCGACGTCTCGGTCCGTGACGGGGTCCTCACGATAACGGCAGAGGCCGGTGAGCGAAGGTACAGGAAGGACCTCCCTCTGCCCGAGTCTGCGGTGGTCGAGGGCGCGCGGTCCAGCTTCAACAACGGCATCCTGGAGATCACCCTCCAGAAGAAGGAAGGCGGGGGCGCCGGGGTCAGGCTCAAGATCGAGTAGGGTCCGTCCATCTCCCGGGCGCGCCCCTCCTCCCGGCGGACCGGCGAGAGTGCCGCTTCTCGAGCTATTCCCCAGATGGCTTCGCGGCGGCTACCCTTCTGTCAAGAACGTCTATCGTCGTGGGCGCACCATTATTCACCGTGGCCACCATGGTGCCGTGCGACTGCGGATGGACCATGATCACCCCCATGGGCGAGGCCGACCTCAAGGAGCACGCCATGATGCACGTGGCGGACGCCCATCCCGGGATGCACGTCACAAACGACCAGATTTCCAAGATGATGAAGAGGTCCTAGGCTCGTCTCCGTCGCTCCCTCTTCTTGCGCCGCCGACCTGGAACGGCCGTCAGGCGCGTCCTTGACCGGGCCGACGACCAGCGTCCTGCGGCTCCCGCCCGCTCGGCCTAGCCCTGGGCCTCGCCCCGCTTCCTCTTCTCGCCCCGACCGGGGCCCTTCGCCGCCATCACGTGCCTCTTCAGGAGCTGGATGCCGAGCGTCGGGTCGACCCCCTTGGGGCAGACCTGGGAGCAGCTGCCCGCGAAGTGGCACCTCCAGACCCCGTGCTGCGTGTCGACCAGGGCCAGCCTCTGGGCCCCGCCCTCGTCCCTGGGGTCCTCGAGGTACCTGTAGGTCTGGGCGAGGGCCTGGGGTCCGGGGAACTTGGCGTCTGTCGAGGCCGTCGGGCAGGACGACGTGCAGAGACCGCACTTTATGCAGTAGGTGAACTGCTGGATCGCGTCGAGCTCCTCCGACGTCATCGGGTACTCGCGGGTCGGGTGCTCCTGCTCCTCCCGGTCCTTCCTCTCGAGGCGGGGCATCAGCTCCCGGTGGTGCTCGAAGAAGGACTCCATGTCGACGACAAGGTCCCTGATGATCGGGAAGTTGTCCATCGGCTGGACCCTGACCTCCGGCCCTCCGAGAGAGGAGAGCTGCGTCTCGCAGGCGAGCCTGGGCCTGCCGTCGATCTTCATCCCGCAGGACCCGCACGAGGACATCCTGCAGGAGAACCTGACCGCGATCGAGTGGTCGATGTAGCTCTTGGCGTAGAGCAGCGCCTCGAGGACGGTCATGGAGTCGGTCGTCGGGACGGCGTACTCCCGGAAGGCCGGCCTCGCGTCCTGCGTCGGGTCGAACCTCTGGATCCTCAGCCTGACCTCTTTCATCTTCACGTCACCGCGCCCGTAACCGCGAGGATCACGGTCCTCGTCCCGTAGGCCATGACTGCGACCGTGACGATGAGCGACGCCCAGTTCACGTTCCTGGTCCAGGAGACGCTCTGCCTCAGCTCCAGCAGGATGATGCGGAGCCCGTTGAACCCGTGGGCGACCACCACCAGGAGGAGCATCTCGAGCATCGCCCCGTCGACCCAGCTCTTGTAGACCGAGAGAACCTGCTGGAAGTCGATGGCGGTCGAGTAGGGGACCAGGACTCCCTGCATGAGGAGGTGTATCGTGACCAGGACGATCGCGGCGATGGCCGTCACGTACTGCATCAGCATGAGGTTGGATTCTTTCATTCCCTTCTCTCTTCTCCCATGCCTAGAGGAGTATCGTCCCCGTCCAGAGCGCGGCCACGAGCGCCAGGATGATAGCCGCCCAGATCATGTGCCTCTGGATGGCCCTGAGGGACTTGGCCCGGTAGGGGTACTCGGGCCTGGAAGGCTTGCTGAATATCAGCCCGTACTCGGAGAGGATCAGCCTGACGCCGTTTATCCCGTGGAAGACGACGACCATGACCACGAGCGTGAGGACGATCCCTCCCAGGACGTTCTGGGTCGCCGCCATGTCCGCCGCCCAGAGGGCGCGGTTCGGGCCCTCCCCGAACGGGCCGCCCACGAAGAAGCTCGTGTCGCCGATGTGGCCGAGGACGTAGAGCAGCATCGAGACGCCGGTGATCCGCTGGAGCGTGTAGGCCCAGCGCTCGAGGCCGTAGTGGTAGGGGTTGAGCCACCCCCTCACGCCCCTGCGGTTCAGCGTCTCCTTCTCGACGGTCAATCCCGGCTCTCTCCGCTCCCCCTCCCCCGTCCGAGGCGCCTAATGAGCCTCATCAGTAGTGCCTCTCCGCGGGCTTGAACCTGGTGATCTTGACGGGCGAGTACTCCAGCCTCACGCCCTCGGGGGCGAGGAACGCCAGGGTGTGCTTCAGCCAGTTGACGTCGTCCCGCTTGGGGTAGTCCACCCTGGCGTGGGCGCCCCTCGACTCGGTCCTCGCCAGAGCCCCCGCCAGGAAGGCCTCGGCGGCGATCAGGAGGCTCTCGACCTCGAGGACGTTGGTGAGGTTGGTGTTGTACCGCCTGGAGTGGTCGTCGCAGTGGAGGTAGTCCCTGGCCCGGAGCCTCCTCACCGCCCTCAGGGCCTCGGCCAGCCCGTCGCCGGTCCTGAAGACGTAGGCGTTCGCGTCCATGGCGCGCTGGAGCTCGTCGCGGACCTCGTAGGGGTTCGTCCCGCCCCTGCCGTGGAAGACATCGTCGAAGATGTGCTTCTCTTCCCTGCGGACCTGCTCGTCGGAGGGCGAGAACTCGGGCCTGCCGGCCGCGTACCTGGCCGCCGCCTCGCCCGTGATCCTGCCCCAGACCAGGCACTCCGAGGTCGAGTTCGCCCCCAGCCTGTTGGCGCCGTTCATGCTGACGCAGGCCGCCTCGCCCGCCGCCCAGAGGCCCCTGATCCTGGTGGCGCCGTCGATGTCGACGTCCACCCCGCCCATGGTGTAGTGGCAGACGGGCCGCACGGGGAGCGGCGCCTCGATGGGGTCGAGGGCGTTGAACTTCATGGCGATCTCCCGGATGCCGTTCAGCCTCTCCAGGACCTTCTTCGCCCCGATCTGGGTGAGGTCGAGCTGGAGGTGCCGCTGCTCCGGCCCCCCGGCGCCTTCGAAGCCCCTCCCCTCGTTGATCTCCGTGATCATCGCCCGGGAGACGACGTCCCTCGAGGCCAGCTCGAGCTTCTGCGGCGCGTACCTGCTCATGAAGCGGTCCCCGTCCCGGTTCAGCAGTATCCCTCCCTCGGCCCTGGCTCCCTCGGTGATCAGTATCCCTGAGGGGAGGAGCCCCGTCGGGTGGAACTGGAAGAACTCCATGTCCTTGAGGGGGACGCCGGCCCTGAGCGCCATGACCATCCCGTCCGGCGTCGAGCTGTGCCCGTAGGTCGCGAAGCTGAAGAGCCTGCCGGCCCCGCCCGTCGCCACGATGCCCGCCTTGGCGGCGATGACGCTGAACTCGCCGGTCTTCATCTCGATGGCGGTTATCCCCCTGAACTCGCCCTGCTCGACCAGCAGGGACGTGGCGAACCACTCCTGGTAGAACGTGACGTTCGGGTACCTCGTGCAGGTGTCGTAGAGCGTCTGCATCTCGTGGAACCCCACCTTGTCCTCGGCGAAGGTCGCCCGCGGGTAGCTGTACCCCCCGAAGTCCCTCTGGGCGATCCGGCCGTCGTCCCTCCTTGACCAGGGCATCCCCCAGTGCTCGAGCTGGTATATCTCCGAGGGCATCAGGTTGGCGAACCTCTCGACGGCGTCCTGGTCGGCGAGGTAGTCCGAGCCCTTCACGGTGTCGAAGATGTGAGACTCGATCGAGTCCCCGAGCTCGGGGTAGAGGACGGCCGCGGTCCCGCCTTCGGCGCTGACCGAGTGCGAACGCATCGCCTGCGTCTTGGTCACGACGCCTATGCGGAGGTCCTTGCTCACGCGGGAGGCCTCGATCGCCGCCCTGAGCCCGGCGATGCCCGAACCGACGATGACGAGGTCCTGCCTGAGCCTCTCGACCATACCGACGCTTCCCGGGACCTTCACTAAAAGCTTGGCCCGGGGCCGGCCGGCCTGCCTGCCTCTCCTCTCCTCGGCTCTGCCCTTCTAGCGCCCGGGGCTCACCTGAACATCCCCAGGACCGCGTCGTCGGCGAGCGCCACGGCGTAGCCGGCTATCCCCCTGATGTCCCTGAGGATCAGGGCCAGGTGGTAGGCGTCCCTCTCCTCTTTCTCCCGCATCGGGAGCCTGTACCCGCTCTCGTAGAGCTGCCGGACCTGGGGCATCTTCCGGAAGACCGCGTCGGCGGCGGCGATGTCCTGGGAGAGGAGCGCCTTCATGGACAGCCTCTGCATCTCGACGGTGACGTCGGTCATCCTCCTGATGACCGAGATGAGTGCCGGATCGGGCCTGGCGGTCAGCTCCATCACGTGCTGCGCGATCCAAGTGGCGTAGTAGGCGATCCTCCCGAGCTCCCTCGTCGCGATGGCCATCACGACGACGGACGAGACGTCCGAGATGTTCATGCGCTCCCTCAGCTTCCTGTTCCTGGCGGCCTGGAAGGCCAGCCTCATGATCAGGTTGTAGAGCTTCACGCCCTCGGCCCCCCTGATGTTCGCGTCCTTCGCAAGGCTCACGTCGCCCTGCTCGAGGGCCTTGGTCGCGTCCTCGAGGACCGCGAGAGACGCCGAGGAGAACTGCTCTATGGTGCTCAGGGGGCTGAACTTCGCCGGGTCGATGAGGTTGAGGAGCGAGACGTGGTCGGCGTAGTCCTCGGTTATCTCGACGCCCATGAGGTCGTCGAGAGTCTCCCTGATCCACTCCTTGTGGTGCGGCTGCATCTTGTTCCCCGAGGAGAAGATCCTCGTGACGTCGTGGCCTTGGATGTACGACGCCGTTATGTTCAGCTCCAGGAGCCTCTTGTCCTTGAGCCTGTCGACGTCGAGCGTCCTCGACTCCCCGACGTGCCTTGCGTCGGTAGGCGTCAGGACGAGGCCGTCCTCCTCCATCTCCGTCGAGACAAAGTCCCCCTTCTTCAGCCCGAGCTTCTCCACCCACTCCTTGGGCACGGTCACGATGAAGGTGCCGCCCGCGGTAGTCTGCAGCTTCCTGACCTGCACGGGGTCGAGAGGGCTCTCTCCGATAATAAGCGTTGCCACAGAATCCGTATGCTACATATTTGTGGTATGGTACCTATAAACCGTAGCGAATATACATACGCTACGTATACCCTTAAGAGCTTCGTGACCCAGTGCGAGGTGATGGCGACCACCCTCCGCTCGCGCAACGAGACGGTCGAGGAGATTGAGGATTCCTGGCGGTCCGAGAGATGGAACGGGATCAGGCGGTCCTACTCCGCCGGCGACGTCTTCGCCCTCCGGGGCTCGATCAGGATAGACTACACCCTGGGGAGGCTGGCCGCGGAGAAGCTCTGGGAGCTGCTCCACAGCGAGCCCTACGTCCACACCCTCGGCGCCCTCACCGGGAACCAGGCCGTCCAGCTGGTCAGGGCCGGGCTCAAGGCGATCTACCTGAGCGGCTGGCAGGTCGCGGCCGACGCCAACCTGGCGGGCCAGACCTACCCGGACATGAGCCTCTACCCCTCGAACAGCGCGCCCGCCGTAGTGAGGCGCCTCAACCAGGCGTTCCTGAGGGCCGACCAGATAGACCACATGGGCGCCGACGGGGAGGCGACCGACTGGCTCTGCCCCATCGTCGCCGACGGGGAGGCGGGCTTCGGCGGACCGCTGAACGTCTTCGAGCTGATGAAGTCGATGATCGAGGCCGGCGCGGCCGGCGTCCACTTTGAGGACCAGCTGGCTTCGGACAAGAAGTGCGGCCACATGGGGGGCAAGGTGCTCGTCCCCACCAGCCACTTCATCCGGACGCTGACCGCCGCCAGGCTGGCCTCGGACGTGATGGGCGCCCCGACGATCATCGTGGCGAGGACCGACGCCAGGGACTCGAACCTGATAACGACCGACATCGACCCGCGCGACGCGCCCTACCTGACGGGGGAGAGGACCCCCGAGGGCCTCTTCAGGGTGCGCGGAGGGCTCGACACGGCGATCGCCAGGGGGCTCGCCTACTCGCCCTACGCCGACCTGCTCTGGTTCGAGACGCAGAAGCCGGACCTGGAGGAGGCCAGGCGGTTCGCGGCCGCGATCCACCGGGTCCACCCCGGCAAGCTGATGGCCTACAACCTCTCGCCCTCGTTCAACTGGGACAAGTTCCTCGACGCCAGGGAGCAGGCCGAGTTCCAGCGGGTGCTGGGAGATCTGGGGTACAGGTTCCAGTTCGTGACGCTCGCAGGGTTCCACTCCCTCAACCAGGGGATGTTCGACCTGGCCAGGGGCTACGCCGAGAGGGGCCTCCCGGCCTACGTCGAGCTCCAGCGGAAGGAGTTCGAGAGCGAGAAGGCGGGCTACACGGCGACGAGGCACCAGAGCTTCGTCGGCGCGAGTTACTTCGACGAGGTGCTCAGGGTCGTCTCCGGCGGCATCGCCTCGACGACGGCGATGGAGGACTCGACCGAGGCGGAGCAGTTCGTCCCCGGCCGCGACGCAGGCGCCAGGCTCAAGCGGGACCCCGACCACCAGACCCAGTGAGGCGATAGGCCGCTCCGGGCGGCGATTCCTCTCCGCCGTTCGCCCTCGCGAACTCCTTTTTAGCGCACCCTCGGCGGCCGCCAAGGCCGGGCGAGACCGAGAGTTGCACTACTTCATCATCCTGACCAAGGAGTGCAACCTCTTCTGCAGCTACTGCGGGGGCGGGAGCATAAGCCCCCCGAAGGAGGTGCAGTACCCCATCGACGACCTCAGGGCGTTCCTGTCCAGGGACGACGACCCGGTGGTGGAGTTCTACGGAGGCGAGCCACTCCTGCGCATCAAGAAGATGGAGGCGATAATGGACGCCGTCCCCCACGCCCGGTTCATCGTACAGACGAACGGCGTCTTCCTCGACCGGATCGAGACCCGGTACCTGGAGAGGATCCACAGCATCCTGGTCTCGATCGACGGGACCCAGGAGGTCACGGACCGGGAGCGGGGGAAGCGCGTCTACGAGAGGGTCGTCCGCAACGCCGGGCTCGTGCGCCAGAGGGGTTTTCGGGGCGACCTGGTCGCGAGGATGACGGTCGAGCAGGGCACGGACGTCCACGAGAACGTCAACCACCTCCTCCGCACGGGCCTCTTCGACCACGTCCACTGGCAGCTCAGCTTCAGCATGTTCTGGGACGCCGGGGAGCAGACGGCTCCCGGGGTCGAGGAGTGGACGGCGAGGTACAACTCGGGCGTCTCCGCCCTGGTGGCTGAGTGGGTCGACGAGATGAGGCGCTCGGGCCGCGTGCTCGGGATCGTCCCGTTCCTGGGGGTCATGGGATCGCTCCTCTCCGGCGAGAGGTCGCGCCTGCGGTGCGGCTCCGGCATCGACTTCTTCTCGGTGATGCCCGACGGCCGGATCTCCGCCTGTCCCGTCTCCATCGACTACGACTTTTCGATCGTCGGCTCGATAGCCGAGAGCACCCCCGGGTCCCTCCGCGACAGCGCCCTGGTGGGAGAACCCTGCACCTCCTGCGACATCCTCGACGTCTGCGGAGGCAGGTGCCTCTTCGTGAACCGGTCCCAGTGGCTGCTCCGCGAGGGGGGCTTCTCCTGCATCTGCTCGACGGTGAGGCACCTGGCGAACGAGCTCCGCGCCGCGCTCCCACAGGTCAGGGCGCTCGTCGAAGACGGGACCGTGAGTATCTCGGACTTCCGCTATCCCGAGCTGAACAACGGCTGCGAGATAATCCCCTGAGTCGGCGTGAACCATGGAGGCTGCTGAACGTCCGCCAAGCAGCGGCTCCTGTCCGTCCGGAGATTCGTGAGCGACCGTGGTGGCGAGGATGTATTGTGGTGGACCGGGGGGGAATTGAACCCCCGACCTAGGGGAGCTCCGAGCTCTCTCCCGCGTGCAAGGCGGGCGTTCGTACCGCTGAACTACCGGCCCACGATACGGCTCGCGAGCCGTCTCTTCTTATGTTCTTCCTAACCTGCGGTCCGGTGGGCGGCCTGAGACGGGCTGCCTGACCTCGACCCGGACGGGGTGCCCGGGTCGCCTCGAGGGCCAGTCCCGCAATCGCGCCGGAGCCGGCCCGGCCCCGTCGCCCCGCACGCCGCCGTCAAATGGCGGAGGGGCCCTCGCCAGCCCTTCCAACCCTGCGGTTTCGGTCACGCTTATAGCCAATATCTTCCTGACCCTGGCACGGTGGGCCGGTAGCTCAGAACCTCCGCAAGAGGTGAGCAGCTTAGCTAGAGCACTCGACTGATAATCGAGAGGTCGAGGGTTCGAATCCCTTCCGGCCCACCTCTTCATCGGTCCGTGTCCCTGTGTGTGAGATGTTCCGCTCGACGGCAGTCTCCGATCCGGGGCCGGACGTCCGCAGCAACCACCGTCCCGCATGGACGGATCACCTCGACCGTCGACTAGATCGTGCGCGTCGCTGCACTTGAACGCACGCAGCTTAAATGAGGACCGCCGACGCTCCGGCAAAGGCGCCGCAAGTGCGACACAGCATCTGGATAAAGGAGGTCCGGGCTCCGTTCCTCCTGCTCCCCGTCGTCTTCGTCCCCGTCAGCCTCGCCATGTCCTGGGACGCCGGGTTCTTCAACCCGGCCACCGCGCTGCTCACCTTCGTCGCCGCCGTCAGCCTCCACGCCAGCGTCAACGTCCTCAACGACTACTTCGACTTCCGGAGCGGGATTGACCTGGCGACGACCCCGACGCCCTTCAGCGGGGGGAGCCGCGTCCTCCCGGCACAGGAGCTCACGCCCGTCGCAGTCCTCTACGGCGGGATGGCCTTCCTGGGGCTCGGGGCGGCGATCGGCCTCTACTTCCTGGTCACGTCGGCGTTCAGCCCGGTGCTCGCTGGCATCCTCGCCGTCGTGGTGGTCTCGGTCGTGGGCTACTGCACCGTGATCTCGCGCTGGGGGCTGGGCGAGCTGGCCGCGGGCCTCAACTTCGGACCACTGATGGTCATCGGTACCTACTACATCCAGACGGGGAGGCTCGCTGTCGAGCCGCTCCTCGTCGGCACGACGCTCGGGATACTGGTCGCCGGGATCCTGTACATCAACGAGTTTCCCGACACGGATGCCGACGAGAGGTCCGGCCGCCGCCACCTCGTGATCCGTTGGGGGAAGAAGAAGGCCGCGTACAGGTTCCGCGTGCTCATAGCGAGCTCCTACGCGGTCTTGGTCCTCGGAGTGGTCGCCGGAATCGTCACCCCCCTCGCGCTGATCGCCTTGGTCGCCCTCCCCAAGGCGTGGTCCGGCACCGGCGTGCTGGTCAAGAACTACGACAAGACCATGGAGCTGATTCCCGGGATGGCGTCCACCGTCGTGGCCACGCTGATGACCGGGGCCCTCCTGCTCGTCGCATACCTGCTGCTGCACTTCGTCTAGAGGCGGCGCGGCCTCCCCTCGCCGCCATTCATAGGCTCGTTGCGGCGCCCCTGCGCGTCGTCTGCGAGAGTCGAACGGGTCCGGCGTGACCCGGGGATTCGGCCCGCCCCACCGAGGCCCCGAGATGATCGACCGGCGGTCCCTGGGCCACCGTGTGAACCAGAGGCGGCCGCGGAGTGCTCCTAGGACGCGTCCATGGCTACGATTGTGGCCAGGAGCATGGGGAGAGGGAACCCGGGCTCGAACAGGCTGATCGCGTACGCCCTGTGCCCGAGCTCGGAGAGCGCTTGCCTGACGCCCGTTCCGGGCGACATCGACGCCTCGAAGAGCACCGAGCCGTCCGTCTTGACCGCACTGAAGGCCATCAATCCCTCCGCGTACGCTATCGTGGCCAGCCGGTTGCCGGCGTTGTCCTCGAGCCAGCAGCTCGGAGGGGCTCTGTTCTGGGAGAAGTTGCTGACTTGGACCGCGCCGAGGGCGACGTGGTTTGCGTCCTCGACGGAGTGCGTCTTGTGCCCGAGGTGCGTCTGCGTCCCTATGAAGCCCGCTACGCCTTCGTTCCCATCTGCCAAGTTGTAATCCGGATGTAGCAGGGAGGGCTTCCTCGCGATCATGACCACCCTGTTCGTGGAATCCCTCAGGGAGACGTCGGTCAGCAGGTGAGCGTGAGCCCCGGAGCTCATCTCGGCAGCGTAGAGGGCGGGTTGCGCCTGCGCCGGTCCAGCGACCGCCTGGGTCGAGGAGGCGGCGACCCGGTCGGGGAACCTTTGCCCGCAGCCCACGCAGAATGTCGCTCCATCCTCGTTCTCCGTCCCGCAGCGCATGCAGTACTTCGCCACGGGTACGCGTCCTGGAGCGGAGGGCCTTATCCCTGCCGCGGGGTGTCGGATTCGTCCGTGGCCGGTGGCTAGAGCTCGGCCCGCAGGACGGCCAGGATCTCGGAGTGAGGGATGGGCGTCTGGACGGTCGTCCCCAGCGAGTAGTACGAGAAGTACGCCCAGTTGATCCCGTTCGAGTCGCAGAACGCCAGCAGGGCCTGCGTGTCCGCCTGCCAGCTGGGGTCGACGACGCAGTTGGTGCCGGTGCACCCCGCCTCGAAGGCGTCGAACTCGCCCATCCACACGGGGACGCCCCAGCTCTTCGCGTTCGCCAGAAAGGCCTTGACGTACGGCTCGCCAGTCTTCCAGTCCGAGGTGTAGATGTGGAACTCGTACATCGCGTTCGACACCGACGGAGGTGAGACCATGATCGGCGTGCCCGACATCAGACCGGGCGTCGAGTCCTCGAAGATGAGGATGAGGTGCGGGTTCACCTTCGAGATCGCGCCTCCCATCACGGAGTAGAAGTTCGTCAGGAGGGCGCCCTCGTGGGCGCTCGTGCCGCAGGACGAGCTGAACCACGGTTCGTTGAACATGTCGATCCCGATCACGGTCGGGTTCCCGGAGTACCTCGAGGCAAGCATCTGCTCCGCGGCCTCCATCGCCTCGATAGGGGTCGGGGCATCGTTCCCGACGACCGAGGTGTCCGTGAAGAAGTTGCACATCGCCGTCGCGAGATCCTGGGCCGTCGCGGGCGACGTCACGGAGGGGTAGAGCCAGGTCGGGTTCCCCCAGCCCTCGCACTCGCCGCCCTGGGTACTCTCGGGCGCCTGCTGGAAGGCGGCGGACACGTCCACCTGGGCGAAGTCGAAGATCACGGCCACGTGCGTCTTCCCGAACTGGCTGACGACCGTGTCCAGCTCGTCGAGGTAGGCCGTGTTCCAGTGGTGTATCCACGTCCCGTTGGACGCGAGGGTGGGCGCCGTCGGCTCGATGTTCTCCCACGAGATCGGTATCCTGACGGAGTTGAACCCCCACGCCGCGACGTCGGCGAACGAGGTCGTGGGGATGGACCAGCCCTTCCCGCACGCGTCGGGGCTGGTCGAGGGGTTGCCCGTCCCGAAGTCGAGGCCGTCGACGTCGACCCCGCGCAGCGGTACCACGCTTCCGTTGCCGTCGTAGACGCTCGTGCTACCCGCCTCGGTGTGGAGCCATCCGGAGACCATCGGGGCGCACGGTTGAGCGGTGCAGAGAGGGTTCGGCGCGGTGGCGGTCGACACCGTCGAAGTCGTAGACGTTGTCGAAGCCGAAGCAGTCGTTGTCGTCGTCGTAGAAGATGACGAGGCGGAGCTCGACTTGCTCTTGGTCGTCGTGGTCTTGGACGTGGTCGTGGTGCTCTGGGTCGTGGTCGTCCTGGACGTGGTCGTTGTGGCCGTGGATTTCGTGGTGGTCGTCGAGGTGGTCGTCGAGGTGGTCGTCGAGGTGGTCGCAGAGCTGGTGGTGTGAGACGAGGACGAGGAGACCGTGCTCCCCGAGCTGGCCGTCGAGACGGTCGTCGTCAGCGTCGAGCTCGAGGTCGTTCCGCTGGACGCGCTCGACCCGGAGGTGCCGGTCTCGGTCGTGCTCGCGGAGGACGCGCTCGTGGACGAACCGGATGTCGACGACGCGCTCGTCCCCGTCGAGACGGTGACGGATGCGCTCCCCGAGGTGCTGGTGCTCGAGTAACTCGAGCCAACCGAGCTGGAAGAGACCGAGCTCGAAGAGGCGCTGCCGGTGCTGCCCACGCTGCCGGACTCGCCGGTCGTCGAGGATGTCGCATAGGACGAGCTGGGCGCGCTCGACGTGCTCGAGGTTTCCGTCGGACCGCCGGTCGTCGACGACGCGGCCCCGGAGGATCCCACCTCGGACGTCGGGAGGGCGAAGTAGATCCCCGAGGCTCCCAGGAGAACGATGACCAGCGTGACCATGGCCGCGCGCGTCCCCGAGACCGCAGCGCTCCCAGAGTGCATGCCCACGGCGCCCCTCAGAGTGGGGATATATCGACCGCGCGCGGCCCGGGGGAGCCCAGATCACCTCCCCTCCGCCCATCACGCGGCCGTTCCACTCGCTTCCGACCGCTTGCGCCACGGCCATTGGAACATCTTAAGAGCCAGTGGGGGGAAGCGGAGCCATGAATCAGGGTCCGGGCGCGCTGATGATCGTGGGCTTGGTCGTGGCGAGCGTCCTCCTAGGAGTGGGTGTGGGATTGACCGCATCGCAGAACGCCGTCTTCGGGTCGAGCTCGACCGTGACCGAGACGACGACCGTGAGCGGGCAGAACGCGTCCGCCCCCTACGTCCTCACGCTCATAATCACCACTGGGAACTACTTCAACTCCACGACGGGGGACCAGCCCGCCTACTACGTGCTCGGACCGGGCGGCCTGCAGTCGGCGGCGAACATAACCCTCCCGGCGAACCGGCTCGTCGAGCTGGTCATCTCGAACTACGACGAGGGGAACGCCAGCCTGGCCTCGCCCCAGTACGCCAGCGTCAACGGGACTGTCGACGGGTCGGAGCTCGTCTACAACAACACCGCGATCAACTCGACCGAGGGGCCGAACGGGATTACTCTCCGCGGGTCACAGACCGTCTCCTCGCTCCCGCTCAGCGAGATCTCTCACACGTTCACCGTCCCCATGCTCAACCTGAACCTTCCGATGGCCTCAGAGTCGACGATCGTCGCCTACTTCAGGACGGGCTCGGCGGGGACCTTCCTCTGGCTCTGCGAGTCCGCATGCGGGTCGGGTGCCGACGGCACGGCCGGGGCCATGTCCACCCCAGGGTGGATGACCGGCACGCTGACGGTCCGCTAGCTCCTCACCAGAGCGGCCTTCCCGAGGACGACGCGCGCCGACCTCGACGCCCTCGAACGGCTTATAGCACGGGGTGCGCCGACGGGGCCCGTGCCCAGCGTGGACGTCGGCGGCATCAACCTGTACTATGAGGAATCGGGCGTCGGTCGTACCATCGTCTTCTCGCACGGGATACCGACCGACCACCGGGCGTGGGGGGCGCAGACGGGCCCCTTCTCGAGGGACCGGAGGGTCGTCGCCTACAGCCGGCGATACGCCCATCCCAACGAGCGGACGGGCGACGTCACGGACAGCACCATCGAGAACAACGCGAGCGACCTGAAGGGCCTCATAGAGAAGCTCGGCGCGGGGCCCGTGGACCTTGTGGGCCACTCCTACGGCGGGTTCATAGCCGCCTTCCTCGCGGCCGTCCACCCAGACTTGGTCCGCTCGCTCGTGCTGGTCGAGCCTGCGATATCGACGCTGCTCGTCGAGGACGAGAGCAGCCAGGGCCAGATGCTCTCCCTTCTGCTGAGGAGCCCCTCGGTGGCGCTCTCAGCCAGGAGGTTCCAGACCCGGTCCCTCCACCCTTCCCTCAAGGCCCTCGACGCGGGTCAGACGGAGGACGCGGTCCGGCTCAACGTCGACGGCGTCCAGGACCGGCCCGGAGCCTTCGCCGCCATGACCGAGGCGCAGAGGGCCATGATGCTCGACAACGCGAGGACCATCGCCGAGCTCAGGACGAAGTTCCCTCCATTCAAGGGGCGGACAGGCGCGATCGCCTCCAGGACGCTCGTGGTGAACGGCAGGGAGAGCGCCCTCTGGCTCAGGCGGATCGGCGAGCTGGCCGCCTCGTCGATACCCGGCGCGCAGCTGGCGCTCATAACCGGCGCCCGGCACTTCCCCCACATCGAGAACGCCTCCGAGTTCAACGAGCGCGTCCTCGCCTTCCTCTCCGCCGCCTGAGCGCGGCGACGGCGACCCTGGCGAGCCATCGGTCTGGTTCAAATAAGAGTGGGCCGGGTCTCCACCGGAAACGAACCAGGATGATCTTGGCTTGAACGCTACGGTCGCAGCTGGGGAGAAGAGGATCGACATCGGCAAGAGCATCTCCTCTCCCGCCCTGGCGGGCCTCGCTGCCTTCATCGAGACCCACTACCTCACCCCGAACCTCCGGCTCTTCCAGCCGCCGGTCTACCAGCGCGCCAAGTCGGAGGACGGCAAGGGGTTCGAGTTCTCCTGGATCCTGGACCTGACCAAGATCAGCGAACCGGTGATCTCGGTCCCCCCGACGGTCTCGGTCCGGCTCTCGGTCTCGACGGCCGGCTCGTCCGTCGAGTTCCACGACTACGACCGGTCGGCGCCCAGGATAGACCAGATCTGCGCCCGGGTCGCGGACGACCTGGAGGCCGTGCTGGCGTCGTACCTGGCGGGCGCCAAGAGGACGAGCCTCCACTTCGTCTTCTCGCTCGGGAGCCAGGAGAGGATGGAAGCGCCCAGCCAGACCAGCAGCTCGCTCCGCCGGGAGGTCGCGAAGAGGGTCCTGGCGGGGAACACCGTCAACATGTACCTGCTCCTGATCGCCGCCAGCTTCCTCTTCCTCATCCTCCTGGGCGACAACGCGCTCATCGCGATCCTGGTCGTCCAGGCCTTCGCACTCTTCTTCTCCGACCGGCTCATGACGGGCGCGGGGGCGGTGAGGCCCACCAAGGACCAGCCCGAGGTCACCGTGGTCACGGTGATGTCCACGCCCGAGGCCATCCAGTCGCTCTCGGCCCGGAGGGACCAGGTCATGCGCCAGATAAGGGAGCAGTTCGGGAAGGAGGTCTTCTCGGGGAACGTCGGGAGCCCCGAGACCAAGGTCGCGATCCACAACATCCTCCTCCAGGCGGGGGTGAACTGCACCATCGACGACATCGAGGTCAGGACCAGGAACCCCTACGCGCTGGTCCGGGCCGCGGCCGAACGATTCGACCTCCCGCTGCCGCGGATCACCATCGTGAACACCCCCGTGGACAACGCGGCAGCGACGGGCATCTCCCCCGGGCGGGCCTCCATGACCATCACCGCGGGCGCGCTCGAAGACCTCGACGACGACGAGCTCCAGTCGGTCATCGGCCACGAGCTAGGGCACATCAGGGGGAGGGACCCGGTGATACTATTCTTCGTGACCAGCGTGATGTACGTGGGAGGCCTCTACCTCTGGCTGCCTCTGCTGCTAGACCTGGGGATCTTCTACTTCGTCCTCGCCTTCGCGGTCGTCTACATGGTCGGGAAGTTCCTGGAGACCAGGGCGGACACCGCCTCCGTGGCCGTCCTGGGCAAGCCAGACGAGCTCGCGTCGGCCCTAAAGCAGATAGGCTTCACGCAGCTCTACTACGAGAAGTACTCCTCGAGGACGAGGTTCCTGGACTGGCTGCGATTCGACCCCCATCCTCCCGTCTACTTCAGGGTCAGGAGGCTCTCGAGGATTGCCGCCGGAGGCGCAAGGGTCGACCACGCTCTCCTCGTCTCAGTCCGCGACGTCGTCTCGGGGTTCCTGGGGGCGCTCCTGGGCCGCGGATGAGCCGGGAACCGGCGTCCCGGACCCGCCCGGAGCGGGGGTGCCAAGCTTATCTAAGCCACGCGCCACGCGGGAGTGGTCTCTGTCGGTGTCCGAACCCTCTCAGCGCGCAAGGGCGTTCTTCACGGAGCTGGTCGACGCCGTGAGGTACTCGCAGGCGTGGACGCGGTCCCTCGAGGAGCAGAAGGCGCTCGGGGAGCGCTACGGGAGGCAGCTCGGGCAGCTCGACGAGCTCGCAGCCAGGATATCGGCAGCCTTCGACGGCCTCCAGCTCGACAGGGAGTACGCGGAGCCCCTCTCCAAGGTGGTCGTCGATTTCGCGGGCGCGGCGATCAAGCAGCAGAGGGAGAAGATGAACGCCGCCCTGAACGCCCAGATGCAGGAGTCCTCCTCCGCGTCCGAGGCCGAGCGGCTCAAGGCGCTGCGAAGCCTCGAGTCGTACCTCGCCACGACCCCCCTCCCGGTCACCGACGAGGAGGTCCGTCTGGAGCTCGCCGACGGCTCCTACACGGCGACGGCGGAGTACAGGTGCGCCGGGGAGATCGAGTACGAGTTCCTCCTCAGCACGGCGAACTCCCAGCTATTCCGGAGCGGGTTCGCGCTCACGGCCCTGCGCAAGGGGGTCAGGCTCCCCGTGAGGCTCGGCAAGGCGTGGCTCCGGAAGGAGTCCGTCCCGGACTTCGAGAAGCTGGACGGGTACCTCCTGTCCTCGGCGCGGGCCTCCGAGAACCACCTGGTCACCAGGTTCGTGAGCGAGGAGACCGGGGCGAGCGTCGGCATCGTCTTCTCGAAGTCCGGCGAGGGCTCGTTCGTCACGGCCGAGTACGCCGACGCCAAGGGGAAGGTCGGCATCACCGAAGAGCCTGCGCTGAGCAAGCACCTCGACCTGGCCGAGATGAAGGAGGTCATGGGCCAGCTGCTGGACGCCATCGGCAGGCTGAAGCAGGACAAGCTGAAGCTCGACGGGCTCGAGGCTCGGGGGAACGACGTCCTGGCGACGCTCGACCTGCTGGGGTTCATGCAGCAGGTGACGGCGCTGCTCTCGCAGTCTCCCGAGCTCCTCGAGGACGTCCGCAGGCTCGACCAGAAGGCGGCGAGGGACCGGTTGAAGCTCCTCGGCCCCGCCGGGGCCGCGATCGCGGACTCGTTCGGGATACCGCTGCGCGCCCCGAGACCGAGACAGGCGACCGGCTGACGCGGCGGAGGGTCCATCCTTCTTCCTTCCTTCCTTCCTTCCTTCATTCCTTCCTTTCTTGCTCGCTCTCTACCCCCTGAACCGCCGGAAGGCGCGGGCGTCGAGGTAGACGTCCGCCAGGAGGAGGACCGGGGCCAGGACGAGCAGGTAGACGAGGAGCTCCTGCGCTCCCGAGGGCGTGAACTCGAGCAGCGAGAGGAACGCCCCGTTCGCGTGGACCGGGTGCGGCAGTATCGCCAGGAGGGGGAGGCAGGAGAGGCTGAAGAACGCCAGGAAGACCTGCGTCCCCCGCGGCCCCAGCTCGAGGATGTCGAAGACGAGGTAGGCGAATAGGATCGCCAGGGTGCCGAAGACCACCACGGACGGACTGAGGAGATAGACCGCCCCGCCCGCGACGAAGCAGCTGACGCCAACCAGGACGGGAAGGCCGTCCGCCGAGGAAGGAGGCGCCCCGCGCCCCCTCCTCAACCAGACCGCCGAGAGGACGATGATGCCCAGGCTGACCAGCACCATGAAGTCGGTCACGTCGACGAGGAAGTCCTGGTTCCCCACGCCCAGCAGGAAGATCGAGACGAGGGTGAACAGCCAGGAGAGGCTCGCCAGGGACTGGGGCATGTAGCCGTCGTCCCCCAGGGCCGAGAGGTGGCGCGTCGCCGCGAGGAACGCCGGGACGAAGGTGGTCACGGTCGCAATGAGGAACGCCACGGCGACGAGCAGCTCCTGGCCCGGACCGAGGAAGGTCTGGGCGAGGTAGAGCGCCGGTATCTGGGCCTGGAGGAGAGCGGAGGGGTCGGGGTGGACCGCGTAGACCGCCAGGCCGTAGAAGACGTTTATCGCGGCGGTGATCACCACGGTAAGGACCATCGCCAGCCCGAGGTACCTCGCCTTCTCCATCGTGTACCCCTTCTTGATCCACGAGACCAGGGGGATGCGCGCTCGCTGGACCGCGTCCTGCTCGAGAGACTGTATCTCCTGGAACCCGAAGAAGAGCAGGTAGAGGTACCCGGTGTTGATGGCCAGGTCGACCACCCAGTTCCCGCCGCCGGTGAAGGTCAGGATCCCCGAGAGGTTCCACGACCCCTTCGAGCCCAGGAGGAACCCGTGGTAGACGAGGATCGCCACCAGGGCGCCGGTGAGGACGATCTGCAGGGCCCCAGTGGCGCGGAGCAGCCTCCTCTCGTAGAGGGAGTCGAGGACCGTCCAGCCGATGAGGCCGATGGCTATCCCGTAGACCAGGAGCGTGGAGGAGGCCCCGGTTATCCCGTACCCGGAGAGTATCTTCGGGAAGTAATCAAAGTCGAAGATCAGGAAGACGATCTTCGAGTAGGCCGCGAGCGCCGTGTTGGCGACCCACATCGACATCCGCGCGATGAAGTACCTGGCGCTCCTGACCCCCACGGCGACCCTTGTGAACGACGGGCCGCCGACGGCCTCCATCCCCCTCCGCCTCATCTCCCCGTACATGCCCGCGTAGACCTTCGCCATGAGCACCGAGAGCACGGTCGCGAGCAGCAGGGACCCTATCGAGACGAACTCGTACTGGACGACGTTCTGGGGTATCAGGATGAAGAGAGGCGAACCGAGGGTCGCCCCGATGCCTATGGCGAGCATCGTCCCGGGCCCGTAGACCGGGTTGACCCGCTGGAGCTTCCTGGGCCTTGCGAACCGCACCACCATCGACTGGGGGAAGGAGGCGACCAGCGCCAGCCCGGTCAGCGCCAGGCTCATGGCGGCGATGGCCACGAGGACCCCGCCGAAGGAGAGGCCGCCCTGCTGGGAGATGTATCCCAGGTCGTCGTAGAGGTAGCCCGTCGCGAAGACCGAGACCCCGATCCCGAAGACCAGCGCGGCCATCTTGACGACGAGGGCGCCGGCCTTCGCGCTCTGGCTCGCCACTAGCGGACACTCGTCTCGAGCGCCAGGGCGGACTCCCTGATGTCGGTGGACGCCTCTCTCAGGGTGTAGAACGCGGCTAGCATCAGGAGGGCGGCGAGCCCAAAGTCCAGGGCGGACGCGCCCGCGTAGAGGGGCCCGGAGCTGAGGGAGGGGGCCAGGACGCCCGAGAAGTAGTCGATGAGCTGGCGGGGCGTCGTCAGCCCCGTCAGCGCGGGCACGAACGCCGCTATCCCGAGCACGGCCAGGAACGAGGCCAGCACCATCTCCCCCAGGGAGGTGAGCAGCTTCCCCCTGCCGCCCGGGCGGCGCCTGGTGCCGAGGAGCCTCGCGAACCTCTGCAGCTCAGCGTCCCCCGAGTCCGTGAACGCCCGATCCAGCATCTCCTTGAGGGCCGTATCCGACCCCTGCAGAAGCGTGAGCGCCTTGGCGTCGAGCTTGAGCTTGGAGACGAGCTCGTCCTCCTGATCCGGGTCCGGGCTCATGTGGCTGCCGATTGGAGGGGGTTCGCTATTTCTCGCTTGCGCAGCCTCGTTCCATTTTCCATGGCCGGCATGATAAACTTAAATACTACGTCAGGGGACTTTGCTCCACTGCAAGTCGCAGTCTTGTTGATTCAGGACGAAATTAAATATGATTGCGCTCTGATTCTCCGACGTCGATTTTGCCGTGGAAACAAAAAGAAAATGAGCACTTTCGAAGAAATGGGATTACAACCCCTGCTACTCAAGGGCGTGAGATCCGCCGGGTTCGAGAAGCCGTTCGCGATTCAGGAGCGCACGATTGGCCCCCTCCTGGCGGGCCGCAACGTGATAGGACAGGCCAAGACGGGTAGCGGAAAGACGGCGGCCTTCGGGCTGCCCCTGCTGCAGAAGGTCAACCCCGACCAGTGGGACGTGCAGGCGCTGGTGCTGGCTCCCACCAGGGAGCTTGCGGTCCAGATCACCGCCGAGCTCAAGAAGCTCTCGGCCTTCACTCGCATACGGACGGTCACCATCTACGGGGGCCAGTCGATAAACG
Source organism: Nitrososphaerales archaeon (assembly GCA_049515775.1). GTDB lineage: Archaea > Thermoproteota > Nitrososphaeria > Nitrososphaerales > Gagatemarchaeaceae > Gagatemarchaeum. The sequence continues at coordinate 11,095 of JBEKTS010000006.1, read as the reverse complement.
TCCAGTTCGAGGCCCTCGACCGCGGGGTCCACGTCGTCGTGGGGACGCCCGGCCGCATCATGGACCACATCAAGCGAGGGTCCCTCGACCTGAGCCGGGTCAAGTACGTCATCCTCGACGAGGCCGACACGATGCTCGACATGGGCTTCATAGAGGACATCGAGTTCATACTGGACTCGATCCCCGAGCCCCGGCAGATGGGGCTCTTCTCCGCGACGATGCCCAAGAGGATCATGGACATCGCCAACAAGTACATGCGCAACCCCGAGAAGATCCTCGTCTCGGCCGACGAGCCGAACACCGACACCCTCGAGCAGTTCTTCGCGATGGTGGAGCAGAAGGACAAGCAGGGCCTGCTCCTCGACATACTCCAGACCGAGAAGCCGGAGAGCACTATCATCTTCTGCAGGACCAAGTACGGCGCCCACAGGCTCGCCAGGGACCTCCAGAGGAACTACATCAACGCCGTGCCCCTGCACGGCGACCTCAGCCAGCACCAGAGGGACCACTCGATGGGGTCGTTCAGGGCCGGCAACGCCGACGTGCTGGTCGCCACCGACGTGGCGTCCAGGGGGATCGACATCTCCCAGGTCGACTGCGTGATCAACTACGACGTCCCCGAGGACCCGCTCCTCTACTTCCACCGGGTCGGCAGGACCGCCAGGGCCGGGGACACCGGCAAGGCGATCACCCTCGTCTCCTACGAGGAGGACACCGACTTCGCCAGGATCATGGGCCTGACCAAGGCCGAGATCAAGCCTCTGCGCCCCGAGGACGGGGAGCACAACTTCTACGTAAACACGAGGGGGACGATAACCGAGCTCCAGAACGAGAGGCACGGCTACTCCAACAGGGGCAGGGGAGGGGGCTCAAGTTATAGGGGCCGGAGCAGGGGAGGGGGCGGGAGCTGGAGGGGCTCGCGTTGGTGAAGTGCAGTAACTGCAACTCCGTCGCCAAGGTCCAGTGCGGCGAGTGCCACCACTGGGTCTGCCGGTCACACTCTTCGGTCATCTTCAACGAGGAATCCAGAACGTTCAAGAGCCTCTGTGGAGCGTGCTACTCCCAAGTGAGGAGATTGAGTTGGGTAAGAGAAAGGTCTTAAACGAGGCGCACCTGAAGGAGCTCGTCCTCCCCCAGCAGGGAGAGATACTCGGTAGGGTCGTCAAGATATCCGGAGGGAACCAGGTCATCGTCGCCTGCGTCGACGGACTGACCAGGCTGTGCAGGATCCGCGGCAAGATGAAGCGGAGGATGTGGATCCGCGAGAGGGACATCGTCCTCGTCTCTCCCTGGGACTTCGACAACAAGCGCGCCGACATCATCTGGCGATACATCAAGGACCACGCCGAGTGGCTCGAGAACAACGGCTACATGAACAAGCCCGAGCCGAAGCCGGCCCCGGTGGCGCAGGCCGCTCCGGTGCCAGCTCCAGCTCCCGCCCCGACGCCTCCGCAAGAGATCCAGACCTAGGCGGCAGTCGGTCCGGGGCTCCCATGGGCGTCCGGGCTGGAGCCTTAGATCAGAGGTGCCCAGCCTGGCTTCTTCGACCAGGTCGCGACGGCATCGTGGGCGTGTATCGACTCGAAGCACCTGGAGCGGATGAAGAGCGCGTCGGGGAACCTCTTGGCGCACTCCCTGACGAGGTCCTCGGCGAACCTCCCGTTCTCCTGCGCCTCGAGGATTTTCCTCGCCTCCTCGACCCTCTTCATCTTCTCGGTCGGGACCGCCGAGAAGCACTCCTCCATCTTCCCTATCGCCTCGACCATGTCGAGCGGCGAGTCCCTGTCGAGCACCATCGTTATCTCCGCCCGCTGCATGTGGCCCACCCCGATCATCCTCTTGCTGCAGGGGCATGCGGTCATCCCCCTGGCCTCGAACCGGTACCTCACGGCCCCCGTCCCGCTCGTCCTTATCGAGACCGGGATGAACTGGTCCGCGTAGGGCATCTCGAACCTACAGGTCACCTCGGCGCCCGGCTGCGTCCTGTCGACCTCGGCGCAGATGGCCCTGAGCCACGCCTCCACCCCCGGTCCCGCCTTGGCGGAGGCGGCGTGGACCAGGCGTGACATGTGGACGCCCCTGTGCGGCCCGGTCGAGGTCTGGATCGTCAGGAAGACCGGGATCGAGGTCTGGCCGTCGTGGTAGAGCGTCCGGAGGTCTCCCACCCCCGCGTCGACCGCGACCTCGGCCGGCTCGCTCTGGGTGTCGGCCAGGACGTCGATGAACTGCTCCCTGGACAGCTGCTGCTGCCGCTGCCGGTGGTGGTGCTGCTCCTGATGCTGTAGCTCGTCCTGCTCCTTTCCGTTGGGCACGAATCTAGGCTCGGGCGACCCGTTTTATACCCTTTTGGTGTCCCGGGACCGCAGCGGGTCCTCGACGCCGGCCTCCGAGAACGCCCTCTCCCTCTGGGCGCATCCGTCGCACCGCCAGCAGTGCGCCGACCCAGCGCTGTGACAGCACCAGGTGAGCTCGAGAGGGACCCCCAGCTCCACCGCCAGGGCGACCACCTCGGCCTTGCTCATCCCCTGAAGGGGCCGCGAGATTCGGAAGTCGACCTCCCTGAGCCTGGCCGAGCCGGCCCTCAGCGCCCTCTCCATCTCCGCGAAGAACCGGTCGCTTGTGTCCTCGAAGACGGCCCTGTCGTCGCGGTTGTGCCCCCCGATCACCCGGGATGCGCCCACCTCCTCGGCGAAGGCCGCCGCGACGCCGTAGTAGATGGCGTTCTTCATGGGGATGTAGCTCGGGGGCAGGGCCGCCAGGCCTCGCCGCGGGGCCTGGATGTCCCCCAGCTCCCTGAGCTCGGGCATCGGGAAGAACCTGTGCTCCAGGACACCGGCCGCGCGGGCCAGGCTCGCCGCGGCCCGGACCTCCCCCCTCGCGATCCCGTGGAGCCGGATCGTCAGCGCCCTGGTGGCGTTCCCCTCCCTCTTCGAGAGGTAGAGGCAGACGGCCGAGTCGATGCCGCCCGAGAGGAGGACGACTACCGGCGTCGCCGCGGCGGCTCCCGTCCTTTCTTCCTGCTCTTCTTCTCTATCCCCCGCTCGACCTCTCTCCTGTGGACCTGCGCCAGAAGGTGCGTCCCCTTGTTGAGCCCCTCGTAGACGTAGACCCCGACCGACTCGACGTTCCCGGGCATCCCCGGGGCGATCCTGCGCAGGAGCTCCTGCGCCAGGTTCTCGACCGTCGCCTCCTCCTCGAGGAGGACCGTGGTGCTGACGGGGACCCTCATCTCGAAGGGTCCGTGGACCGTCTCGAACCCGATCCGGACCTGCGACCCCTCCCTCCCGACGACGTACCTGTCGCTGATGAAGAGCTTGTGGTCGAGCGACCGCACGGCCTCCCTTATCACCGGCTTGGCGTCGTTGAAGTCGACGACCATCCCGTCCCTCGTCGTCGCGCCCGCCAGCTCGACGAGCACCGAGGAGGTGTGCCCGTGCATCACCGAGCACTTCTCGGTCTTCGGGAGTATGTGGGCGTAGTCGAAGTTGAACGAGGGGTCGTCGAGGAAGATCGTCTGGACCCTCTCCCCCGCGGGGTCGCCCGAGCGCCGCACCCTGGTCGCCGTGTCGAAGGCGTCGCTCCTGGTGTCGCTCTGCGTGATAACGGTGCACTCCCGCCCTGCGCTCGATGCCCCGCTCCTCTCCTCGGCGCTGAGGTCCCGACCGATGACTATCAGCCTGTCGCCCACGACGAAATCGGCGCGCCTCTCCGACCCGGGGAATATGGGCTCGTCGTCCTTGTAGCTCACGCCCGCCGCGTCGAGGATCTGGCCCACCAGCGCGTGGAGGCCGGTCGGGTACTCGCGCCCGCCGCGCCTGTACACCCTGGCGTAGCCTCCCTTGTCCAGCTCCTTGACCCTCGACGTGATGCCGTCCAGGAGGTCCTTTCGCACGTTGCCGCGCGCGGGTGGGTCGCCTTATAGTATTTGCTCAGGGAGCGTGTGGTTGGAGTGCGGCGTGCGGGATTCGAACCCGCGCGACAGGCTTGGGAAGCCTATATCCTAACCACTGGATCAACGCCGCGCTGCAGGGGCAGTCCTGGGTGCCGGTTATAAATCAGGTTTCCCATGAGCGGGCGACCGTCCCGTCGGCGTGGGCGCCCGCGGCTCGTGATCGGCGCGCGCGCCCATCATCGGCTGCGCCTCCGGGGGCGCAGGCCGCCCTCAGGTCGCCTCGGCCAGGACCCGTCTCCGGTCGGCCCGCATCTCGACGATGACCGGACGCATCTTTCCTCTGGGCTCCTCTCCCCCCACGATCCTGGAGACCGAGATCTCGCGGCTCGGCCGGAGTTCCCTCTCCAGCGACCCCATCAGCGCCGAGACGAGGCGATCGACCCCGGGGTCCGGAGCCTCGCCCCTCACGAAGACGCGAACGGTGAAGGAGCCCGCGGAGTGCTGGACCAGCTGGCACCTGGGGAGCCCGTCGACCTGGTGCATGAGCCCCAGTATCCTCTTCGGGGTCACGAGCCTGCCGTCCTCCGTCGTCACGCAGTCCCTGCGCCTGCCCTCGACCGAGCCCAGGAGCGGCAGGGACCTGCCGCACGGGCAGGCCTCGGCCGACGAGTAGCCGACGTCGCGCATCCTGTACCTCAGCAGGGGCATCCCTCCGTTGGTGAGCTCGGTGACCACGATCTCTCCCAGCAGACCGGGCGTGACGGGGTCTCCGTCCTCCGAGAGCACCTCGACGATCGCCCTGTCCGAGAACACGTGCAGCCCGGCGCCCTCGAGGCACTCCAGCGCGAGCGGCCCGGTCTCGTTCGAACCGTACATCTGCCTCACCTTGCTCCTCAGCCTTCTCTCCGCGTGCGCCCGGGTCGGCTCGTCGAGCGGCTCTCCGGTCGCGATCAGGACCCTCGGCCTCGCCGTCCAGTTTGCCCCGTCGGCCGATTCGGCGAGCCTGCGAAGGTACGCCGAGTTCGTCATGATCAGGTCCGGGGAGAAACCCCCGATCGTCGGGAGGGCCGCCCTGACGTCGTCCCCGAAATACACGAGGCGGACGAACCTGTCCATCACCGGCCGCAGCGCGTGGGTGCCCAGTCCGAGCGCCCTCTTCGTCCGGACCCTGCCCGAATGCTCCCGCGCCTCCGGGCTCCCCGGCGGCGGCGCCAGAGCCCCCGGCAGGGACGAGAGCTGGAGCACCCTGTAGAGCCTGCCCAGCCCGAACCAGGTGCGGAAGTGGTCGTAGAGGTAGGCCGCGGTGGCGAGCGTGAAGCCCCGGGAGTAGTAGACCTCCATCGGCGGTCCGGTCGTGCCCGAGGTGAACATCTTGACGAGCCTCGACCGATCGGAGGCCAGCCTGTACTGGAGAGGCCGGCCGAGGAGGTCCTCCTTGGAGGACAGGGGGAGCTTGCGGAGGTCGCCCGTCTTCCTCACGTCCCCTGGGGTCAGTCCGGAGGCCTCGAAGAGGTCGTGCCAGAACCCGACGTCGCGGTAGGCGCGTTCGACCTGGCGCCTCAGCCTCCTCTCCTGGACCGCGGTCAGAGCCTCGCCCGTCGCTCGGTCGTGCCTGCAGGGAGCCAAGAGGCTCGACAGGGGCTCGCCGTCCATCCATGGCAGGTTCGGGCTCGTCGCTCAAAACGATTGCGCCGACCCTCGGGCCGGACGGGACGGCCGCGCGAGACGACCCCTGCGGTGGACCTGACGATTCTGCGACGGGGATGGTCCGCGGGCGTACGAGCGAACGGACCGGCGGATCGCACCATTATATTCATAAGTTGGAATCGTCCACGGGAGCGTGATGAGCGCGTTCAAGGGCATCCTGGTCGCCGTCGACGGCTCCCAGAACTCGGCGAGGGCGGCCGAGGCGGCGATAGACCTGGCGAGGAAGAACGACGCGAACCTCTACGTCCTCAGCGTCATCCCCGCCCCTCGCTACGCGGCGACCGGCGCGCAGGGGTCGGTCGGGTCCGGCGCCGTCGCGGAGGAGTTCTTCGACAGGGCGAAGAAGGACGCCGAGACGTTCGTGGGCGGGTTCGTCTCGAAGGCCGAGGCGCAGGGACTGAAGGTCCGCGGGGAGATAACCGAGAACGTCCCCTCCGTCGTCGAGGCGATCGCCGACTACGCGCAGGAGTGGCGGGTCGACCTCATCGTCGTCGGGACGAGGGGCCTGAGCGGGTTCAAGAAGCTCCTCCTGGGGAGCGTCTCGGGAGCTCTCGTCTCCCACGCGCCTTGCAGCGTCCTGGTGATCAGGTAGCCTCGGGCCGTGCTTCCTGCTCCCTCCCCTCATTCTCCCCGGTGCCGCTCGACCCGAGCGCGTCGAGGGCCTCCCAGCTGATGTGCCTGGTCGGCCTGAGCTGCGAGGAGAAGACGCGCCTGACCACCACCTCCTCCTTGTCGATGACGAACGTGACCCGGCCCCGGATGCCCATCGTCGACGAGACCCCGCGGAGCTCCCCGAGCTCCTCGCTGGAGTCGCTCAGCAGGCCGAAGGGGAGGCTGCACGCCCGGGCGAAGCGACGTTGCGCCCAGACGCCGTCTCCGCCGACCCCCAGGACCCCGGTCTCGCCGACCCGGAACTCGTCGTAGCCGTCCCCGGACGCCCGCGCCTCGGCCGTGCAGCCCGCGGTGAAGTCCCTCGGTTAGAAGCGGATGACGGGTTCTTCTTCCCCCGAAAGTCTTCGGTGCGGACCTTCTCGCCGTCCCGGGAAGCTAGCGAAGTCCGGCGCCCTCTCTCTCACCGGTATCTTCGGCGTGGCGGTCCGCGGAGCCGACGGTGTGGCGGGGCCCTTCCAGACTCGATGCCGGCCGGTTCGCGTCCGTCTAGATGCCTTCGGTCGACTTTTTGAGCGAGATCGACCCGTTCCTGATGTCCAGGTCGTAGATGTCGTTGACGTCGAGCCTGAGCCCGAACATGTCGTACTCGCTCTCGGTCAGGACCATCGTTATCTTCGGGAAGACCATCTCGCGGATCTGCGGTACGAGGCCCATCGACTGGAGCTGGTTGACCATGCTCTGGACCATCCTCCCCTCGTCCCCCATCCCGTACGTCTGGCTCCCCCTCTGCTTGACTTCGACGAGCTCTATCTGCTTGGCCGGGAGGCCGGTGAGAGGTTCGGTTACGCTGCTGATCCTGTTGACCCTGACCTGAACCATGTGAGGACCGGCGAGCCGCGGGTATTAAAACAGGCCGGAGCTTGTGACGGCGCGCGTCTCACTCGCTCTCGTCCGACGGAGGCTCCTCGGGCTCGACGCCCAGGAGCTCGGCCGCCGTCTGAGGGCCCTCGGTGAACGAGAGGTCGTCCCCTTCTCCCTCTCCCACCTCCTGCCCTCCCATCTGCTGGCCCATCGGACCGCGGTGGCCGGTGCCCGCGTTCCTGATTATCTCCTCGACCTCCTGCGGCGTGATTATCCTGGCCATGGAGAGGTTCACGAGGCTGTTCGAGCTCGCGTCGCCGGTGAGCCTCCCTAAAGGCCCCCTCGCCTGGCGCCACTTGAGCTTGGTGTTCCCGCTCTTCGAGGTGTAGATGATCCCCAGTATGTCCTGGGCGTTGATGAACGTGATGTCCCTTATCTTCTTCAGGGTGACCTTGTCCGCGGCCTCGATGTAGATCGACCCCGGGTCCACCTCCTTCTCCGGGAAGACCTCGGAGTCCCTGAGGTAGGACTCGGGAATGAAGCTCCTGCAGGTGCTGTTTATCAGAAACCTACGGAACCCCTCAAGATGGCAGGTCAGGTCAATCTCTACCAACCTCGACACCTAGCGACTCGAGCGCTTTTCGCCCATATTTGAATCTAGGGCCGGACCGTCCCGGCGAGACGCACCAAGCTTATGTGGCACCGCGGGGCGTCGTCGGACCATGAAGGCCGACGCGGAGACCGAGAGGGTCGTCCTGGCCCTCCTTCGGGGATTCAGCGACAGCTTCGGAGCGAAGGACGTCGACGGCGCGCTCAGACTCTTCGCCAGGGACGCCGAGGTGGTGATGATGGGCTCCGAGGACTGGGAGATGGGAGTGGGCTACGAGGGCATCCGGGCCGTCTTCAACAGGCTCCTCTCGCGGACGGAGACGTACCGGTGGGATTGGAGGTGGCGCGCGATCTCGACGTCCGGCTCCGTGGCCTGGGTCCTCGCGACGGGAGACTGCCACACCAGGAACGGGGAGACGGAGACGCTCTCTCCGTACAGGCTCAGCGGGGTCTTCGAGAAGCGCGGCGAGACGTGGCTCTGGGTGCTGTTCCACGGGTCGGAGCCCATGCCGACCGCGAAAGAATGATATGCCCGACGCGGGCTCTCCGGGAGAGGCGGGCAGTGACGACATTAGCCCTGGTGATTCGTGATCCACGATCTTGAGTTCCGAGCCCGTCATCCAGGGACACCGGCCCTGACATGAGGTTCCTGGTCAGGCTCGTCCCCCTGGGGTGGGGGCGCGCCGCCTTCCTCGCCGCCGTCAGGAGCGTCGCGGCCAACCTCGGCGCCAGCGCTGTGAACCCGAAGTGGACCTCCTACGGGGCCCTCGAGATAGACGTCTTCGCGCCCTCGCGCGAGGACTTCCGGGTGGTCATGGCCGCGCTCGAGCCCCTGTGCGGGGTCGAGTTCACGACCGACCTCCAGGCGCCCCCGCGCTTCGTGCCGAGGGACGACGCGGTCCGAGAGGCCGTCTCGCTCTTCGACGCCGAGCGGTTCTGGGAGGCGCACGAGGTCCTCGAGGCGCAGTGGAGGGCCTCGGAGGGCGATGAGAAGAGGCTACTCCAGGGACTGATCCTGGTCTGCGCGGCGTTGGTGCACCACCAGAAGGGCGAAGAAAAGGTCGCCCTGGGCATCGTGCAGCGTGCGCTGCCGCTTCTCGCCTGGGAGGGCGGCATGTACCATCGGATCGACGTCCCCGCCCTCGGGGAGAGGTTGTCGCGCGAGCTAGGAACGGGCTCGCTTTCGCTGTTCGAGATCTAGCCGAACACCGGGAGGTTCAGGGGGTGGTCCTCTTCGGGAACGAACGTCCTGCGCCTCGCCGCCACGACGCCCGACGCAACGGTCAGCGAGCCGAGGAGCACGGAAAAAAGGACCGGAACCGGCTCAAAGTAGGGCGAACTGGGTGACGGTCCGGCGACGACGACGTCCAGAATCCCCAGAGCGGAGAGGATAGCGGACGCGTAGAAGGCCTTGGTCCAACCGAGAAAGCAGAAGAACGAGACGAGCACCAGGACGACGCCCAGCCCGAGCAGCTCGGGGTTAGTCGAGGTCGCGACCTCGGGAGCCCCGCTAGGACCGAGTACGGGGACGAAGAAGGTCTCAAACCAGAGCCACCCGGCGTAGACCAACCAGACCCCGTCTAGGAAGCCTACCGCCGTCGCTACCGTCCTCAGCCTCAACTACTTCAGCATCCGGAGCTTGTAGAACCCTGCCTCGATGTGCCTGTTGATGTGGTCCTTGACCATGAAGAGCCTGTGGACCGAGTCTCCGTCGTCGGGGGCTATCGTCCAGTCCTGGAGCACGGTGAACTCGTGGTGCGCGCCGTCCTTGCAGGCGTGCGCGATCCTCTTGCCCGGTTCCACGCCGAGGGACATCATGTAGACCTCCCTGATGTTGGTGCAGGTCAGTATCGCCCACTGCTCGTTGGGGCCTATCTCCTCGAACCCCACGCTGGGCTTGAGCGGCTCTCCGTACCTCTTGTCGTCGCAGAAGAGCCTCCGGCAGGACCTGCACCTCCAGACGTCGACCGTCCCCTGGAGGTAGTTGTCCCTGTCGACGTTGATCATGCCGACCATGACGATCTCGTGCTCGTGTCCCGCCCCTCCTCCTCCTCCTTCCTTCTTTCCCGCCTCTGGCTGGCTCATTCTCTGCCTCTCCCCGCTTCGAACGCCGGAATGAGCTCCAAAGTAAGCTTGTCGGCCATCCTCCTCCTGGCCTTCACCTCGGCCGAAGCCCTGTCGGGGGACGACGAACGGAAGAGGTTCGATATGGCCAGCCTCGGGTGGACGGGCAGGAGCGACCTCCCGTCGGACGAGAGGATGAGCATCCCGCGGGCCAGGAGGCGCCCCTCGCTTCCATCTTTCGGCCCTCCCGGGCCGCCCGCCCGCAGGGAACCCTCCTCCAGCGCCCTCAGGTAGGCCTCGGCCTCGGCCTGGCTCAGTCCCAGCGCCTGGGTGAGCCTCTGGACGACCGAACTCCCGTCCCTGACCATCGACCGTCGCCGCCGCTCCTCGCCCAGGGTGAGCGCTACCTCCCCTTCGAGGTGTCCGGAGAGTTCCAGAGTATCTGGAAGTAGTCCTTGGCGAACCCGGCGAGGCCTACGTGCTCAGCCCAGATGGCCAGCGCGGAGCTCGCGGTCTCGCCTCCCCCGAGCAGGAGGACGACCTGCTTCGAGTCCGCGATCACTCCTCCTCCGTAGAGCATGCTCCTGGTCTTCACCTCTGCGACGGCGCCGAGGACCGTCTGGGTGGGGTCGGGGAGGTCCTTCGAAGTGAGTATCTCTATCTTGACGCCCTTCTCCTTGAGCGCAGCCAGGATGCCCGCTATCTCCTCCCCGTACGGAGCGATGACCAGCGGCAGCGCGATGAGCAGCTCGTTCCTGCACTCGAGGACCATCGTCCTGAGCCTCGAGAGGATCTCCGACGTCCCCCTGAGTATCCAGATCTCGGGCCTCTCCTGCTCCCCCTTCTTCTCGTAGATCCCCATGAGCTCCTTCAGGACCAGCTGCTCCCTCTCCCTCCTCTCGGCCTCGTACCTCGAGTCCATCTCCTCGATCGCGGTCCCGGGGGCCTTGGCCGTGAACAGGATCGGTCTGCTGTCCTGCTGGTCGATCCACCCGGCGGCGTGGAGCCCCTCGAGCGCCTCGTATACCTTGGAGTAGGGGATCCTGGCGGCCTGGCTGACCTCGCTCGCCGACATCGTCCCCTTCTCGAGGAGGGCGACGTAGGCCTTGACCTGGGTCCTGGTCAGACCCAGCGCCTCGAGCGCCGAGCCTGCCTTCTCGCTGAGACTCAGGGGCGTCGTCCCCGGCCGCTGCCCCCGCTCCATCGCTCCGTCCTTCCGGGCGTCACCGGGCTCGGCCCCTCAGGCCGTCCCCTTGGAGATCCAGAAGACGTTGCCGTCCGGGTCGTCGAACATAGATATCTCTCCCCACTCGGTCTTGGTGTAGTCCTTCGAGAAGGTCACGCCCTTCT
>JBEKTS010000005.1:0-57254 GCA_049515775.1 Nitrososphaerales archaeon | reverse complement strand
GACCTCGGGGCGATGTCCACGGCCCCCTACCTGGAGAACGAGGTCCCGGCGGAGGTCGAGCGCGACCGCATCGCGTCCGCCCTGCGCGCCATCGCAGGGAGCGGGGTGACGGTCTCGGTCGACACTATGCGCGCGTCGGTCGCCGAGTCGGCCCTGAGGAACGGCGCGACGGTCGTGAACGACGTCTCGGGGCTCAGGGGCGACCCGCGGATGGCGGCGGTGGTGAAGGACCACGGCGCGTCGCTCCTCGCGATGGCCCACTCGTCCCGTGCCTCGAGGGCGGGGCCGCTGGCCCGGGTCGGGGCCGACCTGGAGGGGACGCTCCGGGCCGCCGTCGGGGCGGGCATAGAAGAGGACAGGGTAGTGCTCGACCCCGGCATCGGGTTCTACAGGGAGGAGGGGGCGGGCGCCGCGTACTCGCCCCAGAGGCTGATGCCCTGGGACCGGTGGGACGCCACCGTCCTGGCGGGGCTAGAAGGTCTGAGGGCGCTCGGCAGGCCGCTCTGCGTGGGCCTCTCCCGCAAGTCCTTCCTCGGCAGGATCCTGGGGCTGCCCGACCCGGACGACAGGCTGCCGGCCTCGGTCGCGGCCGCGGCGATAGCGGTGATGAACGGCGCTGCCATGGTCAGGACCCACGACGTGGCGGAGACCCTACAAGCGGTCAGGGTGGCCGAGGCGGTCCGGTCCTCGAGGGGTCGAGCCTACCGACCATCCTGACGACCGGGCCGCCCGCGCCGAGTTCGTCGAGGAGCTCCCGGGCGGTCCTGCCGAGCAACGGGTGGACGAGGCCCGGGCGCATCTCCACCAGGGGGACGAGCACGAACCGCCTCTCGGCGATCCGAGGGTGGGGTATCACCAGGCCGGGGAGCGAGACGACCTCCGAGCCGTAGAAGAGCACGTCGAGGTCGACGGCCCGGGGGCCGTACCTCACCGAGGGCGCCCTCCCCGTCTCCGTCTCGACCGACTGTAGAGCGGCCAGCAGGGAGGATGGGTCGAGCGAGGTCTCGAGGGCGGCCACGCAGTTCAGGAACCAGCCCTGGTCGAGGTAGTACATCGGCTCGGTCTCGTAGACCGAGGAGAGGTCCGAGACGGACCCGATCCGGCCCAGCGCCGAGACGGCGCGCCTGAGGTTCTCCTCCCGCTCCCCCAGGTTCGAGCCGAGCCCTAGGATCGACTCGACGATGACGGTCGCCCCCTCGACCGCTCCAGCTCCACCCCGACCGACGGCTCGGCCGAGTACCGGGCCTTGCGGGCCCTCACCCGGACCCGCTCGACGGTGGGGAACGCGTCCAGCGCCAGGGAGGCGACCCCCTCGGCGAGCGATTCGAGGAGGGCGAACTCGCCCTCGGAGACGAAGCGCGAGACGCGGTCCATGGCCTCCCTGTAGTTCACCGTCCGCCCCAGGTCGTCGCTCCTGCCCGCGTCGGACAGGCCCAGGAAGAGGCTGAGGTCGACGAGGACATCCTGCGGGGACCCGCGCTCCTCGGGCGTGATGCCCACCCTGCAGCCGAGGCGAAGGTTCTCGACGAAGATCCGGTCTTGCATCCCTGCCGCTCGTGGGTCGACTCCGGAGCCCTCGACTTAAGCTTGACCCGGCCACCGGGGCTGGCTGGCTGTCGGGCCGCCTCGGCGAGGCGAGGCGCCCTCAGGCGCTGCAGTGGTCCGCCACGACGGCGTCGAGCAGGCCGTTCTGGGCCCGCAGCGAGCCGGTGACCGCGCCCATGACCGATTCCTCGGGAGCGCTCGTCCCGGCCAGGAACTCCCTCCAGACCGCGGCGTGCCTGACGTCGGCCTCCTCGTGGAGCTCGAAGTAGCGGGTGGCGTCGCCGCCCTCCATGCCGTAGAACCTCCGCAGGCCGTCGATCTTGGTGCGGCTTATCTCGGGGAGCTGCTTCTCGTAGGCGTACATCGCCGCCACGCCCTCGGCGAACGACGACGCGGTCAGCCGCTCCATCTCCCTGACCGAGGCCAGCGCGCCCGGCGAGCCGCTGTAGGCCTCCAGGGCGTGCCTGGAGACTCCGAGCGCGCCCGCGAACGCGACCCAGGGCTCGACGTGTTCCCGCTCCTCGTCCAGGTTCTCGAGGATCCGGTCGACGGGCGCGCTCCCCGCGACCGAGGCGACGTTCGAGACGAGCCTCGGCACTGCCTTGACGAGCTGGAAGTACTCCATGGAGTACCCGGCCAGGCTCTGCCGGGAGAGCGTCCCTTCGGACCACATCCGGTAGAAGGGGTGCTTGAGCAGGCTGTGCTTCTCTATCTCTGCGTCTATCCTGAGCTGAAGGGACATACGCCGCCGGGGACGCCGTTATTACATAAGTGTTACGAGCGCGCCGAGAGCGCGGAGGCGATCGCCTGGGCCATCGCCTTCGTCCCGGCGGTGCCGCCCAGGTCGTGGGTCACCTCCCGCCCCTCGGAGACGACCCTCCTGGTCGCCTCGGCAATCGCCCGGCCGGCGCCCTCCTGCCCCAGGTACTCGAGCATCCAGGCCGCCGAGAGGATGGTGGCCACGGGGTTGACTCGGTCCATGCCCCGGTACTTCGGGGTGGACCCGTGCGCGGGCTCGAACATGGCGTAGTCGTCGCCGATGTTCGCCGAGTATATCATCGCGATCGACCCCACGAGGCTCGAGGCCTCCTCCGAGAGGATGTCCATGAAGAGGTTCGTCCCGACGACGACGGTCCTGTCGAACCGCTGGGGGTTCTTGATCAGCTGCTGCGAGAGGTTGTCGACGAAGAGGTCCTCGATCTCCACCTCGGGGTAGGCTGCGCCCACCGCGTGGACCGACTCGAGGAAGAGGCCGTCCGTTATCTTGAGGATGTTCGCCTTGTTGACCGCCGCCAGCTTGGTCCAGCCCCGCCTCCGGGCCTCCTCGAAGGCGTAGCGCGCGACCTTCGTCGACTTGTCCCTGCTGATGACCCTCACCGCCATCGCCACGTCGTCGTTGAGCTTGTACTCGACGCCGGAGTAGAGCCCCTCGGTCCCCTCCCGGACGCAGACGAAGTCCACGGGGCCGAGGGGTCCGACCCGCCCCGCGAAGGTCCTGATGGGGCGGACGTTCGCGTAGAGGTTGAACTTCTGGCGGACGCTGATGGCCACCGAGCGCGGGGTGCCGGGGGTCGGCAGCGTCGTGGTCGGGCCCTTGAAGCAGCAGTCGGCATCCTCGAGGGCCCTCCAGGTCGAGTCCGGGATGAAGCTCGGTCCGCCGTTCTTCTCCCACCACTCGGCACCTGCGTCGCAGCGGACGAACTCGACCTCGGCGCCGCTCGCCTTCACGACGAGCAGCATCGCCTCGACGAGCTCGGGCCCCGTACCGTCACCCTCTATGAGGGCGACCTTCTTCATGAGCCTACGGCGAGGCCTCACCCGATTTATCCTTTCCAGGCCCTCAGGCGGCGACGCGGAACCCCGAGAGCCTCGGGTAGCCTTGCTGGACCTCCTCGATCACGCCGGAGACCTCGGCCGCGGGCGGCCCCACCCGGGCCCAATCGGCGACCCTCCTGACGTCCGTCTCCTCGCCCTGCAGGAGCGCCTCGACCGAGCCGTCGTCCAGGTTGCGCACCCATCCGTCGACGCCGGCGCCCAGGGCCCTGTCCCGCAGCGAGGCTCTGTAGGAGACGCCCTGGACCCTGCCCACGACGATCAGCCTGAGCGTGACCCGCTTCGAGCCCGTCTCCACGATCGGCATCTCCGGCGAGGGCGCGCCGCGGGGAGAGCGGTATTTATCCTCGGGGACGGGCCGGCGGAGGCGATGACGGTGACCCTGAAGAGGTCGATAGACGCGCTCGTCTGCGCCTCGGTGGCGCTGGGAGCGGTCTTCATCTACGCCGCGGTCCCGCTGGTCCCGGCCTGGCTCCTGGCGGCCATAGCCGTCGGCGAGGTCGCCTACGCGCTCACGGCCGTCGCCCTCGTCCGCGGCGACGGGCGGGCGTACTACGCCGTCGTCGCCCTGGCGGTGCTCGTCCTCGCCGTCTCGCTCCCCCAGCCCGGCCACTATGCGTTCGCGGCGAACGGCCGGCTCGGGCCGTTCCTGATCTTCACGGCCGGCTCGGCGCTCCAGGCCTGCTTGCTCGTCGCGGTCCCGCTCTACCTGAGAAGGAGACGGGCGACCTAGGCCTCGGGGAGATTTGGCGGGCCCGGCCGGATTTGAACCGGCGGCCTCCAGCTTTCTGCCATCGACGGACGGTCGCAGGCTGACGCCCTGATCCGTACTAGGCTACGGGCCCCTCCGGTCTCGCCACCCCCACGCACCACTAAATTAATCCTTGGAGTCGCCCGCGGGGCGACCGACCGCCGGCGGAAGGCGCTCCAGCCTCTGCCGGTGGGTAGTAGTAGGAGGAGGAGGAGAGGCGGCTCGGCCTCCCGGTCAAGGCTTCTCCAGCGCCGACAGGATCCGGTCCCGGACGGTCGCCGTGCCAGCGTCCATCACGTAGGGACCGAGCCTCGGCCCTCGCTCGGCGCCCACCAGGATGCGGTAGGCCGCCGAGAAGAAGCGGGCGGTCGTGGTCCCCGAGCTGCGGACGGCCTCGAACGCCGCCGTCTGGACCTCGTCGGGGGTCGTGCACCTCTCCAGGGCGTCGGCGAACGCCCTCAGCGCCGCGAGCGTGGGGAGGTCTATCGCATCCGGAACCGCCTTCTGGGCCCCGGCGCCTTCGGGCGGCGAACGGACCGCCGCCGGCGACGCGCGGATGGAGCCGGTGCCCACGGCCGCGGCCCACCGGGCCGCCCACCGGATCCGCGCCTCCAGCTCCGGAGAGGCCTCGGCGACCGCCCCGTTGGCGACCAGCCGCTTCGAGACGAACTCCACGACCGCGCCCTCCGGTGCGACCGAGGCGAGCTCGGCCACCTGCCGGTAGGGGACGTGGACGCCGGGGCGGGCCGGGACCCGGGTGAGCACCGTGTACTCGTAGAGCCCCCTCTGCTTGGCGTCCTTCATCTGGTTCGGGTCCCTCCTCTCCGAGAAGTAGTGTGCCTCGAGCTCGTCGAACTCGTCCATGTAGGTGGGTATGTCCTCGATCGAGAGGTTCCTGGCTCCCACGATGCGCTTGAACATGAGGAGCCTCAGGCTCTCCGGCGAGGCGTAGGTCAGCCAGTCCTGGGGCGTCAGGACGTTGCCCAGCGATTTTGAGATCTTCCGCCCTGACTTCTCCTGGAAGAGCTCGTAGGCGGCGTGGTGCGGCGGCGGCCGCCCGAGGACGTTCTCGCAGATCCAGTCGTTGACCCTCACCGAGTCGGCGATGTCCTTGCCGTAGGCCTCGAACCGTATGTCGAGAGCGGCCCACCGGGCCGCGAACTCTGATTTCCAGACGAGCTTGCCCTCCCCCTCGGCGATCGAGCGCTCGCCTTCGTGGCCGCACCCCTGCACGACCCGGTCCCGTATCTTGGCCGACTCGCACCTGTAGCTGACGGTCCCCCTGGCGGCGTCGTAGGCGGTGACGACGGTGGTGTAGAGCCTGCCGCAGTTCTTGCAGATGGGGGTGTACGGGAACCGCTCGGTGTACTTGTCCTGGCCGGTGAGCTCCTTGATCTTCGCCCCCACGACCTCGGCGTTCTGGAGGATGGTCCGGATCTGGTCGTTCAGGAGGCCCGTCCTGTAGACCTCGGCCCCGGACATGAAGGTGTACTCGATCCCGAGCGAGTCGAGTGAGGCCCTCAGCAGGGAACCCACGTGCTCCCCGAAGGAGGAGTGGCACCCGAAGGGGTCCGGGACCCGGGTGACCGGGTGGGCGACGTAGTCGTTGAGCCAGTCGGGGAAGCCCGCCGGGACCTTGCGGAAGCCATCCAGGTCGTCCGAGAAGGCGACGAGCTCGGACCGGTACCCGAGCCCCTCGAGCGCCATCTTGACGCCGTAGGACCGGATGGCGTCTCCGACGGAGCCGATGTGCGGCAGCCCGGAGGCGCCCAGGCCTGACTCGACCCTGATGAGCGAGAGGTCCCTGCCGAAGCGCCTGTCCCTCTCCACGACCTCGCTCGCGACGCGGTCGAGCCACGTCCCCCTCCCTATCACCTTCGCCTGCTGCGACAAACGGGAAGGGGGGCGTCCGCGGGCCGATTAAAGAGATTTGGGAGGGGGCCCCGCCACCGTCAGCGGTAGTAGGGCATCGCTACCTTCTCCATCGGCTTGGACTCTCTCGAGGTGCGGACCTTCTTCGCCGCGGCCTTGAAGTGGTCCATGTTGACCACGGCCTCCTTGATGTGGGCCTTGGCGTCGTCTATCTTCGGGTACTTGGCGACGTAGTCCTGGAGGACGATTGAGACGGCGGTGTTGACCAGCGCCGAGAGGTCGGCGCCGCTGAACCCCTCGGTCATCTCGACGAGCGTCTCGACGTCGACGTCCCTGTCCTTCTGCTTCCCCTCTAGGTTCAACGAGAGGATCTGGAGCCTGGCCTCCTTGTTCGGGAGCGGTATCGAGATGATCTTGTCGAAGCGGCCCGGCCTCACGAGGGCTGGGTCGACCATGTCTATGCGGTTCGTCGCCGCCAGGACGACCACCCCGTTGAGGGCCTGGATGCCGTCGAGCTCGGTGAGGAGCTGGCTGACGACCCTCTCGGTGACCATGCTGTCGCCGCCCATCCCCCTGGTCGGGGCGAGGGCGTCGATCTCGTCGAAGAAGATGACGCAGGGCGAGGCCTGGCGGGCGCGCCGGAAGACCTCCCTGACCCCGCGCTCGGACTCGCCGACCCACTTGGAGAGGAGCTCGGGGCCGCGGATGCTTATGAAGTTCGCCTCGGACTCGGTCGCGACGGCCTTGGCCAGGAGCGTCTTGCCGGTCCCGGAGGGCCCGTGCAGCAGGACGCCCTTTGGCATGTTGTAGCCGATGACCTTGTAGAGGTCCTGGAACTTGAGCGGCCACTCGACGGCCTCCTGGAGCTCCTTCTTGACGTCCTCCAGGCCGCCTATCTCGGACCACTTGACGTCGGGCGTCTCGAGGTAGACCTCGCGCATCGCCGAGGGCATCACGTCCTTGAGCGCCTCCTCGAAGTCGTTCATGGTGACGATGAGCTTGTCGAGGACCTCCGGCGAGAGCCTCTCCTCCCCGAGCTTGAGGACGGGGAGCATCCGCCTGAGCGTCTTCATGGCGGCCTCCTTGCAGAGGTACTCGGCGTCCGCGCCCACGAACCCGTGGGTCACCGCGGCCAGCCGCTCCAGGTCCACGTCCTGGGTCAGCGGCATGTGGCGGGTGTGTATCTGGAGTATCTCGTACCTCCCCTTCTTGTCGGGGACCTTGATCTCGATCTCCCTGTCGAAGCGCCCGGGGCGCCTCAGGGCGGGGTCGATCGCGTTGGGGCGGTTGGTCGCCGCGATGACGATGACCTTGCCCCGGGCCTCGAGCCCGTCCATGAGCGACAGGAGCTGCGAGACGACCCTGCGCTCGACCTCTCCGGTGACCTCCTCCCTCTTGGGCGCGATCGAGTCGATCTCGTCGATGAAGATGATGGTCGGCGCCTTCTCCTTGGCCTCCTTGAATATCTCCCTCAGCCTTGCCTCGGACTCGCCGTAGAACTTGGACATGATCTCGGGGCCGGATATCGGGATGAAGTGCGCGTTCGACTCGGTCGCGACGGCCTTGGCCAGGAGCGTCTTGCCGGTGCCCGGCGGGCCGTACAGCAGGACTCCCTTGGGCGCCTCGACCCCGAGCTTTTCGAAGATCTCGGGGTGGCGGAGCGGGAGCTCGATCATCTCCCGGACCTTCTGTATCTCGTCCTTGAGCCCTCCGATGTCCTCGTAGGTCACCTGGGGCACTCCCCTCAGGGCCTCGCCCTTCTCGGAGATCACGAAGACCGTCCTCTGGGTTATCAGCGCGGCCTCCGCCGCCGGGCTCAGCCCGACGACCTGGAAGGTGAGCCTCCCCCCGAAATAGGGGATCATGACGTTGTCGCCCTTGGTCACCGGGACCGACTCGAGCGCGTCCGCGAGGTACCTCTCGTCGATGGGCGGCACGGCCTCGAGGGGCGCCACGACGACCTTCTCTGCGGGCGGCGCCTTGACCTTCTTGACCGTCACCATGTCGCCGATGGCGACACCTGCGTTGTTCCGGATGAGACCGTCTATCCGGACTATGCCCCGGCCCTCGTCGGAGGGGTAGAGCGGCAGGCACTTCGCCACCGTCCTCCTCTTGCCCCGGATCTCGATGACGTCACCGGTAGAGGCGTCGAGCGCATCCATAGCATCGTAATCAATCCTGGCGACACCGCGCCCCACGTCCCTGGTGTAGGCTTCCAGTACTTTTAGTTGGACCTGTTGCTGGCTCACGCCTCTATCTCCTTCAGTCAACCGTTACCCTCCTGTATCCCTTATTAGTGTTGTCCCTCAACTTGAATGCGACCTCGAGCAGGCCGTTCCTGTAGGTCGCGGTCCCCGAGTCCGGGTCGATGGCGCGCTGGAGCAGGACCTCCGTCCTGTACCTCCGCTCCTCCTTGACCGCCTCGAGGGTCACCTTCTCCTCCAGGGCGGAGATCTCGACGTCCTCCTTCTCGATCCCGGGTAGCTCGAAGACGAGCCTCAGAGTCCCCTCCTTCTCGTCGACCACCTGCTCGTAGATCGGCGACCTGAAGCCGTCGGGGCCGATCAGGTTGTCCCCGAAGAACTGTATCCGGGGCTTCCCCTCCGGCCCGAATCCCATCGCCATCCCGGTCACGACGGGCCGGGAGAAGGCCCTCTGGCCCGTGTTCACGGACGCCTTCACGGCTTCCTCGACGGACCTCTCGAACTCGTCGAAGTGACGGTCGAGCTCGTCGAGCATGTCCCTCAGGTACCTGCGTCTCTCCTCTGACAAGTTAACCACTGGTTTATTAGCCTCTGGTTAAATCCTTTTAAGCGTTTCCTCCCCCGGCAGACCGATTGGCCGACATCCAGGAGATCGCCAGCTCGAGGCCCAGGCTCACCATTGCGAGCCTCATCTCGTCCAGGCCCAGGACCCTAGGGGAGCTGGCGGAGACGACGGGCATCTCGGTCCAGGGGGTGCTCAAGCACCTCAGGAGGCTCTCGGACGCCGGGCTGGTGAGGGCGGTCGACCTCCCGTCGGGGAGGCACCTGAGGGCGCGCAAGCTCTACCGCATCGATTCCAGGAAGGTGTCGGACTACTCGGAGGGGGACACCATCGTCGCGACGCTCGCGACGACGGAGGCCGACGGAGAGGAGGACCGGGACGGAGGGGAGGGAAGGGGCCCGGACGACCCCTACGCCGAGCTCGACAGGCTCGCCCAGGACGTCATCATGCTCAGGAGGAGGGCTAGCGAGCTCTCGGAGAGGATGAACCGGGCGATGCGGGAGGTCGCTCGGACCGAGGTCGCGATCGCAGCCCTGATCGACGGCCTCGACCTCTCCCCCGAGGAGAGGCAGATAGCTTATCTTATCTTCGGTGACGACGGACCCGAGCAGGCGAGAAGGACCTTGAGGCAACACTACGGCTGCCTGGACCCCGAGGAGGCCATACGGGACGTCACCCAGAGGATGAGGAAAGGGGGGCCGGCGCCGTGAGCGGCAGGGCTCCCCTGATAATGGTCACGAACGACGACGGGGTCTTCAGCCCGGGAATCGTGGCTCTCGCCGACGCCGTCTCGCGCTATGCCCGCGTCTCGGTCATCGCCCCCGAGGGTCAGCAGAGCGCCGCCGGGATGAGCCTGACCTTCCACAGGCCCCTGCGCGTCGAGAAGGTGATGGTCCACGGGAGGGCCTGTCAGGCGGTATCGGGGAGCCCCGCCGACTCGGTGATGGTCGGGGTCAACGAGCTCCTTCCCAGGCGGCCCGACATGGTCGTCTCGGGGATAAACATCGGCGAGAACCTGACGATCCAGGACATCCTCGCGTCGGGGACGGTCGCCGCGGCGATGGAGGCCGCGCTCCTCGGCATCCCCTCGGTCGCGTTCTCCCTGGAGGTCCCGGCAAACAGGCGGTTCAGCCACGGGCAGAAGAACGCCCGCTTCGACCTGCCCGCCCTCGTCGCCGCGGAGATCGCGCAGGAGGTGCTGTCGAGCGGGCTCCCTCCCGGGGTCAACCTGCTGAACGTGAACTTCCCCTGGAGGACCAAGGTGGGGACGAAGGTCAGGCTCACCTCGATCGAGGTGAGGAAGTACAGGGACGAGATCGTTCGGAGGAAGGACCCGAGGGGGAGGCCCTACTACTGGATATGGGGCGCGAGGCTCCCCACCTACAAGAAGGACTCGGACGTCTACGCCGTCCACAAGGACGGGGTGATCTCCATATCGCCGCTCTCGGTCGACCTTACGCCGACCGTGGCGGGTCGGGTCCGGTCGCTGGGCGCCAGGATAGGCTCGAGGATAGAGACGATGTACGGGGCGCAGACTAAGAAGATTAAATAGAAAGCGCGCCGGCGACGCCACGAGACGGAGATGGACAGACCAGTGGAGGTCGGGGCGTAGGGCATGGCGAAGAGAACCGGCTCGGCGTCCTGGGCCGGGTCCTCCTCGGCCTCGGAGATAAGGTTCGTCGTCCTCTCCCGGCTGGTCAGGCTGGCGTTCCCGCCCCTCTTCCTCTCCTCCCTGCCCAAGAGGGCCATAGGCTTCTCCTTTCCCAGCGGCAGAGAGGGGAGGGTGCTCGGGCTCTGCATGCTCGGAGTCACCGGCGCCCTCGGTTTCCTCCTCTCGACCTCGATAGGGCCGGCGGGCGATTTCGTGATGGCGTGGCTGACGGGCGGCACCGCCGTCCTGATGCTCTACAACTCGACCACGTGCAGGATAGCGTTCCTCAAGCAGTACTGTTCGGCGTGCAGGCTCAGGCCGATCATCGAGGAGCACGAGTCGATGCACCTGAACGGGGAGAGGAGCGAGCAGGCGGTCTGGGCCGAGGCGAAGAAGAAGTACACCTACGAGTCGCTCTCCCTCGAGGCCGACCCCAACATCTGCAGCTTCTGCCCCATCGCCAAAAAGCTAAGAAACGACTGATCCGGGGACGGCCTCGACGACATGGTCCACAGGGTAGCCGTTCTGGACGCCGACCTCTGCCACTCCGACAAGTGCGGCCTAGAGTGCATCAGGGACTGCCCGGTGAACATCAACGGCGAGCAGTGCATAGTCCTCGGGGAGGAGAAGCTCGCGGTGATCTCGGAGCCGCTCTGCATCGGGTGCGGCATCTGCGTCAAGGTCTGCCCGTTCGACGCCATCACGATCCTGAACCTCGGGGAGGAGCTGAAGCAGGACAGGATCCACCAGTACGGGGTCAACTCGTTCAGGCTCTATCGCCTTCCGACGCCTCGCAAGGGGCAGGTCGTCGGGCTGGTGGGGAGGAACGGGGTCGGCAAGACGACCGCCCTCCAGATCCTCTCGGGGCAGCTCGTCCCGAACATGGGGGAGTACGAGAAGGAGCCGTCCTGGGACAGGTTCCTCTCCTACCTCAGCGGGAGGGAGATGAAGGACCACTTTCGGAAGATCGCCCAGGGGGAGATCAGGGTCTCCCTCAAGCCCCAGGCGGTCTACAAGCTCCCCGAGGTCTGGAAGAAGGACGCGAGGTCGCTGCTCGAGAAGCTCGACGAGACCGGCGGGTTGGACGAGACGGTCCGGGTCCTCGGCCTGGGCGAGGCCCTCGGCAAGAACGTCCCGGACCTCTCCGGGGGCGAGCTGCAGCGGGTCGCCGTCGCCGTCGCGGCCATCAAGGACGCCGACATCTACCTCTTCGACGAGCCGTCCTCGTTCAACGACATCTACCAGAGGCTCGCGGTCTCCAGGCTCATCAGGTCGATAGCCGCCAAGGGGAAGTACGTCGTCCTGGTGGAGCACGACATCACGTTTCTGGACTACGCCAGCGACTACGTGCAGATAATCTACGGGGAGCCCGGCGTCTACGGCGTCGTCTCCTCCCTCTATCCCTCGCGGACCGGGATCAACGCCCTGCTCGAGGGGATGCTCCCTCAGGAGAACATCCGCTTCAGGGACAGGGCCGTGACCTTCGAGGCCGCGACGACGATGGAGTCCCAGCAGTCCACCGAGGTCGTCGCGAGCTACACGGACATCGCCAAGTCCTTCCCCGGGTTCAGGCTCGACGCCGCCGGGGGGGAGCTGACGAGGGGCATCGTGCTCGGGATAATCGGGGCGAACGCCCTCGGGAAGACGACGTTCCTGAGGACCCTCGCGGGCGAGGAGAAGCCGGACTCGGGGTCGGTCAACCTGGGGGCGAAGATAGCCTACAAGCCCCAGTACCTGCGGTCGGACTTCTCAGGCACGGTCCAGGAGTTCTTCCAGGAGCGGGTCGGGAAGGGGTTCGACGACCCGAACCTCCAGGCCAACCTGGCCGTCCCGCTGAGGATCGAGAAGCTGCTGGCGCGGAACGTCCCCGAGCTCAGCGGCGGCGAGCTCCAGAAGGTCGCGATCGTGGCCACCTTCGCGCAGAATGCGGACATCTACGCGCTCGACGAGCCGTCCGCCTTCGTCGACGTCGAGGACCGGTTCGTGATAGCCAAGGCGATCGGCAGGCTGGTCAAGGCCGTCGGCAAGAGCGCCATGGTCATCGACCACGACATCCAGCTCCTCGACCTCGTCTCCGACCGGATGCTCGTCTTCACGGGCGGGCCCGGGGTCTACGGCAGGGCGACCCCTCCCATGGGCAAGGAGGAGGGCATGAACGTCTTCCTCAGGGAGGTCGGCCTGACCTACCGCAGGGACGTCAACAGCGGCAGGCCGCGGGTCAACAAGCCCGACAGCAAGGTCGACCGGGAGCAGAAGGAGAAGGGCCAGTACTACTACGTCTCGAGGGCGCCCTCCTCGGAGCCCGCGGAAGAGCAGCAGTGAGCGTTGGAGGATGCCGGTTGGCCAGGCTTCTCAGGGGCCCTGCGGGCGGGGCTCTCCCCTCCGGCCGGTCGGCCGAGACGGGCATAGACGTCATCGGGGACATCGCCATAGTCAAGCTCGGGGAGGGGAGGGAGGCCGACGGTCCCGCCGTCGGCCGGGCGATCATGGAGGCGATGAGGAACGTCAAGGCGGTCTACGACCAGGAGGGAGGGCTCGAGGGAGACTTTCGGCTCCGGCGCCTGCGCCACCTCGCCGGCGAGGAGAGGACGGTCACCCTGCACAGAGAGAACGGGCTCCGGTTCGCCGTCGACGTTGAGACGTGCTACTTCTCGCCCCGCCTATCCACGGAGAGGGCGAGGATCGCCGACCTGGTCGAGGACGGCGAGGTCGTCCTGAACATGTTCGCGGGCGTCGGTCCCTACTCGATAACCGTCGCCAGGAGGAAGGACGCCGAGGTCTACAGCAACGAGCTGAACGAGACCGCCTACCGGCTCCACCTCGAGAACGACCGCCTCAACAAGGTCGAAGAGAGGGTCCACGTCACGAACGGGGACGCCATGGCCCTCACCCATCCGGACGGGAGCTTCGACAGGGTGCTGATGCCCCACCCGTCCCAGTCGAACCGCTTCCTCGGCGCGGCCAGGCGGATGGTGAGAGAGGGCGGGTGGATCCACTATTACAGGCACGTCTCCGGCGCGTCCGTCGAGGAGGCGAGCGCGGGCCTGGAGGCCGAGCTCCGCCCCCTGCTCGGGCCCGGCGACACGTTCACCTGCAGGCGGGTGCGGGAGATAGGGCCGCACTACGTCGAGCTCGTGGCGGACATCCGCGCGGGTCGCTGAAGGGAGGCGCGCCCGGCGTGGGCGAGGAGCCTCGCCACCCGGACCGGCTCGGGGAAGGCGCCCTGGCGCGTGAACGACCCTA
Source organism: Nitrososphaerales archaeon (assembly GCA_049515775.1). Lineage (GTDB taxonomy): Archaea > Thermoproteota > Nitrososphaeria > Nitrososphaerales > Gagatemarchaeaceae > Gagatemarchaeum. The sequence continues at coordinate 43,593 of JBEKTS010000005.1, read as the reverse complement.
CGACGCGCCCGGCGTCCTCCTCGGATATCGAGGCGAGCCTGGCGTAGACCGCCAGCCCGGTCCCCAGGACCATACGCGTCCGTGGCCCGAGCCGCCTGTAGCGCTCTATCTTGCCCTCGGGCCGCTCGAACCGAGCCCTGATCGCCCCCTCGATGCCGCTCGACTCCCGGTAGGTCAGGCAGATCACGGGCCTCCCGGACTCCTCGGCGAGCCCGTCGACGTCGAGGACGTTGTAGTGGCTGAGCACGCAGCCCGAGACCATGAGCGCATTCACGTCATCCCTCCCAAGGCCGCGGTAGAGCTTCAGGATCGCCTCGGTCGCGTCGTCGCCGCCTACGGTCGTCCGGCCGTAGGCGAGCCCGTCGACGACCAGGTCCGGCCTCATGACCACGCCGCCCAGGACCGAGAACCGGTCTCCACCGCGGAAGGACTCGGCCACCCCCATGACCCTGATGCCCGGCTTGTTCGAGTGGACCCTCACGGAGGACGTCGACCTGCCTTGGTCCGCGCGCCCCCTCACGAGCGGGCGGGAGCCAGTCCTCCGACCCGAGGAGAACCGGAAGGAGGCTCAGACAAATGCCTTCTCGTCATACGGATGTATTCGTAACTCTGAGTCATCACTGCCCCCGGACCCCGCGGACGGGGACGAGTGGATAAAGGGTTGTCGGGCGCCGGGCGGCGTGGACGGGCCGACCCGAAGCCTAGACGGTGGCCAGCCCTTCGTCGAAGCGGCTGACGGTGGCCAGAAAGTCCCGCAGTGCGGCTACGGGCACGATGGGCACGCCCAGCGCGCTCCTCTGCTGGGTGTCGACGAGGGTCAGGACCATGGGGAGGATGGGCTTCCCGATCGACATCCTCTTCTTGTAGAGGGCCGTCCTCTCTATCTGGTTCGACGCGACCAGCTCGAGGGCCGACCAGGAGCTGGGCCGTCCCCAGTGCTTGCAGTCGACCGAGAGCGCGAGCGTCTCCGAGTCCGCGAAGATGTCGATCTGCCTGCGGGGCTTGGTCAGGACGATGTTGGTCCTCACTCCGTACCCGTAGGCGCCCAGGAGGCCGGCGCAGAACCCCTCGAACTCCCTCCACGTGAGCGACGCGCTCACCGAGTCCGGGCTCATCCCCCTCCCGATGAGGGCGACCGCCGCGAGGACCTGGTCCGGGACGACGCCCGTCAGCCCGCGCTCCAGGGGGAGGCCCATCTGAGACGAGACGGCCTGGAGGGAGGCGATCGCCCGGGCGCGGCCGCCCGCTCGCCTGCAGAGGAGGTCGAAGGGACGCAGGGGGGGCGGGGGAGGCGGTGGGAACTCCATCTTCGTGGTCCCAGCGACGGGCCGCGACCGGTCCTATTTAGTCAGTCGGCGGTCCGGGGCCGGCCGAGACGATTGCGTCCGGAAGACTGGCGGGCGGCCGCCCGCCGCAGACCCGCCGGCGCTAGGTCGGGACCGGCGGCCCGGGCGCCGTCGGGGCACCCCGGTTCCGGGAGCGGTAGTAGCCGATCGCCAAGGCGACGTCGAGGACGACCAGGACGACCGCCAGGACCTGGAACCAGTCGAGGGTGAGCAGCCCCTGTATGTGGTCGGATCCGTCCACGGCCGAGTTGATGTAGAAGAACGGATAGTAGGTCGTGGCCGGGGTGAACCCCAGGGAGCGGAAGTAGGCGAGCCTTCCCGCCTGGTCCTGGAGGACCTCCCAGATCAGAGCCAGGATCACCACGTTCGGGACGAGCACCTTCACTAGAAGGAGGGCGGCCTTCATGTCGGAGGGCGAGGCCGGCACCGGAGTTACTTAAGACTTAACAAGGGCCCGCGGGCCCACCGGTCGCTTGAGCTCCCAGGGAAAGGTGAGCCACGCCGCGGCCTACGCCGTGGCTGTGCTCGTGGTGGTGGTCGTCGCTGCCCTCGTCCTCAACAGCCGGGTCGGAGGCGTCCAGGTCTACGACGTCTATCCCACCCCGTCGATGGTGCCGACCCTCGAGGTCGGGGACCTGGTCGTGGTCCACTCCGTTTCGTTCAGCAGCATCCAGGTGGGAGACGTGATAGTCTTCTCCCCGCCGCTGGCCGGAGGAGGGTGCGAGGCGGAGGTGGTCGTCCACAGGGTCGTGAACATCACGGGCGAGGGGCTCATAACGCAGGGGGACAACAGGTTCACCAACCCGCGGCCCGACGAGCCGCTGAGCTGGCCCCCGGTCACCCCCGAGTGCCTCAAGGGGCAGGTCGTGGTCTCGCTGCCGTACCTTGGGAAGATCTCCGAGGCCTTCCCTCCGCCCCTCAACTACGTCCTGGTCCTGGCGATAGTGGCGCTGATATTCCTCACCGAGATGTTCGGGGGGAGGAAGGAACCCGCAGGCGTCGCCCCCGCGGGCTCGCAGACGGCGCGGGCCGCGCGGCCTCAGAGCGAGAAGGAGAGCGTCGATCCGGCGGCCTCGACCATGACCCTCTTCTTGAGGGCGCCCTCGATCAGCCCCTCGATGTAGGCCTTTAGGAACGTCGTGCCGTGCGGACCTAGGTCGTGCGTCAGGACGAGGGTCGTCGTGTTCGGCTTCACGTCGTACTCCGCAATGCGGCCGTACTTGCAGAGGTCGTCGGTGATGTACTCCCAGAGGGAGCGGACCGAGACGTCCTTCTTCCAGAAGAGGAGGTTGTCGTAGCCGGAGCGCACCCCGAAATCGTAGACACCCTTGCTGAGGACGTCCTCGGGGACAGAATCCAGGAGCAACCTGAGGATGTAGCGATTGAGCGTCACCATGTCTGTCCTCTCGGCCAGCCTGTCGAACTCGGAATATTTTCGGAATATGTTGTTCACCAGGGAGTTGAGGCTGATGCCCCTCCTTTCGCTCTCGAACTCGAGGGACTCACCGGCTTCCGAGTCGAACCTGAAGTTACGGCTCTGCGTTCGGTTCGGGCGCATATAGTTGCACTTGGTTGCAAGCGGTCGTATTTATACGCACCTAGTCATAGTAGGATGCAGCGACGATTCGAGGTTTTCCCCCGAGCGTCCCTTTCTCGGTGGTTCTGCCCATCCAGATGGTCCCGCACGGCGTCCGGCCCCCTGGGAGGGGCGGGCGGCGTCGCACTTCGGCGCTCTGCGGTCCGCCGCATCCGGGAGAGATGCAGCGCATTCCTGTCGTTTATCTGTCGACCGTGCCAAGGAACGCGCGTTGAGCAAGGAGCTGGAGGATGCGGTGCTGGTCGCCATGAGCTCCGATTTCGTCTCCAAGTCGGTGCTCAGGCGCAGGCTCGGCGTCGGGGCGAGCCTCGAGGCGGCCCTGTCGACGCTCGTCCAGAGGGACCTGATCGAGGGGATATCCCTCTCCGGTGGCGACGACGACCACTTCGCGCTGACCGAGAAGGGACGGGCCCTTGTCGAGGGGTTGAAGCGGCCCGTCGAGCCGTCCGGGACCGGGGAGGGAGAGAGGTCTGCTCTCCGCGCCCCCGCCAGGCGAGGCAAGGGACGCGGGAAGCGGGCGAGATGATCGCGTCGGACGGCCGAGCGGCGGCCCGGGACGCGGCCGACGGGATCGGGAGGCCCAGGATAGTGATCGTCGACGACGACAGGGACATCACTCTGGGCCTGAAGCTCGGGCTCGAGCGGAAGGGGTTCGAGGTCGATCTCTACAACGACCCGCTCGACGCGCTGGCGGCCATGGAGCCGGACCGGTGGGACCTGGCGATCCTGGACGTGAAGATGCCCAACATGACCGGTTTCGAGCTCTACCGTCGCCTCAAGAGCGTGGACGACGGGATCGCCATCTGCTTCCTGACGGCGTTCGACATCTACAAGGCCGAGTTCAGCAGGCTCTTTCCGGACATCGACGCCAAGGCGTTCTTCGTCAAGCCCATCGGGATCGCCGAGCTGGCCGCGCGTCTGGACCAGTTCCTGCTCGAGCGGGCGTCCGCATCGGGCGTCCAGGCCGGCCGCCTTTAAATACCACTTATATAGGTCGCCGATTCCCACGCCCGACCAATGCCCCAAACAAAGGCCATAGTCAGCATCGAGAACGTGGTCGCGTCGGCTTCCATCAACCAGACCGTCGACCTGAATCAGATTACCAAGAACTTCGTCGACGTCGAGTACCACCCCGACCAGTTCCCCGGCCTCGTCTTCAGGCTCAAGACGCCGAAGACGGCGACGCTGATATTCAGCTCGGGGAAGATGGTCTGCACAGGGGCCAAGTCCGAGGAGCAGGCGAGGAAGGCGGTCCAGGAGGTGGTCCGGCGGCTGAAGAAGGGCTCGATCCCGATAAAGAACGAGGCGGAGATAGAGATCCAGAACATCGTCGCATCTGCGAACCTGGGAGGAAAGGTCCACCTCGAGGAGGCCGCGAGGCAGCTCCCAAAGTCGATGTACGAGCCCGAGCAGTTCCCGGGCCTGATACACAGGATGGCCGACCCGAAGACGGTGATCCTGCTCTTCGCGTCCGGGAAGCTGGTCTGCACCGGTGCGAAGAGGGAGAGCGAGGTCTACAGGGCCGTGAACAACCTGCACATCCTGCTCGAAGAGAAGGAACTGATGGTCTACTAGGGGCGCGACGCCCCCGTCGGTATCCGCAGCGGCGGCCGAGCTCCAGGCCTGCGGCCGGCAGCGGGGGACTAGGACGAGGAGACCGAGCCTCTGCCGGAGACCTGGCTCCTAATCGCCTTCATCGCGTCGTCGGAGATCTCGTCCTTTGCGCGGAGCGTGCGCGCCAGCTCCGTGATGTCCGTGAGCGGCCGCAGCGCGACCCCGGCCTTTCTCAGGTTGGCCTTCGCCCCCTCCTGGCGGTCTATCAGGACCGCGACCTGCTTGACCTCCCCGCCCTCCTCCCTGATCGCGTCGATCCCTGAGAGGAGCGAGTGGCCGGTCGTCACCAGGTCGTCCATGACGAGGACCCTCCAGCCCGGCTTTATCGTCCCCTCGATCCTCTTCATGTGCCCGTAGCCCTTCTCCTCCTTGCGGACGTAGACCATCGGCTTCTGCAGCTCGAGGGCCACGGGGGAGGAGAAGACGAGCCCCGCCGTCGGGATGCCCGCGATGGCGTCGAAGCCGTCGAGCCCCACCTCGTTCCTGATGAGGGAGAGGTAGCAGTCGACCACGTAGCGGTACGCGCCGGGGAAGCTCGGGACCGCGCGGAGGTCGACATAGTAGGAGCTCAGCTTTCCGGACGAGAGGGTGAACGTCCCGACCTGCAGCGCCCTGACCTTGACCAGGACCATAGCCAGCTCGTCTACCATCCCCTTCCGGCCCTTCCAGCTCATAGCCCGGCGAGCGTTGTGTGGGTAGAAATGTGTATCGCGGTCCGACCGATCGCTCCGAGAAAAGGTTGATAGAAGCGCGCGGGAGGGGAGCTGACAGGAACAGCAATTGGAGATCTGGCTCCCGTACGGTGACGTCGAGTCGCTCGTGACCCTCCAGGCCGAGAACCTAGGCGAGCTGGTCGACCCCGCGCCGGAGGGCCACGCCGAGGAGCTGGGCCTCGCGCTCGTCGAGAGGCTCAGGGGGTTCGAGAGGCTCGTGGTCTGCGACTACAAGCCCTCCACGCTGAAGGCCGTCAGGGCGGTCGTCCCCCGGCTCCCGCCGGACGGGCAGACCAAGTTCTACGCCCGCTCCCCCAGGTCGGTCGAGGACAGAGTCCCCGAGCTGAAGGGGCGCGTCCTGAAGGTCTCGCCGCCCCCGGCCCCGACGGTCGGCGAGGCGACCTTCTCGCCGGAGCTGGCGACGGGGACGACCTTCGCCCTCTCGACCGGGGAGCCGGACCCGCTCTTCGGGTACATCGACGCGAGGGTCGCCCTGGGGCTCTCCTGCGTCGGGGGCGTGAGGAGGGCCGCCTACCAGGCGAGGGGGAGGGACGAGCCCTCCTTCTTCGAGGAGACGCCATCGTACACCCTCGTCAGGTCGCTCGCCGAGAGGGTGAGCGGCGCGGCCTTCGGGACCATCGTCCCGAGGGGAGGCGAGCCCTTCTCGCTGATCGAGGGCGGCGGGAGCGAGGCGAGGGCGCTCCTGTCCCCGAAGGAGGTCAGCCCCGCCAAGGGGATCGTGGTCGGCGCCGGAGGAAAGGGTTACGACGACAGCTTCTCTCACCTCCTGAGGCTCTCGCTCGCGGCGCTCAGGTCCGTCAGGAAGGGCGGGGACCTGCTGCTGGTCGGAGAGTGCAGGGAGGGGCTGGGCTCCGAGGCGCTCCACATGCTCGCCACGGGCAGGGCCGGCGAGGGCGCGATCCGGAAGGGGTTCTATGCCGACGGGATGGAGGAGATCGCGTACCTGAACGCGCTCAGGGAGGACTACTCGGTGACCCTGCTCTCGTCGCTCCCCGAGCTCTACGCCAGCGCCAGCTTCAGGTTCCGGACGGCCAAGAACTCGGCCGAGGCGCTCCAGAAGGTCTTCGGCTCGACGGGGCGCGGAGCGAAGCTCCACGTCTTCACCCGCGCCTGCGAGTCGCTGATCGCCTAGGCCGGCCTAGAGGGGATAGGTCAGGAAGTTCTGCGGGACGGGCGCGCAGAGCAGCACGAGCGCGATCGTCGCCAGGAAGAGCGCCTTCCTGGACCTCGAGAGCCCCGAGATCGAGTCGAGCGTCTCGTTCGAGGGCTGGATGGCCGCCAGCAGGAAGATGATCAGGAAGACGACCCAGTAGTTCGGGACGTCGACCGCGACGAGCACGAAGCCGGTGGCCATCGTCGTGATGCGGGAGCCGCCGTAGCCCAGCGCGAGCGTCGCCATCCGCCCGCCGTCGAAGAGGGCCGCGGGCAGGAGACTGAAGAAGGACAGGAGGAAGCCGATCCAGGCCGCGACCTCGAGCGGCGAGTAGATCACGACCCCGCCGGGAGGGACCGCCGGCGAGAGACCCAGGTAGCCCGAGAGGGAGATCGCCGCGGACTGGAGCAGGGACGGGTTGGTGTTGAGCGTGCCGAGGCTCCCGCTCCCGAAGATGGCGACGTACTGGTCGTGGGTCAGCGCGATGGCGGTCGTCGCTCCGACGAGGGCGACCGCCAGGGCGACCGCGACCCCCAGGACGGGTGCGTAGAAGTAGCAGTCGAAGAGCGAGTCCCTGTCGACCGTCGGAGAGTGGACCGAGGTGATCGCCCCGAAGGTCGGCAGGAAGTAGAGAACCGGGAGTGCGATGAAGAACGGGATGTTCGGCAGGTAGTAGAGGATGGTCGAGACCCCGCCGCTCCGCCTGACGAGGAACCTCTGCACGAGGCCCTTCGCGACGAGCACGACTACGAGGCCGGCCGCGAACTCGGCGCCGATGACGAGCGCGCTCCCGCCCTCGACCTGGACGTAGATGTCCCCGATCAGCCAACCGGCCCCGACTATCGCGACTATCGAGAGCAGCAGGAGGAAGATGGGAGTCCTCGTGGGGCCGCTGGAGCCGGGCACGTCGCCCCTGACGAGCGCGAGGGACGCGTCCTCCCTGGTGCCGAAGAGCCGCGGGGTCAGACCCAGCGGCCTGACCCTGTCGTAGAGGGCCCTGAAGGCGCCCCTGGTGGCCTCGTCGTAGGCTATGCTATACTCCTTGGAACCCTCCTCCCTGTCGAAGACGTCCTTCACGGTGAAGAGCGAGCGCACGACCGCGTCGACGTCCGCTTGCTCCGACAAGTCGCTCGGGCGCGGGGCGGAGCAGCCGCTTTAAGTCTTGAGCGGGCCTGACCGTGAGATCGGCGCCCGCCGCCGAGGCCCACCCGGTCCGGGGGACGGCCGGGCGGGCGCCTTCAGAAACCCATTTATTAGTCTCGTCTGAGCCGAGGAAACACCGGGGACATGCAGGAGTCGACAGTGAGCAAAGCAGGGGATTATTCCGTCAGGCACTGCGGCCCAGACGACATCCCGAGCGTGATAAACGTCAACACGGTCGCCCTGCCCGAGCACTACTCCGACTACTTCTACTACGACATACTCAAGGACTTCCCCTCGACGTTCCTGGTCGCCGAGAAGGAGGGCAGGGGCGTGGTCGGGTACATCATGTGCAGGATCGAGTACGGGCTCTCCATGACCAAGAGGTTCGGCCTGGCCAAGAAGGGTCACGTCATCTCGATTGCGGTCCTCGAGGACTACCGGGGCAAGGGGATCGGGACGACGCTCATAAAGTCCGCCGTCGACGAGATACGAAAGGCCACCGGGAGGGAGTGCTACCTCGAGGTCAGGACCACCAACAGGGGCGCCATCGACCTCTACACCAAGCTCGGGTTCAAGGTCTCGAGCACGCTCCACGGCTACTACAAGGACGGGGAGTCGGCCTACACCATGGCCATGTCGCTCTGATCTCGACATGGGCAGCTTCGCCGATTTCGCCTCCACCCTCGAGCGGATAAGGACGACCGCGGGGAAGAACGACAAGGTCACGGTCCTCTCCGACTACCTCAGGGGGCTCGACTCCGACGACGCCGAGAGGGCGGCCAGGTTCGCAACCGGGAGGGCCTCGCTCAAGGGCAGCGTCGACGAGACGCAGATGGGCTACTCGACCATAGGGGAGGTGATCCGGGAGATGACCGGCATCGACCGCAGGGAGATGGGGGAGGTCTACGTGAAGCACGGGGACCTGGGCGAGGTCGTCGAGGAGGTCCTCTCCAGGAGGCGGGAGACGACGCTCTTCCACGAGGACCTGACCCTGGCCGACGTCGCCGGCGCCTTCGAGGGCATGACCCTCGCCAAGGGGAAGGGGTCGAGCGCCTCCAAGAGGACGCTGCTCAGGGCGCTCCTCCTTCGCGCCGGGGGAGAGGAGGCCAAGTACCTGGTGAAGATACTGACCAAGGAGATGCGGATCGGGCTGGTCGACGGCCTGGTCGAGGAGGCGGTCGCCCGCGCCTACGGCCTCGACCGCGCCTCCGTCAGGGAGGCGCACCTGGTCCTGGGCGACGTCGGGACGCTCGCCCGCGAGGCCCGGTCCGGGGGCCTGGCCGGCGTCAGGCTGGAGCTGATGCGGCCGACGAACTTCATGCTCGCCGAGCCGATGGAGACCCCCGAGGAGATCGCGTCGTACTTCCACCGGGAGGTCTACGCCGAGTACAAGTACGACGGGGTGAGGGCGCAGCTCCACAAGAGGGGCAGCGAGGTGCGCCTCTACTCGAGGCGGCTCGAGGAGATGACCGCGAGCTTCCCCGAGCTCGCCGACGCGGCGCGCCTCATCGACCACGACCTCCTCATCGACGGGGAGATCGTCCCCTTCAGGGAGGGACGGCCGCTCTCGTTCCAGCTCCTGCAGAGGAGGCTCAGGAGGATAGAGAACTTCGCCGAGGCTCAGACCCGGGCGCCCGTCGTCCTCTTCTGCTTCGACATGCTGCTCCTCGACTCCCAGGACATCCACGGCAGGCCGCTCTCTGAGAGGAGGGAGGCGCTCGCCCGGACGATCGCCCCGACGCCCTTCCGCACCGCCGAGACGGAGCGCGTCTCCGAGGCCTCGCAGATAGGGGACGTCTTCAGGAGGGCCCGCGACCTGGGGTACGAGGGGCTCGTCCTGAAGGACCCGGCCAGCCCCTACACCCCCGGCAGGCGCGGGCGCTACTGGGTCAAGCTGAAGGAGGAGCTCGACACCCTCGACGTGGTGATCGTCGGCGCCGAGCTCGGCCACGGCAAGAGGGCAGGGATCCTCTCGGACTACACCTTCGCCGTCAGGGACGGCCCGAACCTCCGGGTGATCGGCAAGGCTTACTCGGGGCTGACCGACGAGGAGATCGCCGAGATGATGGTCAAGATCGAGGCGCTCACGGTCGAGGACGACGGCTACTACAGGAGGGTCAGGCCGGCGCTCGTGATCGAGGTCGCCTTCGACAGCATCCAGAGGTCGGGGAGGCACGACAGCGGGTTCGCCCTGAGGTTCCCCCGGATCAAGCGAATCAGGTCCGACAAGGAGCCCGCCCAGGCGGACACCCTCGAGAGGGTCAGGGCGATCTACGCCTCTCAGAGGGTCACGTCCGAGCCGTAGAACCTGCGCAGCTCCTGGGCGAGCGTCTGGTAGTCAGCGACGCCCCTGCCGACCATCCTCTCGAGGAAGGCCGTCCTCCTCTCGAGCTCCGAGGAGACTCGCCTCGCCGAGTAGCCGTATCCGGAGGCCCTCCGCTCCAGCTTGGCCGACGCCTCTCCCGATCCCTCCCAGCCGTCGTCGGAACGGCGGAAGAGAGCGCCCCACCCTCCCTCCCGGCCGGGCTCGGCGACCTCCCTGACGTACCTGTTCCCCTTGGAGTCCCGGACCATGAAGACGACGGCGTCCAGGAGGTCGAGGGAGGACGGCGCGACGGAGAGGGGGGGCTGGGTCAGCCTCGCCACGAGCCCCTCGATGTTCGGGGCGTGGAAGGTGGTGAGGCAGCCCGAGCCCGAGGCCGCGGCCTGGAAGAGGACCTGGACCTCTTCCCCCCTCGACTCTCCCAGGATGACGTAGTCGGGCCTCTCCCGGAGCGAGAGCTTGACGAGGTCGAAGAGCGAGACGTTCGACGAGGCCGCCGTCGCGCCCTGCTTCGTGTGCAGCGGCTTCCACCCCGACTGGGGCAGGTTGATCTCCCTGGTGTCCTCTATAGAGAGGACCTTCCAGTTCGGGTTTATGACCGTCCCCAGGGCGTTCAGCATGGTCGTCTTGCCCGAGGCCGTGACGCCCGCGACCATGACGAACCCCTTGAGCTCCATCAGGAGCCAGAGGTAGGCGGCGACGCCGGCGTCGAGGGCGCCGGCCCTGATCAGCTCCGAGATGGTGTAGGGGACTGCGCGGAGCTTCCGGATGCTGAAGCTCGACCCGAGGCTCGTCACCTCCTTGCCCCAGGTCGCCGCCAGCCTGTACCCCTCTGGGAGGACGCAGTCGACGATGGGGGAGGAGATGGAGAGGGAGCGGTTCGAACGGTGGACGAGCCTCGAGACGACCGCGTCGAGCCGGCTCTGCTGCGGGAAGCTCACGTTCGTCTCCAGCCAGCCGCGGGAGTTGAACTTCCTGTGCCAGACCTTGACCGGTCGGCCAATCCCCTCGCACGAGATGTCCTCGATCTCTCCGTCCCGGATCAGAGGGTCGATAGTGGAGTAGCCCAGGATGTCCCGCAGCAGGTAGTGGGTCGCGGCCTTGACCTCGTCGTCGTTCATACGGGCTCCCAGGAAGCCTGCCCTCTTGAGCTCGGCGAAGAGGTAGCCCAGCGGGTCGACCGCGATGAGCGGGGAGGGGGCGAGCCAGGAGGTGAGCGACTGGATCGCGCCAGCGACGGCCGCGCTCAGCTCCGGGGAGAGGTAGGGCTCCTTGATCAGGTAGAGGTACCGGCCGCCCTGGTCGTAGACGTAGACGGTGTAGCTCGAGCGGTAGGCGATGGACTCCCTGGCGCGCACCTCGTAGTCTACCAGGTAGTTCTCGACCATGGCGCCTCCGCGAGGGGGCTCGAAGGGTATGGTCTCGAGCATCGGGTCGGGGGCGCGGCCGCGGCGGGGCGGCGGTCTCCTCAGCCGCTCCCCGATCATGCCCCTATAGCGCGAGACCGATTGTTCTAGTCCCAAATGCGAAGGTCACCTCACCCTGTACGCCCGGCTGCAGCCGCACGTCGCAGATCCCCTCCGGCCGGAGGTCGGAGCACGTGGAGCTCCAGCCGCCGACCGCCCCGCCGTCGACGTAGACCCCCGAGAGCCGGGCGGGAGTCCAGCCGTAGTCGAAGAGCCAGACGTAGGCGCCCGAGGAGTTGGTCTGGGTCGAGACGACGCTGAGCAGGACCCCGTCCGCCGAGGCTGCGTTCTGGGAGCCGGCCGAGAGGACCGCGTTGGCGCTCCTGAGGCCCCCGAGCGAGAGCGCGCCCACCGCGCCGAGGACCGCGATGGTGATCGCGAGCATCGTGACCGAGGAGACGACCTCGCTGACCCCGCGAGACCTACGCAAGGCGGTCCAACCCTCCGTCGAAGACCATCACCAGCGAGTGGCCGTCTCCGTCGGTCGGGACCCAGACCAGGAATCCGGTCGAGGGGGAGGCGCCGGTGAACGGGACCGCGCTGAGGTCCGCCGCTGGGAAGGAGGCTATGGGAGCCGGCGCTCCTGGGGGCGTCACCTGGCAGGCGCGAGCGTCGGAGAACATGACCTCGTGCCAGCCGGGCCCGACGACGAGAGAGCCCGTCAGGTCGCCGTCTATCCAGGTCGCGCCGCCCGACGAGGCTGCGACGAGCGGTCCCGGAGTAGAGGCGTAGACGGAGAAGAAGGTCGTCGCGCCGGACGCGCAGAGCCGCTGAGAGGTCCCGTAGGCGGTCCCGTTGAAGTAGAGGATCCCGGAGCCGGAGGACGCGTCGTCGGCCTCGAGCGCCCGGGGCGTCGCCTCGGCGGAGGCGTTGACCTGGAACTGGATCACATCGGGCGAACCCCCCAGGGCCAGGGACTGGTTCGAGAAGACCGCCTCGCTCGGCGGGGTGAGCCGGCTCACCCCCTCGTAGACGACGTAGGAGAGCGAGAGGCTGATCGAGACCAGGAGCAGCGTCGCCACGAAGCCGCTCACCCCTCTCGAGCGCCTCATGCCTGCTCGTTGAAGGCCCGCGATAGCTGGTCCCCTATCACCGTCACCGTGAACTCGCCGAAGGCCGGGATGGCGAACTTGGTCGTGACCTGCACGGTGAGCGTGTCCCCGGGCTGCATCATGCCACCCCCGGACGGCGACGAGATCACGGTCGCGTTCGACGACCGGAACGTGAAGGTGTTGTGGTCGGAGCCGTAGGTCACCGCCAGGGCCGAGACGTTGATGGGGACGTTGCCGTCGTTCTTGATGCTGAGGACCATCGTCTCGCCGTTGGGGGAGACGTTCATGCCGGTCAGCTCCATCGACGGGTCCTTCACCTGCGAGACGATGATGTTCGTGAACTGCGTGTAGAGCAGTCCGCCTATCATCAGGGTTATGACGACCAGGATTATCGTAGCCAGAAAGGGGCTTATGCCCCTGCGTGTCTTCATGGAAGAGTATCCTGGCAGGATATTTAATCGCCAAGGTCCGGTCGGGACGACCGGGCTCAGAGCGCCCCGAAGACCAGGAGCGAGACGAGCGTCGAGACGAGGAGCAGGGGCACGGCCATGGCGTGCCTGGTGGTCTGGGTGAGGAGCTTCGAGAGGAGCAGGCCGGTCATGAGCGAGACTGTTGAGATCGAGACGAGGATGTAGACCTCCGAGACCTTCGCGAGGCTGGGGAGGAACGGCGTCCCGCCCTGGGCGAAGCTCGAGAGGAACGAGAGCGAGGAGATCGATATCGCCGGGACGACCAGGCCCACCACCACGAACGGGAGGAGAGAGCGGGAGGCGCTCTTCCGGGCGTCGGAGAGGCGCCTGAAGAAGGTGGAGAGGCGCTCGAGCTGCTCGAACCCCGCTCCCGTCGCGAAGGCGACCGAGAGCATGGCGAACGAGAGCCTGACCAGCCAGGACGGGTGGGAGACCCCCCTCTGGGCCTCCTCGGGGCTGGCGCCCAGCATGATCGACCTCTGGAAGGCCGTCAGGGGCTCGCCTATGGAGACGAACCCCGACGCGTCCCCGGAGACCTTGGTCAGCGCCTCCGGGAGGCTCACCCCGGCCTTGGACTCCTCGGCGAGGTCGTGGAGCAGGACGCTGACCTCCTCCTCGCCCGTCCTGATCCTGTCGCAGACGCCCCTCGTCCTGAGGAAGGCCAGCGTCGAGACGGCCATGGGCACCAGGAGCGAGAGCGAGAGCGGCATCGCTCCCAGGGCGTAGAGGGCGGTCGAGGAGGACCAGGACAGGAGGATGAGCAGGAGGGGGAGGGCGCCGGGGGTCGCGTTGTGCAGGACGGGCTGCGCCGAGTCCATGAGGAGGAGCAGGACCGCCGAGAAGCCGGAGAGGAGCAGGAGCGAGAAGACGAGGACCTGCGATGAGGCGACGCCCGGGATCGCTGCCGCGATCATGTCGATCCCGACCGGGAAGAGGGCGAGGACCATCAGCGAGACCTCTGCGAGCGCCCCGACCGACTCCGAGAACCCCTTCCACCTGCCCTCGAGCAGCTCCACCTGCCGCGTGGCCTCCTCCTGGACGAACTCCGCGACCGACTTGCCGGTCGTCAGCGTTATCATGAAGCCGCGGGAGAAGTCGCGGAGCCGCCTCGAGGGGTGCGACCCGATCGAGCCCTCGATGACCGACTCGGTCGAGCCGGCGACGAAGGTGATGTCGCGCTCCAGCAGCGCCTGCTCTCTTCGGAGCTCGGGGAAGGCGCCGTCGCCCAGGGCCGCGGCCTTGGCCAGGCCGTCGTCTATCGATGGGGAAGAGGCCCGCGAGAAGATTGAGAGCATTATCAGGAAGAAGGGGAGCTCGGCGTCGACGCCCCTGCTCCGCGCGCTAGACCTCGCGACGAGGACGAGCACCGGCAGGGCCTGGAGGATCGCCAGCGACGCGACCGGGAGGAGGGAGCGGGGCCACGGGACGAGGAGCAGCGCCAGGGCGTCCCCGGCGAGAGGGTAGAGCGCCAGGGAGACCGCGAAGCGCGAGTAGAGGACGGGGGAGACGTAGAGGCGCGCGGCCGCGAGCGCGGCCGAAAACCTGGACTGGAGGACCGCCGCGAACCCCGGCGCGGGACAGAGCGAGGCGAGCCTCCTGACGACCGTCTCGACGTTTGGAGCAGACATGCTAGCCTAGGTCGTGTTTGCTTATAAGCGGCTCAGGGGTGGACTCGTGAGCAAGCCAGCTTGTTCCTGCAGATACTGATGGCGATCTCATTCCTGGTCGCGGGCTATCAGGACGCGAAGGAGAGGCTCGTCTCCGACTACGTCTGGATCCCCGCGATCATCGGCGTCGCCCTCGCACTATACCTCGTCCCCTCCCAGGACGTCCTCCTCCTGATCAGGATCGGCATCATCGGCGCGATCGCCCTCTTCGTGACCTGGTTCGGGTTCGTGGGGGAGGCCGACGGGATCGCCTTCGTCCTCGTCGTCGCCGACCCGACCCCCCTCGCTCCGCTGCCGGTGCTCTTCGCGATCGCCGCGGTCGCCCTCGGCCACATCGGCTACCTCTACGCCGCAGGGATGACGGGGAAGGACAAGGTCGTGAGCATCGCCCAGTTCAGGAGGGAGGCCCGGTGGATCCCCAAGGCCGTGATCGTCGGCGGCGAGAGGAGGGACGTCGACAGCAACGTGAACGTCTCCCGCGAGGACGTCGAGAAGGTCGCGGACGAGACGGCCATGGTCGAGGTCCAGTACGGCGTCCCGACGGTGGCCTACATCGCCGCCGGCTACGTCATCTATCTCGTGTACCTGGCGATATTCCAGAGCGGCGTCCTGCTCGGCCTCCCCTGAGGGAAAAAGCTGAACCGTCGGCCATGCGGGGGTCCTGGCGATGCTCAATTGGTAGAGTGGGAGACCGTCCTTCGCGAGGCCGGGGAGAGGGTCCAGGAGATCAGGGACGGGCTGGTCTCCGCAAGCGAGGGGACCGAGAAGGTCGGCGAGGGAGCCGGCGGGGACACGACGATGAGGGTCGACCAGGAGGCCGAGGACGCCATAATCGAGGTCGTGAAGCAGATGGACCGGGGCGACCTCAGGCTGGTCGCCGAGGAGCACGGGGAGTCTGGGCCGAGGGACGCCCGGTGGACGGTGATCATAGACCCCATCGACGGCTCGTCCAACTTCGAGCGCGGGATCCCGTTCTACTGCACCTCCATCGCCGTGATCGAGGGGAGGTCGCTGGCCGGCGCCCGCCACGGGCTGGTGCGGAACCTCCTGAACGGGGACGTCTACTACTCCGGTGCGGAGGGCCCCTCGACCAAGAACGGGGCCGAGATCAGGTCGTCCCCTCTCGAGGACCTCTCCGCCGCCACCCTCGGCATCGACCTCTCGAGGACGACCCTCCCGGTCGTGAGGTCCCTCAACGGCCTGATAGCGGCCGTCAAGCGCCAGATGCACTTCGGGGCGAACGCGCTCGAGACGTGCTTCCTGGCCGAGGGGAGGCTCGACGGCTTCCTCGACGTGCGCGGGAGGATACGGGTGATGGACATGGCCGCGGGCTACCTGATAGCCCGGCAGGCGGGGGCGGTGTTCAGCGACGAGAGGGGCGGACCGCTCGACCCGAAGATATCCGTCCGGGAGAGGTTCTCGGTCGTGGCCGGCGGGAACCCCGCGATCCACCGGCGCATCCTGGCGCTGATGGACCAGGACCGGAGCTGAGCGAAGGGCCGGCCTAGGACTCGACGGCGGCGAGGAACTCGGCTATGCTGTGGTAGACGGGGACGTCCTCCTCGCCCTCGGGGTCGTCGCCGTGGGTCCGGATCATCGTGAAGGGGACCCCGACCTTCTTCGAGGCCTTGAGGTCGTTGAGCCTGTCGCCCACGAACATCGACGAGGACCGGGCGGCCCTCATCGACGAGAGGGCGAACTCGAGCTGCTCCGCCCTGTCGAGGGAGTCCTCTCTGGTGAAGCACTCCAGGAAGTACTGCTTGAGGCCGAACCGCTCCAGGACGATGGAGCAGGCGGCCCTGCCCTGCATCGTGACCAGCGAGACCTTGGCCGACTCCGAGAGCCTCGCCAGGAGGCTCGTCGTCCCGTCGTAGAGGCGCGCCGAGGGGGCGGCGGCCGCCTCGAACTCGTCGAGCACGGCGAAGGTGGGCCTCGCGACCCTCGGGTCCTCCGTTATCATCAGCTGGAGCGTCGCGAAGATCTGCTTGAACTCCGAGGGGGCGCCGGTGACCGTCCGGAGCGCCTCCTTCGCCCCCTCCCAGTCGACCGGGATCGTCCCGAGCGTACCGTCGAAGTCGAAGACGTAGGCCCTCGCGGCCCGGTCAGGGCTCGTGTCAGAGCACCTTCTCCTTCCAGCCGTCCTCGCGCCAGAGGAAGGCGCCGACGTCCATGTCCCTGAGGAGATAGTAGCCGTCCGGGATCAGGTCGGTCCGGGGTATCGAGGACCGGGCGACCCTCTCCCCGAGCCCGAGCCTAACGTAGAGGTCGGCGAGGTTGGCGAACCAGGGCATCTTCAGGTGCTTCACAGCGATGTACCCCCAGAGGGGCATCGTCGAGTGGAACTTGCCCGCGTCGACCTCGGTCACGCACATCTCCCCGGCGGCCGACTCCTTGGCGTCGATCGAGTACGCCCCGTGCGGCTTCGGGTCGATGGCGCGCACGGCGTCCTGCGCCACGGCGTTCAGCCGCTCGTCGTGGACGATCCGGGCGACCGACGGGGTCCCGGTTATGCCGGAGGGCGAGATGTGCTTGAACGGGTACTCGAGCCTCTCCCTGGCGTAGGACGTGATGAGCCTCCCCTCGTGCCAGATGCTGTCCCAGGCGATGTTCCTCCCGGGGAGGTACTCCTGGATGATGAACTCCTCGACCGGGGAGCCCCTGAGCGCCCAGAGCTCGATCCAGTGGCGCGCCTCCCGGTGCGTCGCGCAGAGGAGGCTCAGCCGGCCGCCCGCCCCGTGCCTCGCCCTGACCCAGAGGGGGGTGCCCGGCTCGGAGGAGAGGTCGATCGAGAGCTCCGAGAAGGCCTCCCGGACGTCCGCCAGCGACGAGACGGCGCGGGTCCTGGCGACCGGGACGCCCTTGCGCGCCAGCGCCTGCTGGGACCGGAGCTTGTCCTGGCCGACCTCCATCACCCGCTTCTCGGGCAGGAAGACCCTGCACCCTATCCTCCTCTTCCTCTCCCCGTCAATCACGTAGGCCTCCGAGGAGGGCTGGGCGTGCAGGAAGTCTATCCTCTCGTCCCTGACTATGGAGGCGACCCTGGGGACGAAGGCCGGGTCGGTGTGCCTCGGTGTGAGGTAGCGCGCGTCGACGTCGGGGTAGACGAGGTGGTACCTGTTGAAGTCGGTCCCGACGATATAGTACCTCCGCTCCGAGGCCCTGAGCGCCCTGACGAAGTTCACGCCCGCGAGCCCTCCCGAGCCCGTGACGAGGACCCGCGCGCCCGACGCCACCTAGGGCACCTCCAGCAGAAAGTCGGGGCCCTGGGGCTTGACGAGGTACTCGTCCCCGCTCCGCTCCATGGAGCCCGACGAGACGCGCGGGGCTCTCCCCTCCGCCACTGATAGTCTCAAGACCAGGTCGCGGGGAGGGGCCCGCCCCAGCTTAAACAGGTTGCCTCCGCTCCCCCCGTCCCTCTTCTTCTCCCCGCCGACCCTCACGAGGGGCACCGAGCGCGCCAGCCACCAGCGAGCTATCTCGGCCCCGGACCCGACGTAGCACCAGCGCCGCTTAATCTCGTCCAGGATCCGCCAGTACTGCCTCCCGCCCTTCATGCGGACCGCCTCCTGGTGCCAGAGGAGGGTGAAGAGGCCCTCCACCTCCTCGACGGCCTCCAGCATCCTCATGGCGTCCGCGAACCCCTCGGGCTCGGACCTCTTGAGGTACCCCCAGAGGGTGGTGTCCATCAGGACGAGCGGGAGCTCCAGGATCCTCATGGGGGACCAGGACTCGTCGGGCGGGTGGAACGGGGAGGCCAGGCCGACCTTGAAGCCGAGGCGGTCGTTCGTGCCGACCGAGGTGTCGTACTCGAAGCCGGCCCGCTCCATGATCTGCCAGCTCTTCGCAAAGTCGAACTTCAGGTAGTGCTCCCTCAGCCCCGTCGGGCGGAACCCCATCGCCTTCGAGAAGCGCTCGACCGCAGCGTCCATCCCCTCCTGCGAGTCGTGCGTCCCAAAGTCCCCGTGGAGCCCCACCTCGCACCCCGCCGCGCGGGCGCGCCCGGACTCCGCCTTCACGTCGGCGAGGGGGTAGTTCGAGGAGAGGAAGTAGAAGCTCGAATGGAACTCGCGCGACCCCTCCCTGGAGGCGATGAGCTCGACGTTGTCGTAGAGCGAGACCACGCCCAGCAGGCCCCCGACGAGCTCGGGGAGGCTGAACCTCGTCCTGGTCCTCCATATGTGGCCGCGCGGCCGGCGGACGTTGTCGACGTCGTGGGTCAGGCAGACCGCGAAGGGGGCCGCCCGCGGCCACCTGGCCTTGCGCACGAAGCAGCCATCCTCGGCGAGGGCGGCCGCCCTGGCCCGCGCCAGGAGGGAGGCCATCCCCCTCTCGATCCCGGGTCCTACCGTGTCCCCGACGGGAGCGCCCCGGACCGCCCCCGCGATCTCGCTCACCAGGGCGTCCGGGAGGTCCCGCGGGGCTAGCGATCCCTCGACCAGACCGAGGCTGGTCTCGACCAGGTGGGTGGCGTACCCGCGGGCGTCGGGGGTCACGCCGGCCTCGCCCCCGCGGCCGACGGGAAGAGCCTCGAGAGGTGGCGCTCTATCTCCTCCTGGACGTCCTCGAAGGGGCCCGTCGCGTCGACGACGGGGTACCCGTGGGTCCGGGCGATCTCCAGGTAGGTGTCCCTCTCGTGCTGGAGGACCGGGCGGGGATAGCGGATGTGGTTCACCCTCTCGTCGATGACCCTCAGCGACTTGTCCACGGGCACGTCGAGGACGACCGCGAAGTACGGGCGGGGCAGCAGGTAGAGGAAGGAGAGCGGCCGCACGGGGTACCCGAGGGCCTCGTACTTGATGTATGTCGACCAGATGAAACGGTCGTAGAGGACGACCGTCCCCTCGACGCGGCACCCGAGGGACGAGGAGACCTGCAGCAGCAGGTTGTCGACCAGCGAGAGGACGGGCCTGAGCGGGTTCCTTCCCCTCGTCCGGGGCTGGAGAGCGGCTGCCGCCGGCCCCCTGACCGCGGTCGAGATCGACGAGAGCCTCTCCACGAAGAGGTACCTGTGGAAGGGCATGAGCTCGACCCTGTAGCCCCGCTTCTCGAGCCAGGCCGACGTGACCGCCGAGTGGGAGGACTTGCCCGAACCGTCGATGCCGAGGAGCGCCACGGAGCCCCCCCGCCGGCCGACCCGCACGGAGTGGAGGGCGCGCCTCTGGAACTCGTCGTTGAGGTAGACCGAGACGAGCAGCAGGAGCGCGCCCGCGGACGGCAGGAGGAAGGAACGGTCGAGCGTCGTCAGCCACCCTCCGGCCGAGGCCAGGAGGACTCGCAGGGCGTTGGGCGCGTCGTTCAGGGGGTCGAGCCGACGCGACGCGCTGCGCGCCACCCCGTAGACCCCGAAGGCGACCCCGAAGGCCAGGGGGAGAGCTGGCCCGAGCCGGGGGAGGTAGGCCGAGAGCCCCAGAGAGGCGAGGAAGAAGACCAGCACGACCGCTTTCATCTTCACTGCTCCACCACACCGCCTTTGCCGCCGACCTCCGGGGCTGGGCTAAATAACGTTGGGTCCGCCCCACGGTCGGACCGCCCTCGATTGTTTAAGAGCAGAGGCCGCGCAGCCCGGGAACCGGGAATGGTCACCAAGGCGGCTGTGCTCTGCGGCGGGGAGGGGACCCGGCTCCGACCCCTCAGCAACTACTTCCAGAAGACCATGATACCCATTGGCGCCAGGAAGAGGCCGCTCCTCGAGTACATCGTCCGGCTCCTGCGCTACAACGGCGTCGAGGACATCACCCTCCTCAGCGGCTACCGCTCGGACGAGATAGAGGGCTACTTCGGCGACGGGTCGAGCCTCGGGGTGAGGATCGGGTACTCCAGGGACCCGGACGGCAGGAGGGGTAGCGCCATGGCGCTGGCGAACGCCATCGACTCGGGGAGGCTGGTGGGGTTCGACACCCTCGTCGTCTACTACGGCGACGTGCTCTCAGCCATGGACGTCCGGGGGCTGGTCGCCCAGCACGAGGGGCGGCGGTCGGCGCTGACCATGGTCCTCTCGCGGGACTACCGGGCCCCGGTCGGGGTCGCCCGGGTCGAGGGCGACAGGATCGTCTCCTTCTCCGAGAAGCCGACGCTCCCGCTCTGCGCCACGGTCGGCGCGTTCGTCATCTCCCGGGACTGCGTCCCTGTCCTCCGCGAGGCCGTCGCCGCGGGCGACGCGCCAGACCTGATGGCCCAGTTCGTGCCCAGGGTGCTGGAGCGCGGCATGCTCGTCTCTCCGTTCTACATCGACGGGTTCTGGTACGACGTCGGGACGACCGAGTCCTACGAGAAGCTCGACGGCGAGACGGTCGAGAGGAACCTGAAGTTCCTGGACGGCTAGGCGGCGACGATGGCGAAGCGGATCTCGGTGAGGAGGACCGGACTGGTCGTCTTCTCGTTCAGGGTCGTCTCGATTTTCACCGGGCTCGCCTTCCTTCTGATGATGACCAGGACGCTCTCGACCACCCAGTTCGGCCTCTGGGAGGTCGTCCTGGACCTGGTGACCTTCGCGTCCTATCCCGCCGGCCTCCTGGTCTACTGGGCGACGAGGGACATCGCCCGCGGGCGCCTGCTGGGGAGGACCGCCATCGGGATGAACCTCGGGCTCAGCGCGGCCGGTATGGCCCTCTACGTCGTGCTCTCGGTCGCGACGGCGCCGAGGGTGGGGCAGTCCGACCTGACGACGATCCTCCTGGCGATCTTCCTGGTCCCCATCGCCTACTGGAACACCGCGGCGAACGCGATCGTCTCGGGCTACGACCCTATCGTCCAGGGCTACTCCACGATCGCGTCGGAGGCCTTCAAGCTCGCCTTCGCCTACCCGCTCCTCGTGGTCTTCCACGTGGGCATCGACGGGGTCATCGTCTCGCTGATGGCGGCGAACCTCGCCCAGTCCGCGACGTCCACCGTCCTCGCGAGGGGCGCCCTGGCGCTCCCGCTCGACCGCGCCGCCGGGAAGAGGTGGGCGGTCCGGGCCTGGCTGCCCTCGCTCTCGACGCTGCCCTACGCGCTGGGCATCGCAGACACCTTCATCGCCTCGCTCCTCGCCGGAGGGACGATGACCGTCGGGTTCTACCAGGCGGCGTTCACCGTGGCGACCCTCGCGGGGTACTCCTACTACCTCGGCACGGCGATGTACCCGCTCCTGCTGAGGGGAGGGGCCGGCTCGGACGGCATCCCCACGACCACCCTCGACCTCTCCCTGCTCTTCGGGATACCGATGGCGGTCGGCGCGGCCGTCCTCGCCAAGCCGATCCTCTTCGTGCTCAACCCCCGCTACGTAGAGAGCACCACCGCCCTGGAGATCCTGGCGTTCGCCTCGCTCGGCAACGCGATGGCGGTGATCCTCGACAGCGTCCTCGCCGGGAGGGAGAGGGTCGACATCGACGAGGCAGCCGGGTTCCGACGGTTCGTCCGCTCCAACCTCTTCTTCGTCTTCCTGGTGGACTTTGGGAGCTCGGCGGTCTACATCGGCGCGGTCGCCGTGATCGTCGCCGTCGGGACCGCGAGGGGCGCGTCGCC
Source organism: Nitrososphaerales archaeon (assembly GCA_049515775.1). Taxonomy (GTDB): domain Archaea; phylum Thermoproteota; class Nitrososphaeria; order Nitrososphaerales; family Gagatemarchaeaceae; genus Gagatemarchaeum. The sequence goes on along the minus strand of JBEKTS010000005.1, from coordinate 21,525 downwards.
GGTCACGATAATAGACCTCTGGTCTGCGGCCCAGCTGGTCGTCTTCTGGGGGTTCGTCGCGGCGCGCGTCGTGAGGATCAGGCGGGACTCGAAGCTGGCGCTGCGGCGCTCCTTCGTCTACTACCTCGCCGGGTCGGCGCTGATGGCGGCGTTCTTCTGGGGGGCCGGAGGTCTCCTGCTGGACTACGGCGCCCACGTGCTCCAGTTCGGGGCCGACCTCTCGCTGATCGCCCTCTGCGGCGTCGCGATCTACTTCGGCTTCCTCTTCGCGACCGAGAAGGAGTTCCGCAGGCTGGCGGCGGCCGTCCTCAGGCCGATCATCGGGACGAGAGGAGCGACCTGAGCGAGACCAGCTCCTCCTCGTGGGACTCGGAGAGCCGGCCGTACCAGGAGGCGATCCTGGCCCTGTACTCGTCCCGGACCCGCGGGTCGAGCATAGACCTCACCTTCGCCGCGACGTCCTCCGGCCCGGAGGAGTCGGTGTAGAGGAGCGCGTCCCCGAAGAAGTCCTCGAGCACGTCCTGCCGCGACGAGACGGTCGGGAGGGAGCTCGCCGCGTACTCCAGCAGGACGTGCGAGAGCGTGAAGGGCTCGTCGGTGACGTTCAGGGCCAGGTCGGCCGAGGCCTTCAGCGACTCGTAGGTCTCCCGGGGGAGGAAGCCCAGGTACCTCACGTTCGCGGGGAGCGCCGCCTGGGGGAGCCTGCCCTCCAGCTTCTCCTTCGGGCCCGTGATCACGAGGGCGACGGACCCCACCCGGCCGACGGCCGAGGCCTCGGCCTCTATGCGCTCGAGCGGGTGCCCGCCGTGCGAGGAGACCGCCAGGATCGGTCTGTCCGTGAGCCTGGACCTCAGGGAGTCGTCCCGCGGGTTCGGGTTCCTCTCGACAAAGTCGTGCACGACCAGGACCCTCCTCGCGCCCATGGCGACGAGCTTCTCGCCCCAGAACCGGTGCGGCGCCGTGTTGCCGGACGCGGAGCGCGAGACCGCAGTCTCGAGGAGCCCTATGGCGCGCGAGATCGGGCCTCGACCGAGCGTCTTGATCCTCCAGATCGAGTGGTGGTCGACGACCAGCCTCTTCCCGGCGATCCGGCAGTAGAGCAGGCAGGTCATCGGGCAGAATATGGGGGGGTTCTGCGCGTAGACGACGTCCGGGCGCTTCCGGAAGAGGATCACCAGCGTCTTGAAGAAGAGCGCGAGGTAGCGGACCGGCGCGAAGTAGCGGGGACCGTAGAGGAAGGTGATGCTCACCCTCTCGGCGCCCACCGCCTGGGCCAGCTCGTCGGCGCGGAAGCCGAAGGGTCCCCAGACTAGGCAGAGGGTCGTCATCGTCCCCTCCCTCCCGACTCGGCCACCCTCGGGCTCAGGCATTCTTGGCGTCGACCCGGCCGACGGCTTCCTTATTGGCTTTCGACGCTCCTGGATTCTTCCCGGTCCTCAGCTGAAGAGGAGGATCAGCAGGATCACTATGACCACGACGAGAACGGCGATGATGACGTAGGGGTGTGCGAACGCGCGCCTCGGACTCATGGCGCGGCCGCCCGGCATCTTCCTAATAGGACTTGGGCTCGTCCCGCGGGAGCGGCGTCGCCCGGGCGGACCCGACCGCGCCCAACCTTTTTTAGCCCGGGGAGCGCTCTCCCCGACTCCGGGATGCAGAGCAAGAAGAAGAAGAAGGACGGGAAAGAGGGGGGGAGCCTCTCGCTCGACTGCGACAGGGCCGAGAAGGAGATCGTCCGGTTCATCAGGAAGGTCGTCAAGGACTCCGGCGGCAAGGGAGCGGTCATCGGCCTCAGCGGGGGCATCGACAGCTCAGTGGTGGGCGCCCTGCTTGTCCGCGCTCTCGGCCGGGAGAGAGTCATCGGGATACTCATGCCCGCGTCCCACACCCCAAAACAGGACACGGACGACGGGAAGATGCTCGCCAAGGAGTGGGGGATAAGGACCTACGACGTCGCCATCGACCCGGTCTTCGCGGCCTTCGAGAAGTCTCTCCCGAGGGAGAGCGGGACGAAGATCGCCTACGCCAACGTCAAGGCCAGGATCCGGATGATCATCAACTACTACGTAGCTAACGCCCACGGGATGCTGGTGGCGGGGACGGGCGACCGGTCCGAGGACCAGATAGGGTTCTTCTGCTACGATGAGAAGACCAGGGTCGTGACGGTCGACGGCCCGAGAGACCTGAACCAGCTGAGAGCCGGGGATGCCGTCTTCTCGATCGACCTCAAGACGCAGCAGATGGTGGAGTCGAAGGTCGACGGCGTCTTCAGGTTCCCCTATGAAGGCCAGATGATCCACTTCGGTGGGCGCGGCGCCGACGTCATGGTCACTCCCAATCACCGCATGCTCGTTCACACGAGCTCCTCGAGGTCCGACTCCAGACTGGTCTTTCGAGCAGCCGGTGAGTGCCTGAAGTCGAGGGATATCAACACCCCGACGCCATTGGGCTGGACAGGAGACCGAGACGTCCCTCCGACGATGAGGTTGGTCTTCGAGCAGAGACACATCAGGAGAGTGGAGGACCTGTCGATCGAGGACGCCTTCTATCTGCTCGGTCTCTTCATCGGAGACGGGTGTGTGACGACCGGAAAGGTGATCGTACCCGTAAGATCGGCTTTGACCCGGCGGGAATGCTCGAGCACGCATCGCGACGAGGGAGGCCGCTTCGTGCGGATCGACACGGGCAGGACGAACGTCCGCATGAAAGAATATGACACCTACGAGACGACGTTCTCTCTGCCGAGCTACACGAAGGATGCGGCTAGGAAACGCCTCACCGCGGTCCTGTCGAAGTACAAGATCGGGTATTCGCTCACCAGCGATACCGTCCGCATTTCATCGAAGGGCATCCACGATTTCTTCATCCAGTGCGGAGTCGGTTCCAAGAACAAGCACATCCCGCACTGGGTCCTGAGTTACCCATCTGAGTATCTCGTGCATCTCCTCAGCGGGCTGAAGGACAGCGACGGGTCGCACCCCGAGAACAGGAGCTACTATTACACACCATCTGAGGAGCTCAGGGACGACTTCGTCCAGCTTTGCTTCAAGCTCGGGAGAAGGGCCAGCGTCACCTCCAGGGGCCCAACGCGACCCAGGATCAAGGGCAAGACGATAATGACGGGCCCGTCATTCACGATCAGCTACGCGAGCAACCAACGCTCGCAGCACACCATCAAGAGCAGATTAGCGAAGACGGTCGACTATGCGGGCGAAGTTTGGTGCCCGTCCGTGCCGCCTTTCGAGAATCTTCTGGTCGAAAGGAACGGCAAGTACGTATTTTCCGGGAACACGAAGCACGGAGACGGAGGTGTCGACTTCCTGCCGATAGCCCACCTCTACAAGACCCAGGTCAGGGAGCTCGGCGCGCACCTGGGCCTCCCAGAGCACATCGTGACCAAGCCGTCCTCCCCGCAGCTCTGGCCCGGGCACAGGGCGGTCGACGAGATCCCCATCGAATACGAGCGGCTGGACCCGGTGCTCGTGGGCCTCCTGGACGAGAAGCTCTCTCCCTCGGAGGTGGCCAGGAGGACCGGGGTGGAGAGGAAGGTGGTGCAGGACGTGCTGAGGAGGCACAGGGCATCGGCGCACAAGCGGACGGTCCCGCCCATGATAGGCGGCTGGTAGTCGCAGCGACGGCCGCCGGCGGGTATCTCACTCACCAAGGCGATGATGCGCGCGCGCCGGCGCATATCCGAGCGTTCGTCGATTCTCCGGCGGAACCCGGGCGGTCTCGCACGCAGAAGCTCAGGCGACGCGCTTGGCGACGTCGGCCCAGTTGAAGTAGGTGCGGGCAGCGAGGACCGCGAAGATGGCGTAGAGGGCGATGAGCCCGACCGAAAAGTCGACCGAGGTCTCTGCGGGGTTCGAGCCAATGAACGACAGGATGAGCTTGGCGCCCGCCGGGAGCCCCGGGAGCCCGACCTGGAGCGGGAGGGAGCTGATCGGGGTCGTCGGCAGGTAGGCCTCGATGCTGTGGTAGAGCGGGTTCCCGCTGAGCGTGTAGACCGCCCTCAGGACGGTCCCCGCGATCTCGCTGACAAAGTAGACCGCCGAGGCCAGGATGTAGGAGAGCGAGGACCTCCTGACGAGCTCCCCGGACATGAACGCTATCGAGAAGAAGACGAGCGCGCAGTAGACCTGGGAGAGGACCACCGCTGGGAGCACCCCGAGGGCGTCCTGGGTCCCGAAGGTGAAGACGGCGGAGGTCACCGAGAGCGTCGCGTTCAGGAGGATCACCGCCGTGATCAGGATGAAGCCGCCCGTGAACTTGCCGAAGAAGTAGTCGTCCCTCGTCACAGGCTTGGAGAGGAGCACCTCTGCGGTCCCCTGCTCGTACTCCTCGGACATCGAGCCCGCCGCGATGAGGAGGGCGGTGAAGGGGAGGAAGAACCCCTGGACGACGAAGATCCCGAAGACCCAGATGAACGGGTCGTCGTCGGGCGGAAGGAGCGACCCGCCTATCGAGCGCAGGAGGACGACCGGGATGGTGCTGATCAGGATGGTGACGACGACGAGGACGAGGACCTTCTTGCGGGCCGTCGCCCGTCGAATCTCGTACCTGGCGAACGCCCAGACCCGAGAGGGGCTCAGGCGCGCTTCCCCCTTATCGCCGCGACGTAGGCGTCGTCGATCTCGTCCCTCGAGTAGCCGATGGCGAGGAGCCCCGCGCCCATGGCGACGACCGCGCTCGAGATCTCCGCCCGCCGGTCGGTCCCCTTCTCGAGCTCGACGGTGAGCTCGCCGCCCTCGGGCGTGACCGCCCTCACGCCCTCGATCGACCGGAGCCGCTCGACGAGCGCCGGGGATGGAGAGGCGACCTCGACCCGGACCAGGCGGAAGTCCAGCGAGGTCGAGATGAAGTCGGAGATGGAGCCCCTGAAGACCAGCCTGCCCGAGTGGATGACGGCCACGCTGCTGCAGAGCGCCTCGACCTCGGACATGATGTGGGACGACATCACTATCGTCCCGCCCTGGGCCACGAACCGCCTGAAGATCGAGCGGAAGTGGACGACCCCCGCCGGGTCTATCCCGATCATCGGCTCGTCCAGGACGAGCAGGGACGGCGAGCCGAGCATCGCCTGCGCCACGCTCAGCCTCTGGACCATCCCCTTGCTCAGCCTCCCTATCTTCTGGTGGCGGTACTCTGAGAGGCCGACCGACTCGAGGACGGCGGGTATCTGTTCGTCACGCTCGGACCCGCTCAGGCCCAGCTCCTTCCCGATGAGCTCGAGCAGCTCGCTCGGGGACATGAACGTCTGGAGGTTGGGGAGCTCGGGAGAGTAGCCCACGCCCCGGAGGGCCCGGGCGTGGTCCTGGAGGGGGTCGAGGCCCATGGTCGTCACCTCGCCCGAGGAGGGGCGCGCGAGCCCGAGGGCGAGCCTTATCGAGGTGGACTTGCCGGCGCCGTTCGGGCCGAGGAGCCCCACGACGTCGCCCCGCCCGACCGAGAAGCTGATCGGGCCTATCGTCTTGGAGCCATAGTCCTTGACGGCCTCGTCGAAGCGCAAGACGTCGCCGTCGTTGACACCCAACGCAGGGACTTCTCCCGGGGCCGCTTCCACAGGCCTAGTCGACGGCGTAGTCAGGCTTCGGCCCTTGCGCAGCGGGGTGGCTGCGCCTGTGCCGCACGCCGAGGCCCAGCGCCAGGACCGAGACGACCGCGCCCGCGCCTATCCCCACCGAGGCCGCCTGATCCATGGTGGACGAGCCGGCGACGGTCAGGGGGAGCGAGGTCGAGAGGAGCGTGACGGTCAGCGTCACCTCGGACTCGGTCGTGAGGCCGAGCAGCGAGCCGAGCCCCATGGTCGAGTTGAGGCCGGGGATCTGGAGGCTATCGCCGGTCAGACCGCCCAGGCCGGTCAGACCGGTCAGACCGGGGATAGTGAAGTTCTGCTCACCGAGGCCGGTCAGACCGCCCAGAGTCGGGATCTGCGCCGCGAGCTTGACGGAGTAGACCAGCCCGGACGGGAAAGCGGCCACCGCACCCGCAATCGTCTGGCTCGTGCCGTTGGAGGTCAGGCCGACGGCGAGCGCGTAGCTCGTGAGGGCGTAGGACGAACCGTGGAACTGGATCGAGTCGGAGCCGTTCTTGGCGACGGAGACGGTCGCGCTCGTCGACCCGGAGGTGTAGCTGAGCGACTGGTTGCTTATGGAGGGGAGGAAGGGCGAGACGTCTTCCGACGAGTTGATCGATCGGGAGTAGTTCAGGTCCGACCCGCCGTAGACGATGCCGACGGCCAGGCGGTCCTGGGACGCGCTCGAGGTCGCCGCGACGGACTCGTTGACTATCAGGCTGTGGGTCGTCCCTCCGTACGAGAGCTGGACGCTGTAGGCGGCGTAGCCAGGGGTGGCCGCCGCCACGGTACCGACAGCTCCCATCAATAGCGCCGCGATCGCCAGCGCGGGAAGGACCATTCTCGTCCCGTTCATGGAAGTTCGGCCAGGGAGCCTCGATAAAAGGATTCTCGGGAGCGGCCCTCAGCCCTGGTCAGTCGTCCGTCCGTCCGTCCGAGCGAAGCGAGGCGCGGCGCGTGCGGCGCAGGACGAAGCGCTCGTAGGCGAGGAGCGGCGTCACCACGGCCCGGAACCTCCCCAGCCCAGAGACGGCCGAGTCCAGGACGTCCAGGTCGTCCGGGCCGACCGCGCGCAGGAGCGGGGCGGCGGTCAGGTAGACGGCCGCGAAGACCGCCACCTCGGCGGCGAGCGCGTAGGCCCTCACGGGCCCCCACAGGTCGATGGGGAGGACCGAGAGGAACGCCAGGATCGAGGCGGCGAGGATGGAGAGCGCCGCGGAGAGGTCCGTCCTCGCGTGGAAGTACCGCGAGGCGAGGTAGAGCCCGGCCACGACCGAGGTCAGGTTGGAGGCCAGGATCGCGGCGACCAGGCCGGGGACACCGAGGCCCGCTCCGATGGCGAGGATAGGGGCGAGCCCGACCAAGACCACCGCAGCGGCGACGCTGAAGGCGGTGTAGAGCCTCGGACGACCGACCCCGTTGAAGAAGGACTGGAGCACGCCGTGGCCGAGGAAGAACGGGACGTTGCTGAAGGCGAGGATGACCAGGTACCCCGAGGCGACCCTGTAGGACGGGCCGAGCGGGACGCCGATTATCTGGACCGAGGCGCCCATCAGCAGGAAGACGATCGGGGTCAGGACGAAGGCCGTGTACTTGGCCGCGTAGGCGAACGCCCTGCGCAGGTCCCCCCTGACGCCGTCCAGGTGGGCGAAGGCCGGGAAGAGGGCCTGGGACATCGCCCCCGAGGTGAGCGTGATGGCGGTCACGAAGTTGTTCGCCGACTGGTAGAAACCGACGGTGGCGTCCGAGGCGAACGCCGCCAGGACGACGACCACGAACTGCGTCGAGACGTTCGCCGCGAACTGCCCGACGAAGAGGGTCGCCCCGTAGGAGAGCATCGAACGGACGTCCTCGGAGAAGCCCTCGAGCGGTCGCAGGCGGACGCCGCCGTCGCCCGCCGCCATCCTCCTGACCAGGACTGCGAGCCCGACGAGCCCGCCCAGGATGACCGAGAGCACGTTGCCCAGGAGGGCGCCCGTGACCGCGAACCCCAGCACTATCAGCGGGACCGCGATGGCGAAGCGGAGCAGGGACTGGAGGACGTTGGTCGCGCTAATCTCGCCCATCCTGCTCCAGCCCAGCAGGGCCGAGATGGCGGCCTGGAAGACGGCCTGCCCGAAGATCAGCAGCGAGGCGAGGCGGACCGAGGAGGCGATATCGGGGCGGTGGAGGACGAACCCGGAGAGGAGGCTCGCGCCCGCCGCCGAGACCGCTGAGAGTACGACCCCGGAGAGGACGACGAAGGCCACCCCGTTCATCGTCATCCTCCTCGCCAGGTCCGGCCTGCCCTGGGAGAGGTGGAGCGCTGCGTAGCGCGTGATGCCGGAGTTCATACCGAACCCCAGGAAGTTCAGCAGGATGTTCGGGACCAGTATGGCGAGGGCGTAGACGCCGTACTGGGACGGCCCCAGCAGCCTGGCGATGAGGGTGATGGCGACGAAGGAGACGACCGTGGTCGCAAGGTTGCCGGCGAAGAGGGCGAACGACCCGCGCGTCGACCTTCGGGCGATCTCGGCCTGCGACAACTGTCGGGCGTCTCTCCGCGTCCAGACCGGGAGAGGGGTCTCTTTATCTCTGCGGGGAGAGGCGGCCGTCCCCCGGCGAGGTCATCGGTACTCTCCGACCACGACGGCGAGCCGCCCCGACGAGCTCTCCTCGAGCATGGCGTAGCTCGTCGAGTTGATGACCAGGAAGGACGGCCCGGGGGAGGCCCCTCCCGCCTGCTGAGGGTCCAGGGCCGACGCAAGGGACATGGGGGCGAGCGGGATCGTCTTCTCGAGGGCCATCGAACTGGTGTAGACCGTGACGGCAGAGTCGGAGATGGCGAAGAGGTCCCCGTCTTCCATCAGCAGGTCGGAGACCGGCGACCCCACCCGGTAGGACGAGATCGAGCCGGTCGCGACGTGGACGACCTGGATCTCGTCTGAGACCGGCACGGCGAGGTAGACGTCGGTGCCGTCGGTCGCGACCGAGGTGCAGGCGGCGCAGGGCGCGTCCCCCTGGTAGAGGATCTGCCCCGAGGACGAGGAGAGGACGACGAGGTATGGGTTCTCCCCCGTGTAGGACTCGTAGTACGTGCCGACGACGGACTCGCTGAAGTACGGGTCGGAGAATATGGCCGCGAGGACCCCTCCGCCGGTCGAGGCGGAGATGAGCTGCTGCGGGAAGCGGTTGCAGGAGCCGAGCCATACGTCCTGGCTCCAGTTCAGGATGATCCGCCCGGGGGGGCTCGAGTCGGCCGTGTACGAGGCGAACTGCATCGAGTTCCCTTCGGTCGGGCAGGCGTTGTCGTCGTAGGGGACCCCGATGGTGGAGTAGAGGTAAAAGTCGGACGGGTCCGTCGCCGCCAGCAGCGCCGGGTCGCTGGCGATGCTCGCAACGGCGCCCGAGGAGGAGTAGAACCAGCCGTCGTAGAACGCGTAGGATGAGTCGACGCCCTTCGCGACGGGCTGCGAGCCCCACGTCTCCGTGTCGCCGGGTGGGACGTACGAGTCCGAGACTCCTGGCGAGGCCATCAGGCGGACGGGGTAGGAGGCGACCGCCGCGCCGCTCCCGTCGAGCTCGTAGAGCTCGGCGTTGTTGGTGGCCGCGTCGTAGTCGACGGAGACGTAGACGTGGCCGCCGACGAGAGGGAGCACGTCCGTGACCGTCCCGACGCCGGCGTCGAAGGTCCACTCGACGGCCCCCGAAGGGGTCAGGGCGACGACGGTCGATCCTGAACTGAGATAGAGCGAGGAGGCGTCGTAGGGGTCGTCATAGAGCCGGGCTCCGCTGCCAGGGTCGGCGCCGACGGTTCCCGACCACACCGAACCCGGCGGGTCCGAGCCCTCCGGGACCGAGAAGACGTTGCCCAGGGAGGTGACGGCTTCGACCGAGTCCCCGGGCGGGACCGACTCGTGGAGGGTCTCCCCGACGCCGAGCGCCGCGCCGAGGTCGACGATCCTGGAGCTGTTGCCCGCCGAGAGCCGGAGGAACTGGACGGTGGAGGGGACCTGGCCGACGTTGGCGATGGTCAGGTTACCGCTCGACTGGGTGAGCGACAGTTGCTCGAGGCCCTGCAGCTGCTGGACCTCGTGCGCCTGGTCCGCGGCGGACTGGATGCCGTCGAGGGCGCTCACCGCCGACGACCAGGTCTGGATCGAGGCCATGGAGAGGAGGAAGATCAGGATGAATCCGTAGACCGAGCTGATGCCCTTCACACAAAGAGAGGCCGACCCAGTATATAAGCCCCTGGGAGGTGCGCAGTGCACCCTGGGAGTCTAAGAAAAAAGAGGAAGAGAAAGCGGTCCGTTTAGGACAGCTTTCTGATGAGAATTGCCAGTTCGAGGACCAGCGTTATGACCGCTAGCGCTGCGACGACCAGGATGTACGTCTGCTCGTTAGAGACGGACGAACTTAGGCTGGAGACCGAGCTCGAGAGGCTCGTCATTTGTGCTGACAGGCCAGAGAGTCCGGATACGTCGGTCGTTAGGGTCTGTATGCTGGAGCTCAGGGAACTAACGTTCGTGGAGATGGTGCTTACGGTGCTGGAGAGGCTGGTGAGAGTTGTGTTGATGGTGCCGACTGTGGTGGACAGAGTGTTGACGGTGCCGGAGAGGGTGCTCACCGTGTTGGTGAGAGAGGTCAGGCCAGTGTTGATATTCCCGACTGTGGTCGAGAGCGATCCCACCGCTGTGTTTACGTTCCCGACTGTGGTCGAGAGCGATCCCACCGCTGTGTTGATCGACCCGACAGTCGTCGAGAGGGTGTTCACCGTGCCCGTGAGGGTGGTGAGCCCAGACGATATCGAGCTGACCGTGGTCGTGAGGGAGCCGAGGCTTGAGGTGATGCCCGAGACCGAGCTCGTCAGAGAAGTGAGCGACGACTGGATGGCGGCGATGCCGGACGTAATGCCCGTGATGTTCTTGCTCAGGCCACTGACCGTGGTCGTGAGTGAAGAGACACTCGAGGCGAGGCCGCTAAGGTTCGTCACGTTCTTGCCGAGCCCTGTGAGGCTGGATTGGATTCCGGTCACGGCCGTCTGCAGTGTGGCCACGTTGGTCGTCAGGGTACCCAGGCTCGTCGTGATGGTACCCAGGCTCGTCGTGAGCGCTGCGATGGCTGTGTTCTGTGTGGTCTGGACTGCGGATGTGGCGAGGGCGCCGTTGAAGTCGAAGGACCCTACGGCGGACGCCGAGAACCCGGAGGTGCTGTTAGCTCCTGTCGCGCCGACCAGGTATGTGCCGGTCGCTGCAGCGACGGGGAGCGTGACACTGAAGGTGTACACGTACAGGCCGCCAGGGTTGGGCGAGACGCGGGTGCCAGTGCCGAGGGAGGTCGTGGTCGTCGCCCCAGGAGCCAGATACCATCCGGTGATGGTCGCAGGACCAGAGGAGTAGACCCAGACGTTCTCAGCAGAGCCGGGCACTACGACCGCACTTGCAAGGACCTGCAGTGAGCTCCCCGTAGAGGGGGTCGAGCTGCCGGTCGCTGTGTAGGTGAAGGTCGTCGTTCCGGTCGCACTCGCGGAGTCGGTCGCCGTGATGGTGTACGTCCCGGTGGTCCATGCGGAGTTCCCGCCTACGTTCGTCGCGTAGGTGAAGGACCCGCCGGCCGCGGCGGACACGGTCTGGGCGTCAACGACTTGCCCCGAGGGGTTCGTGACGGTGATGAAGACGTTGTCAGGGAGCGTAGGGGCTGGGCTGATGGCGCCAGTGATGGTGTAGGCGCTCGTCCCCGAAAGCTTGGCGCCGGACGCCGGGCTCGAGAAAGTGATCGAGCCCGTCGCCGCGGCAGCGGCGAGGGGAGACAGGAGCAGGGCCACAAGGAGCGGGATTGTCAGGATTTGGAGTTTCATGTTCTCACCTAAGTTGCGGTGACGGTGAAGGGCGTGATTGGTCCGGAGACGGGTTGGTTGGAGGTCGTGACTGCGGAGAGGGTGACTTGGTAGGAGCCAGCAGGGATGGCGAGGACGTCGACACAGAAGACAGTCGCTGCTTGTCCAGAAGCGATCGTCGTGGTGCCGTCTGCCACGTAGATGCTGGTGCCCGACTTGAATGTCGCGTAGACCACTACGGTCTCAGCGGTGTTCCAGCCGTTCGTCACAGAGACGGTGAGGCCCTTGTAGGCTCCGACCGTCCCGTATGTCGCTCCGGCCGTGTTGAAGGTGAACGAGTCTGCGAAGGGCACAGTGACGGTGAGTGACTCGCTCGAGGTCGTGCTCAGTCCAGCCAGCGTGCTGCCGGTTACGGAGAGTGTTGCCGTCTGAGAGACGAGACCACAGATGGTCGCGGTGAGGCTCCCGGCCGTTCCAGGAGTCTGAGTTCCGCCCCACGTGATCGCCGCCGCTGGGACTGCTACTCCGCCGTATGTCGCGGTGAAGCTGGCTGTGTTGAAGTCGCCCTCTGCGGTCGCTGCTGTCACGGTGACGCACCCGTTGTTGGATGACGCAGTGCTGAAGGTGAAGGTTGGGGCAGAAGTGTCTACCAGTAGCTGGTAGGCCGTGCTTACGACGGTGTTCTTGTCGGAGTCGGTGGCGTTGAAGACGATGGTGCTCAGACCGGCTGGGACGAAGATGGACAGCCCGAACGAGTCAGGACTCGAGTGCGAGCCCGACGCCTGCTGCCACGAGGCGGAGCCAATCTTGTAGTTGACGCTTGCGATGGTGACCCCGGTGAGCGGGGTTGGGTTGTATCCTACGGACACGTTAGCCGATCCTCTGAAGCTCACGCCTGTGGAGGATGCATAGATGGTGCCGCTGGTTGGCTTGGGTGAGGTGATGCTGAGAGTTGGCAGGGGCGAGACGGTGGTCAGGGTCGTCGTCGGTGAGACAGCGACTCCGTTCACGACTCCAGACGCGGTCAGGGTCAGCGCGGTGCCGACTGCGACCGAGGCAGGGATGGCCCACTCGTCATACCCGAATATGGGGAGTGTCTGTTTCTGACCCTGTTCGATGTACAGAGTCGTAGCCTCGAGCGTTGTGGGTGCGGTTGCACTCAGCTGAACCTGTATCTGGGTGATACCCGTGTTTGTGGCAAGGTTGCCATATGCATCCACGAGTTCCACGTTGATGTACAGGTTTTGGCCTGCAACAATCGAGGTCTTGACTAGGGTCGCCTGGTCACTGAAGTAGACGAGCGACTTGAAGCTGGCCGCTGGGCCTGCTACCGTCGTAACTCCGCCTGTATTGACGGCAGTGACGCCCGAGATTGTAGCCTTGGGTGCCAGGTTGGTTGGTGCTGGAGACGTTGCGTTCCAGTTGCCGGTGTTACCGGCGATTGTGTCGATGTTGTACGTAGCCGTTGCTGTCCCGGCGCTGCCGCTGGTGGAGGTTGCAAAGCCAATCTGGCCTCCGCTGCTGAAGCTGCCGCCATAGCCCGTTGTGGTCGGAGTTTCTCCGGTGTTGCAGACAGTTGCGCCCGTCTGCTGGCCACAGAGGTTGAAGGTGACAGGTACGCCCGGCTGGGTCCCGACGTTAGGAGTGGCGGTCAGCTTGATGGCTGAGCCAGCGCCAAACGCAGGACTTGCTGACGAGGAGGCCACAACCGTGTAGCTCGTCGCCTGTGTGCTGGTGATGAAGTTGCCGCTGGTGGAGCTAACGGAGACTATGGGTGAGGTCGCTGTTGGGTACTTGCCGGTGATGATTGCAGTCAACGATGCGGTGCTACCGTAGGCGTAGCCCTGGTAGTAGTTGTTGCCGAGGGCGCCTGAGGAGCAGCTGACGGCCTCGTTGAGGCAGGTGGCAGTAAGAGTAAGTGCACTGCCGCCGAGGTCGAACCCTGCGCCCGAGCTGACTGAGATTGCGATGGTTGGGTTGGTGAGTGCGCTGAAGAGGATGGGGTTACCATAGGTATCCGACATGGCGACGACGAGCCCAGTCGCGGATGCGAACTCGGCCATCGTCGTTGCACCGGTTACCAAGGGTATGCCAAAGGTCGTCAGGTAGTAGCTGCTTCCCTGGTTGAAGTTGGGAGTTGCTGCGGCGGCGATCGTCCATGACACCGTCGTTGGGTTACCAGCGATGGTTGAGACCTTTCCCGAGAACGCATGGACGGCCGAAGTCCCGATCCTGGCTGTGACGTTTGAGATATCACCCTGGTAGTTGCTTGGGGTGAAGGTCGCGCTTGCCGTAGCGGCTGAGGTTCCGGAGACTGTCGACGCGGTGGTTGGCGACACGGAGGCTGTGAAGCCGTGTGTGGCCGGTGTTGTCACCGAGAAGACGATCGGTACGCCAGCCTGGTTCGTGCTGAGGGTCGCTACCACTGGAAGTGGAGCGCTACCAGCAGTGAATTGCTGAGCGGCCGGAGTCACCGTGGAGATGGATGTGCCCGCTGCGATCGAGTAGAGTACGAACGTGGGGCCAGCATAGGCCGCAGGGCTTGACGAGTCGATGAGGGTGGTCGTGAACAGACCGGTGGGGGCTGCGCTGGTCGCCGGTGAGGCGATCGGCGTTATGGCGCCACCGTTGAGGGTGACGCTAAAGCCCGGAGGGATGCCAGTAAGGCTGGTGCATTGGACCGCGGTAGTCGACGTCGCTCCGGTCGTGCCCAGCAGCCCGCTACATGTGGGGGCGGTGGAGAACGTCCACCCGCTGGGTGCGACCAGAGTGAGGCTGGTTATCGCGTACGCGTTTGAAGTGGGGTTCGTTAGCGTGAAGCTAACGGTTGTGGGGCCGCCCGCGATTAGCGCGTTCGGCGTTGCCGAGAGGGTTGGAAGGCTCGCATTGCCTGCTGCGTGTGCCGGTACCGCGAGCGGTACCAGGAACAGCATTCCTGACAGTGCTAGCATAGCTAGTATAGTTCCCGAACTGAATTTGTTGAAATACATCGAAGATGTATTCATTATTTTCAGAGGAGGGCGCATGGAAACCCTATATAAATAGGGTGGACGAATTGTCCATGATTCGTGGGATTCCAAGAAAAGGGCGTCTTTCTAGGCTTTAATCCCTTGTAATAGCTCAAATATCCATAATATTCTATTCCTGAAACTTGCAAATCCCTAGAATCTTCGTCAATAGGCTAACGACGCCCGGACGGACTGCTGAAAGTCGCCCCGCGCCACCCAGAAGGCGACCCGCGTGAGAGAAAGCATAGGCCCCGAGCGCCTACTTCACCACAACGTCTAGGGTCTCGTTCGTCGAGCCGACGTTCAGGACGTAGGTCCCCGTCGTCGGGAAGACGTAGGTGTAGGAACCGCCCGGATCGAGCCGGACCTGCTGGAAGGGTCCGCCCTGGAAGGTCACCAGGTCGTTGGACGGATTCTTCCAGGTCACCGGGGTCAGGCCGTGGAGCACCGATACGCTGGTCGTGTTGAAGCCGCTGGGCGTGACCTGGACGAACTGCACCTTGACTTCGTAGGACCCCACAGCGTAGGTCGTGTGGCCTGGCGTGATCGTGACACCCCTCGAGGCGGGCGGATAGTACCACGGGATCGTGCCAAAGTCGGCGGTGTACGAGCCCTGCGGTAGTGAGATCGTGGCGGGCGTGGTCAGCGATTGGCCGTTGACCTCGGCGCTCACGTTTATCTGGGCGCCGTTAGCGGCGAGCTCCGCCTGGACTACCAGGGTGCCCGGCGAGTTCAGCAGGATGAAGGCGTATCCCACGAGCGCGATGATCACGAGGGCCGGCACGACGAAGAGCAGCTTTCCAAGCGTGGAGTTGTAGCGCCGCCCTCCCGTCGTCTTCATTGCCGTGCCGGCCCCTCAGGGACGATTGATTAAGATTCTGGCCAGCCGCAGGAGACCGGGTGAATGAGGCATTCGTGGCCCGGCATCGCACGGCGAGCATCCGGAGGCCATCGGCGACGGGTCGCGGCACGGGTGAGGTGCACGACGTCCGGCACTCTCTCGCGCACGCGCGCCCATTGCCGCTCGCTGCTCCTAGGCTTCGGCCGTCGCGGTCCGGACCGCGTTGAAGCCGCACTGTAGCGATTCGCGAACGGCGCTTCGGGCTGCTCGTTCCCCGCCTCGTCGGTGGCCCGCGAGCGGATTGAGACGGGGCCCGGTCGCCCCGGCGTCCAGGGGAAGCTCCGGCTCGCCCAGGCGCGCGCCCCGAGCGCCTGGACGACGGCCGTCCCCCCTTCGGCCCCGTCGACCCGGACCCGGACGCGCTCGGACCTGCCCGCCCCGGGCCCCCAGGGCACTTCGCCCTCGGCCACCTCACCGAAGTCGGCCCTGCCATTGCCAGTGCACTCGAGCGCGACCGCGACCCCCTCTGCCTCATCCCCCTAAGCTGCTCGTGGGTGAGCGTCGACGTCGAGCCGTCCTCCGCTTCGACCGTCAGCCGCCAACTTTCGAGGTCGATCCGCGGGACCGGGGAGTGGCTCCGGACGAAGATCGGGACGTTGTCGGTCAGGGCGCGCGTGGCCAACGGGCTCATCTCGAAGTTCTGCACTGTCCTGGGCCAAACTGGGCTTTTTCCCCAATGAAGCCGGTGGGGGCCGAGCATATTTGGACTCGCACAAGGCGGTCCCGCCGAGGACCAGCTCGTACTCGATCGTGGATGGATTATTCCTGCTTGGAATTAACTTTGGAAAAGGTACGAGGATATCATGTAAAAGCAAAAGACATATATTGGACCCTCCATTAATTGCAAGTTAAGTGGCGCCTAGTGGGAAAACTTGACGACGTCGACATGAAGATTCTCGGTTCTCTGTACCAGGACGCATCGGTCTCGATCCCGACCCTGAGCAAGGACCTCGGGCTCAACCTCTCCGTGACGTACAGCAGGATCAAGCGGCTCACCAAGCGCCAGATAATCAAGCAGTTCACCATCATCGTCGACGAGGACAGGCTCGGGCTCCCCGCCTCTGCCGTGGTGGGCGTGAACATCGACCCGAAGCAGCGCGACCAGGCGCTCACGGACCTCTCGAAGCTGGACCAGGTGAGGGGGATACAGGAGGTGACCGGCAGGTTCGACGCGTTCGTGACCCTGAGGGCGAAGACCATAGAGGAGATCTACAAGATAGTCGCCGAGAACCTCGGCAAGGTCCCGGGCGTCAACCAGGCCGAGACGTTCATCCAGGTCGAGAAGATCCGGCCGGTCGTGAAGTTCAGGATAGCGAACAACCCCCAAAGCTGAAATTCTATTATAATGGGGGAAGGAGCAGCCGGGAACCCCTTGGACCCGTTCGTCTTGGTCGACCAGGCGGTCGCGCGGGGCGCGCTCAAGCCCGCGGTGGGGAAGAAGCTCAGGGAGAGGTCCAAGAACCTGGTCTCGGCTATCTCCAGGGTCGAGAAGGCCTCGGGGCTGGCCTACCCGCCGTACTACGTCGAGCCGTCCATGCCGCTCGCGACCACGTCGGTGGAGTTCGGGTCCGTCGGGGCGCTCTACGCCAGGGTGATACCGGCTAGGTTCGAGGGGGCGCTCTCGATCGTCGTGCAGTTCACCGCCCCCCTCCTCATCTTCGGAGCCAAGGGGACGATCGAGGCGGTGGCCGCCCACGAGTTCACCCACTACGTCGACCTGGTCAGGAGGTTCAGCCGGATGCAGATAACCAGCGACGAGAGGGTGGGCACGCTATTCGAGTCCGAGTACGCCGACGAGGAGAGGGTCGTCGACCCTCGGTCCGTCTTCGCCGGGGACAGGAGCCTGGCGTCCCTGGTGGCCAGGAAGTTCAGCGGCGGCCTCGCCGACGAGAAGCTCAACGAGAAGGTGACCAGGGGGTGGATCGAGAAGGGGCTCCCGACGCGGAGGGTCGCGCCCGAGGACAACGTCGTCTCCGTGGACGTGGGCGTGATCGCGAACACCCGCTTCGACCCCTCGGTCCTCGCGAGGATCGACGAGCTGGAAGCGGCCGCGACGACCTGGAAGGGGAAGAGGGGGAAGAAGGGAGGAGCTTGAGCCCCGCGCTCACAGACGACGAGAAGGAGAGGCTCATCGAGCTCGCGGCATCGCTGGTCCAGGACGAGGTCACCTCGGTCATCGCCTACGGCTCCAAGATCGCCGGCTACGCCAGGCCCGACTCGGACTACGACATCATCGTCAGCTCCAGGTCGTTCGGGGGCCGGGTGAGGTACAAGTACGTCGACGAGCCGCTCAAGGCCTCGGCGCTGGTCGTCCGCGACGAGCTCTTCCTCTCGGACGCCAGGAAGGCGTCTCTGGGGGAGTTCGTCTCCGGAAGGCTCCTGAACGTCCACCTCCCGCTCGTCAACCCGGGGTTCGCCAGGGAGGCCGAGGTCGAGAGCAAGAAGCGGATCATCGCAGAGGCGATCTACGAGCTCTCGTCCCAGAACGGGGAGTTCTCTCAGGACCTCCTGATCCCGCTCGACTACTTCCTCTTCGACAAGCTGCACAAGCGGGCGCTGATCTATCCCCCCGTCCTCTACAGCTACATCAAGACCTACACCTGCCCCTCCGCGCCGAAGAACAGGGCCTCGTCGCTCGACGGATTCAGGGCGGCCGCGGGGCTGCTCGCCGGGCAGGGCTTCTTCGAGCTCGAGGACGACGTGGTGAGGCTGTCATCGGAGAAGCTCAGGGGCAGGTCCTTCGCCAAGCTGCTGGCCCTCTTCAACCTGACCGCGAGGGGCGTGAGGCAGTACGCCGTCCACGGCTACGCCGGGAGGGTCCGGCTATCGGTCGTGAGGGACGAGGCCTTCTCGAAGGTCAAGAGGATGCAGCAGAAGGTCGAGCCGCCGGCGGAGCTGGAGCACCCCAAGGAGCTGCTCAAGCTGGAGGAGGGCGTCGTCGTCTCGAGGACGCCCGAGATGATCCAGGCCCTGGCGAACAAGGCCGGATTCTCGACCTACACCCACAGGTCCAAGTCCCTGGGTGAGGTCTACTCCACGGCCAGGATGGTCACCATCTCCGGGGGAGACGGCATCGACGGGGGCCAGGTCGGCTACGTCTTCAAGTACTTCGCGGACATCCGCTCGATGAAGTGGGCCCTCCTGAACGTCTGGGCCCCCCGGATGAAGTTCAGCATGTCGCCGCAGGCGAGGATGCACAGGGAGTACGACGCCGCGCTGAGGATCAGGCGGTCGGGGGTGATGACCCCCCGGGTCGCCGCCGCGGCCATCGACGACAGGGTCCTCGCCAAGGAGTTCGTCGACGGGAAGCTCCTCTCCAAGTTCATCGAGGAGACGCTCAAGGGCTCCGCCCCGGAGCCCCTCTACGTGCGGGAGTGCGGGGTGGCGCTGGGGAGGATGCACGGGACCGGCTTCGCCCTCGGCGACGCCAAGGCCGAGAACATCGTCGTGAAGGACGGCGCTCTCTACTTCACCGACCTCGAGCAGGCGGTCGAGGGGGGAGACCAGCCGTGGGACATCGCCGAGTTCCTCTACTACGCCGGGAAGCTCTCGCTCAGGGAGGATGCCATGCGCACGGTCGCCAACGCGTTCCTCGACGGTTACGTCGAGGCCAACGGGCGGGAGAACGTGGCGAGGGCGAAGGCCTCGAAGTACCTCGCACCGTTCAGGCCCCTGATCATACCACAGGTGCTCAAGGCGATAAGGGGCTCGCTCGAGAGCCACTCCGGGTGAGCCGCCTTCGGGTCTCGGGGGCCGGCTCGCTGATGGTCAGGCCTTGGTCTTGAAGGTGGTGTAGCCGCAGTTGCCGCAGGACATGCGGTCCTTGTGCTCGGCCATGAAGTACCCCTTGCCGCACCGGGGGCACTCCTTCTTGAGGCGCGTGAGGCCCGAGTCTTCGACCTTGTAGAGCCTTCGGCGCCGCGCCCTCTCCCTCTGCTCCGGGGGCCGCGGCGGCCGGAGCGGCGGTGGGCGCAGGAGCCGGCGCGCCCTTGGGAGCCGCCTTCGGGTCCTTCGCTTCTTTAGACATTAATCGCTATGCCACCTGCGCCATCATCGCTACTTCTTCTTCTTGGCTGCTGGCGCGGCCGAGGCGGCCGCTGCCGCCGCGGCCGCCTCGGCCTTCTTCTTGGCGGCCTTGAGCGCCTCCTTCTCCTCCTTGGTCAGGAGGCGGACGGCCAGGTACTTCTGCGAGACCTCCTTGCGCGCCTCCTCGGAACCGTAGACGTGGAAGCGCCCGACGAGGTTCCTCGACCCGGCCTGGGGGGACAACCTGAGGAGGGTCACCCTGTCCTCGCTCGAATTCATCGCCTGCGCCACCTGCTTGACCGCATCCTTCCTGTTCAGTGCCCCGGCCTTGGCGGGGAATAGGACCTCGACCTCGCTCCTTCCCATGAGCTTCGAGTCGTTCCTGCTGATAATCTCCATGGCTTCTTGACGCTCCCGGGGGAGGGGGTAATTAATGTAGCTATGGGGCTCCTGACGCTCGTCGCCCCGTGGGTCCGGTCTCGAGGCAGAGGCAGGGTTCGGCTTCGCCCCGAGGGTTCCGTCGGCGACCACGAGCACCGATCGACGAGCCACATCGGCCTCCACGAAGAGCCCGGCCGGGCTGAGGTCGGTGGCATCGACTCGAGCCCGATGGGCCCGTCCGCGCCACGGGCCTCGGGATTGATATTATACGCCGCCGATGAGGGCGTGCGCCATGAAGCGCTCGAGGATCGGTCTGGTCGTGCTGGTCGCAATCCTGTTCGTCATCGGTGGGGTCACCTATGTCGTCCTGGGGGACCAGGCACCGAAGAGCCAGTGTCCGGAGGGCGAGGAAGCGCTGGTCACGGTCTCGGGCGCGATCACCGCCGCCTCTGGCTCCACGCCGGGCCAGCTCTCCCTGAGGGTCCTCGACAGCGCGTGCGAGCCCGTCGCGGGGGTCGAGATCGCAACCGTTTCGCCGACCCTCTCGGGCGTGGCCAACACGACATTCGTGAGCTATGGAGGCTCCACCGTCAGCGGGACCAACCCGCTGCCGTCGGGGCAGGCGGCCAGCGGGCAGCTGCCCGTGAACGGTGTGACGGCCGGGCAGCGCTACACCCTGACCGTCGAGGTGAGCTTCGCGTCCGGTGCGGTCCCGGAGACGCTCACGCTCGTCCTGATCTCCCAGCCCGTCTCGGGGTGACGCAGGATCCCTCCGCCTTCCCCTCCGCCCATGGCGGGCTGCCGCGGCCTCGAAGGAGCGGTCTCGACAGGCTAACGGACGGCCCGTCCCATCGACGCCATGATGCGGCTCGCTGACCTCCGCGCCCGCTCGTCGACCACCACCAGGACCACCCCTACCCCCGGCTGGCCGTAGTAGACGGTCGCGCCGAGCGGGGCGCTCTCTATGGCGGGTATGGCCAGAAGGTCCTCCTCGCCGTCGACGAGCACCCGAGCGGGCTTCCTTCCCCCGATCGCGCGGCCGACGGCCACGACGGCTCCTTCCGTGATCGAACCGGCGGGGTTGCGGGCGCGGATCTGCGTGGCAAAGGGGACGTCGGGGGCGCTGCGCCGCACCCTCCTCTCGACCCGGTCGACGACCTGGACATCGGGCGTCCGCCCGAGCGCGTGGAGCGTCTCGGTGACGCGGTCTCCGACCGAGACCACGAGGGGGGAGGAACGGAGGGTCTCCATGAACTCCGGCGAGCCCACCTCCTCGGCGAGGTAGAGCCTCCCGACGCGCTTCTTCAGCCTCCTCCTAAGGGAGGGCGTGACCAGGTAGCGCGCCGGCGCGGCCCCGCCGGCTAGCTCACCTTCAGCGCGTACCTTCCGGGCGTCTTTATCGCGAGCGTCTCCGCGACCTTGGAGTTCTTTGGGTCCAGCACTATTATGAGGCCCGTCCACTCATCGCTCAGCTCGTTCGACCCGTCGTTCGGGCACTTCTTCTCCGTTGTGAGCATGTGGCATTTCCGGCAGGCGAGTTCCTTCAACTGCACTCACCACTAGGCCGCCCGGGCCTCTGCCTTAGCCTGCTTCGCCACCTTGGCGACCTCGTCGTCGATCCACTCGAGCGCCCCCAGGAAGGGCTGCCGGCAGGTGACCCCTATCTTGCCCATGGAGATCCCGTGCCCCAGCGAGACCGCGGTGATGCGGACCCTCACCTTCGAGCCCACCTTCAGGGTCCTCTTCGACTGTGAGGCCGTGATCACCCCGGACTTTACGTCGGAGGTGAGGTAGTCGTCCATTATCTGCGAGAGGTGCA
>JBEKTS010000004.1:0-92065 GCA_049515775.1 Nitrososphaerales archaeon | reverse complement strand
GAGCGGGTGTCTCGAAGAAACATAAATGCCGACGGTAGGCGGCTCCCTCGAGCGGCGCATCGACCGTGGAGGGAATAGAGGGCTTGCTGGAAGTGAGAGGATGCCCTCACGGTCGAGGGGTGTTCGCAGCCAGGGACTTTGGACCCGGCGAAGTCATCAGCTCGGTCTCCGGCATCACCTTCACGACCACACCGAGGTCTCCGCCCTGGAAGAGGTGGGCCATGATAGTCGGGACGACGTCAGATGGTCGGCAGCTGTTCTGGGACGAGGAGGGCGAGGGGAGCGGCGAATACTGGTCCAATTTCCTGGACCACCGTCGGGAACCCAACGTCCGATACTCGATCGACATCGAGGGAGGGAGGGCCAGCCTGTCCGCCGTGGTGCCGATCAAGGCGGGGGAGGAGCTCTTCCTCGACTACAAGGAGTATCATTCCGGCAACTGGGCCCCGGACTGAGACGCCCTCAGCCTCTGGGTGACGACCGTCCCGCTCGCGGTCGAATCGAACTGGAAGAGCGCGTCGATGTTGGCGTTCTCGAAGATCTCGGCGTCGTGGGTGATTATCACCATCTGCCTGAGAGGGCTCTCCTCGCCTCCGAGGGCGGAGATGATCTCGACCATCGACGCACGCCTCTCCTCGTCCAGGTAGACGGTCGGCTCGTCGAGTATCACAAAGTCGAGCTTGTAGCCGCCCATCACGTAGGCCATGGCGAACCTCAGGGCGAGGGCTATGGCGACCTTCTCGCCGCCGCTTAGGGACTCCACCTTCACCACCCCGCGGGGGCGATGGCACTCGATCGATATCTCCCTGTTGTTCTCCTTCAGGAGGATGCTCGAGACCCCGATGCCGAAGAGGCGGCTGTACTCGGAGGCCTTGAGGCCGATCTGGTTGAGGGCCCAGCTCCTCATGCTGCTGGACACCGGCCCGTCCCTGTGGTAGACCTTCTCGCGTATGAGCTGGAGCGTCCTGACGTACCGGAGCGCCCTCTCCGCCACCGCGACCTTCTCCCCGAGCGTTCTGAGCTCCGCCTCGGCGCGCTCCTTGTCCCCCCGGTGCCGTTCGATCTGGCCGCTCGTCTGGGGGATGCCGACGCTCCGAAGCTCTTCGAGGCCCCTCGAGACCCTGTCGTACTCTGCGGGATTGAAGAGGGACGCAGCCAGGGCCAGCTCCGTCACCTTGGCCAGCATCGCCTTCGATTGATCGTCTATCGCGAGGATCGACAACCTGGCGGGGTCCCTCTCCCGCCGCAGACCGTCGACGTCGACCGGAAGCCCCTCCAGGGCGAAGGCCAGGTCGTCCTTCTCGAGGCTCAACCTGGCGATATCCTCGGTCGAGCTCAGGTGGTGCTCTTCCAGGTAGTCCCTTGCGAGGGCGACCTCCCTCTCGATCCTCTGGAGCGCCTGGGCCCTCTCCCTGAGGCGCGCGCGGATCTCGAGGCTCTCCCCGTGCCTGGTGTTGATCGACGGGAGGCTCGACAGCCTCTGGACGAGCGACGCCCTCTCTGCCTCCAGCCTCGACACGTCCCCTTCGGTGACGATGCCGTTCTCGGCAAGGAACCGCTTCGCTTCTTGAAGCGTCCTGGACTCGTTCTTCGCCTCGTCGCTGGCCTTGGCCAGGGCGTCCTTCCTCGCTCGCAGCGTCGCCAGGCGCGAGTGGTGCTCCGCAAGGTGGGCGCGGATGGCCTCCTTGTCGAAGGTTTCTCTGACCCTCTCGACGACGCTCCCGCACATCGGGCAGACGTGGTCCTTGAACTCGAGCTTCGAGGCGAGCTGCAGCTGCCCCTGGTAGTTCCCATTCGCCTCGTTGAGCGTCTCGATCTCCCTCTCCACATCCCGCAGCTCTGCCCCGGTCGTCGAGAGACGAGCGGTGATGGTCTCCTCGCGCGACGCCAGCCCGAGGAACTCGCGAGCCTTCTCGACCGTCTTCTCGATCTGGAGAGGCCTGTCGCGCTGCACCCGGAGCGCTGCGATCTCCCCGGAGAGCTCCGTGATGGCCTTCTCGTTCTCCGATTCCTGCTCCGCTACCGACTCCTTGTCCTCTCGGAGCGATCCTTCCTTCTCCTCGAGGAGCCGGAGAGAGGCCGCGCCCCTCCTGATGGTCTCTTCGAGCGTCCGCCTCGCCTGCTCGAGCCTGGAGCGCTCCCGCCTGACGTAGTCGACCAGGGTCTGCACCTGCTGCTGCAAGAGCCCCGCCTGGCTCTTGAGGGGCTCCATCTCCGCCAGCTTCGCGACGCCCTCCCTCTCCGTCTTCTGGAGCGACTCGAGCTCCCTGCCGAGGGACTGGAGGCTCGCTTCGCTGGCCTTCACGACCGACTCCTGCTCAGTGGCCCTCGTCTCGAGCGAGGGGAGCTCCGTGTCGTCGCAGCCGTACTTCGCCCTCACGCTGGCACGGAACGACGAGAGCACGTCGGGGACCGCGTCGTGCGCGGCGCCGAGCTGGTCGATCCCGATGAGCCCGTTGATGAGGTCCTTGGTCTCCATGGGCTTGAGGTCGATTATCCTCGCGAGCTCGCCCTGCTGGATGATCGCCGCGATGCGCATGCTGTCGTAGTCCAGCCCCACGACCCTGGCGACCTCGGCCGACGTCGACTCCCCGAACTGCTTCCTCTCGCCGCTCGCCAGCTGCTTCGAGGTGAAGCCGCCGGGGCTCTGGCCGCCCCCGTCGTCGTTGTTGCCGGCGTCCCTCAGGAGCTCCTTCAGCACCGCGCCCTGGAGCTGTCCCCGGCTGTCCAGCTTCCTTTCCACGAGGAAGCGCCTGGGGCCGACCGTGAACTGCACGGAGGCCGAGCCGGAGGACGTCTCGTCCTTCACGAGACTCTCGTTGTTGCCCCTGGAGTGCTTCCCGTACATCGCGTAGGTGATCCCGTCGATGACGGACGACTTGCCCGCCCCGTTCCTGCCGACGAAGACGCTGATGCCGGGAGGGAGCGTGATCGAAGTGTCGCTGTGGGAGATGAAGTTGAGGAGCCTGACGTTCTCGATCATGGTCCGGACGACCTCCTCCGCCTCGTGGTCCTCCCCCCCGCCGTGGCGTCATCGGCGGCGAGGACGCCCCCGGTCGGGCCCGCGGCCTTCCCGTCCCCCGGGGCGTCCCGTCGGGTGTCGGCGGGCAACGGCCTCGAGGTCTCGAAGGCCCTGAAGACCAGCTCCGCCGCCTCGTCCCTCCTGTTGCCCTGGAGGAGCGGCAGCAGCTCCTTCAGCGCGAACGAGGCGGTCTCCTCGCTCCCGAGGGCCTTGGTCGCGAACCTGAGGAGCTCCTCGTTCACGTCTTCGGGCCTCTCCTGGAGCACGGAACCCTCGCCCGCATCCCTCGCGTCGTCGACGACCTCCCATTCGCAGTACAGGCACGAGGAGATGAGGCCGGCGAGGGCCGAGGTCAGCCTGGCGCTGTCGACGTCCCTCCCCCTGACGTCCAGGTGGACGACGGGGGTCTTCGCAAGGCCCCTCGCCTTCAGGTCCGTGCGGATCTCCTCGAGCCGCCGCACGACGTCCGAGTAGTCGACCTCGAACCGGAACTGGGCGCGGGAGCACCGTATCTTGATCCAGTCGGGCCTGGCCTCTTCGCCCGAGAGGTCGACGATGTAGAAGCCCTTCTCGTACTCCTGTATCCTCTCGGGAGGGACCGGGTCGATCGAGCCCGGATAGCACAGCGGGCCCGAGAAGCCCTCGAACCTCCGCTCGTCGTGGTCGTGGAGGTGCCCGAGGGCGTAGTAGTCGAAGCTCCTCGGGAGGTCGTTGACCGTGATCTCGCCCGCCCACTTGTTGAACTCGTAGAGTCCCTGGTGGAGCACGATGACCTTCTTCCCCTCGTGGGACCGGGCGAGCTCGTCGGCCCGCTTCATCTCCTCGGCGAACTCGGCGTTGATCTCGCCCCGCCTCCGCTTGTGGAACCCGAGGACCATCAGCTCCTCGCTCGAGGACCTTCTCAGGTAGACCGGCTTGCCGTCGCCCACGAAGGTGGCGAGCCCCAGCCTGTGGAAGACGTAGGGCGAGGGCGTCCCGGTTATCCCGGCTATGTCGTGGTCTCCCAGCGTGAAGTAGAACTTGATGCCGTTATCGGCGAGCCTCTTGATCCCCTCGGCGAACCTGAGGAGGGGCTGCCCGCCGGGCTTCGGGACGTGGAAGATGTCTCCCCCGTGGACCACGGCGTCGACCCTGTCCTTGACCGCCGCGTCGATCACCTCCTCGAATGCCTGGTAGACGTCCCGCTCCCGCTCCTGGTAGTTGAACTGGGCGCAGCCGAGGTGGGTGTCGGAGGTGTGCAGGATCTGCATCGGGTCTTCCCTCGCTCTCCCACCGTTGCTACTCGAGCACCATGGCGTTCTTGGTCGAGGCCACGGCCACCTGGCTCATCTTCTCCTCGGTCGCCCAGAGGGAGGTGGCGCTGATGTCCGCCCCGGTCCTCTTCTCCGCCACGTGGTCTATCTTCACGACGGCCGGGATGTTGACCCACTCGCCTATCAGGACCGCCTCGCCTACGTTGAGGGAGGGAAGGTTCTGGAGCAGGTCCTCGCTTATCGCCTCGCTCGCCTCCCTGATGTGGTTCTGGTCCTCGGGGTTCGTGAGCTTCATTATGGCGAACGAGCCCATCTGGCTCAGGACGTCCTGGTCGACCCTCCTCGGCCTCTGGGAGACGACGACGAGGGACATCCCGAACTTCCTGCCCTCCCGGGCGACCTTCGAGGCGATGTACTTGGTCTCGGAGCCGCCGTCCCCCTCGCTGGGGATGAAGACGTGGGCCTCCTCGATGGCGCAGATGACCGGCGTCTTGAACCGGACCTTCCCCTCGGCGCCGCTCGTCCCGAACCTCATGGCCTTCTTCCTGTCCTCCAGGATCTCGTCCAGGTAGTACGCGACGGCCGCGTTGGCCTGCCTCTCGGTGAACTCCAGCATGTTGAGGACGTTGATCTTCGAGATGCGTACCTGGTCGAGGACCTCGCCGATGTCCGGGTCGATGACCGACCTCATCCGCCGCATGGCGAGCTCCACGATGTCCTTGAGCCGCATGGCCGCCCGCTTGCTCGTCTTCTGGGCCTCCCCGACCGCGAAGATCGAGGTGAGGAGGGTGGGCCAGAACTCCTTGGCCGCCTTGACGTCGTCGGTGAAGGCCACGGTCAGGACCGAGCGCTGGATGTCGGCGTTCTCCCTCACGTCTATGAGGTCGGCCAGCTGGTCCGCGCTGACGTACCTCGGGTTGATCTTCGCGTCGGCGTGCACGACGCCGGGGATCTCGAGCTCCGAGTACTCTCCGTGGTAGTCGAAGAGCATCATCGTCCCCTTCAGGCGGGCGACCTGCTTCGTAAGGAGGGCGAGTAGGTTGGACTTGCCCGAGCCCGTGACCGAGAGGATGGCGAGATGGCGCGAGGCGACCTTGTCGATGTCCACCGAGACGCGCACCCTCTCGTCGCGGAGGAGCGACCCTATGGGGACCCACTGCCTCTCCTTGCGCTCGAAGACCTCGCTGATCTCGGCCGGCGTGGCCTCCCGGACCTCGCTCCCCGGCTCCGGTGGCAGGGACGGGAGGACGACCCGTCCCTCCCTGAGGGCGGGGAGGATGCCCACGACCTTCACCGAGGCGAGGTAGCTCTTGTCCCTGAGGTTCTTGGCGGCGACCTTCTTGGCCTCCAGGGCCATCTGGAAGTTGCTCACCCTGTCGAGGAGGTCGCTCTTCGTCGAGCTGTCCTCGGCGAGGCCCAGCAGCAAGCCCGAGGGGGAGTCGACGGTGACGTACTCCCCCATGCTGACGGCGCGGCTGGCCATGAAGTGGAAGTAGTGGGGCTTGGTCTGGCCGACCACGATGCCGAGCGGCGGGGCTGCGCCGCCCGCCCGTTCACTCTCCAAGGACTTCCCTCCCCCCGATCTCCGTGTTAAGCCCCAGCAGGTTGGCGAGCTTCTCCATCTCCTCGCGGCTGACCTTGCCCCTCTCGTGGGCAAGCCTGAGGACGTACGGGTAGCCGTCGACGCTGCTCTCCCCCAAGACTCTCATGAGCTCCTCGACGTCCTCGCTCTTAACCTCGCCTGGGACCTCCAGCCTGATGCACGGCGAGTAGTCCGCCAGCCTCACATAGGTTATGGTGACGCCGCTCCGGTCGAGGTAGGGCTTGGAGAAGCCGGGCTTCGACGAGACCCGGTTGTAGTAGAACATGTCCCCCAGCGCGCCTTCGAGGGTGACGTTGCTGTAGGAGGTCTTGCTGACGAAGAGCACGCCGCCCTCCCCCTTCTTCTTCTGCTGCATCAGCTCCTTTGCGAACTCGTGGTAGGGAGAGTCCTTGTTGCTCTTCCGGTCGTAGAACCTCGCGAGGATGGAACCGTCTATCAGGACGAGGTCGACCTTTCCGATGGCCGTCCGCGCCTGCTTGAACTCGTACTCCATGCCGATGGACTCGAGGGCGAGGGCGGGGCTGTTCACCCACTTGCCCTCCGCCGTCTTCACGGCGAGCGTGTCCACCTTCACCTCGAAGAGGGGCGGGACGAGGCAGGAGCCGTCACCGCACATCGTGACGGCGTCGACGGCGTAGACGTAGAACCCCTGGTAGGGCAGGAAGTTCCAGCTGCTGTCGATGCCCGCCAGGGTCCGGGTCGGCTGGTCCCGGAGCGACGGCTCGACCCCGACCCAGTTGGACCTCGCCCTGTCGAGGACGGACCGGTGCTCCCCGAGGCCGATCTTCGACAGGATAGCCTCCCTGTTGTTCACCGCGTAGTCAAGAGTCTCGATCAGCATTGTGGCGGCCCACCAAGACCCACGCCAGGTTCGCTTAAGAGCACCACCCCGTGAGAGCCCCGTTTGGCCTTCTATCCTCCGGAGTCTCCGCGCGGGACGGCCCGTGATAGACATAAATTCAGAACGGGGACGCCCTCCACACGGGTCGCCCTTGGCCTATTGCAGCTACTGTGGCGCCGAAGCGAGCGCGGACTCGGCCTACTGCGGCGGCTGCGGCAAGCCCATACCCCCGCCGGGTGGCGCCGCGGGCGCACCGGTGACGCCTTCTCCTGGCACCTCCCCGCGGCCGGCACCGGGCCCTCAGGTCGCAGCCCCGTGGAGCGGGGCGCTGATGCCGCAGAGCGGCGAGTCCGTCTGCCGGTTCTGGCCGGCCGACCACGAGGTCTCCCGGCTCGGCGTGGTGAACGGGCGGCGCCAGACCGTGAAGGTGAGGACGAAGGGATACCTGGTGCTGACCACCAACCGCGTCGTCTTCATCCAGGAGAGGGGAGTCTTCGGCAAGTCCTACCACCTCGACTTCGACGTCCCGCTCGAGGGGATCGGGGGGCTCTCGATGGGCGGGCTGATGATGAAGTACGTCTCGCTCTCGGGCCCGGGCGGGGAGAACGTCCTGCACGTCCGCGGGGTCGCCAGCGACGCCGAGTTCGCCGCGTTCAGCGGGCTCGTCCAGGGCCAGCTCAGGTCGCGGCAGAAGGCCATCGAGGCGGAGAAGAGGAGGGAGCGCGTCCAGATCGTGCTCGACTTTGGGTTCCTCAAGGACTACATGTCGAAGGGCGGGCTCTCGATGCAGGTGGTGAAGTGCCCCGCCTGCGGCGCGCCCATGTCGCTGCCGAGCGAGGGGTCCCAGGTGAAGTGCACGCACTGCGGCTCCACGATATTCGCTCAGGACATCATGGAGAAGGTCAAGGAGCTGATCGGATGAGGGGCGCGCCCAGATGAGGTCCGGCGGCATCTTCTGTACGACGCAGCCGCCCCGCAGTAAGAGCACTTTCTCGAGGAGGCCTCGTTCTCTAGGTCGATGGACGCCCCGCAACCCGGGCACTTGAGCCTGAAGGCTCCGCTGGAGGTCGTCTCGAAGTTCGCGACCGCCTCGTACCTCGCCGATTCCCTCTCGAGGGAGAGCTCGCTCACGAGCCGCCACCGTCGACGACCCCCTGCACCCTGTCGGGAGCTCCTGCAGAACAGGGGCGTGCCGAGGGCGATCCTGCGGGAGCTTCGGAGCATCGACGCCGCGATGGCGAACAAAGCCTGAGCTACTCGGCGCTCAAGCGGGCCTCTCCCAGAGGATGAAGTCCTGCCCGTACCAGTGGTCCTCCAGCTCGGCTATCTCTCTGAAGCCGTTCTTGCGGAGGGTCGCTTTCGCCGGCCCGTTCGTCGTCCTGCTGTCGCACCACACCTTGTGCGCCTTTCTTGCGGGGGCCGTCTCGACCAGCTTCCGGAGCATCGCGCTCCCGACCCCCCTGCGCCGGAACGCAGGGTTGACGGCGAACCAGTCGAGCCAGATGAGGTGATCGTCGAAGTGGCTGAATGCGAACCCCAGGAGCCGCGACCCGTCCCGGACGACGAGCACCGAGTGCTCGTCTCCCCGAAGCTTGGCCTTCAGGCTCCTGAGCGTGTACTTCCCGCGTTCGCCCTCCTTCGCGAGCACGTTGTAGTACGGGATGGCGTCAAGCATCTCCCTGAAGAGCGAGACGACGTCCTTCAGGTCGCCCTCCGTCGCAGGCCTCGCGGTGACCCTGGCAACGCCGGGCTTCAATCGCCACCTCTCGACGGGTCGGGGTATCTCTTCTAATGCTTTGTTGAAGGACCGCCCATCGACTCGGACGAGCCCTTCGACGGAGAACCGGGCCGTACGAGGGTTCGTCGCGCCTCCGCTCGGGGCGGCGGCCCGGTTCAAAGCCGGAGGGAGGGTTTATACTCTGAAATCGCCCGGTTTCCTCCGTCTTCGAATGAGGGCGAGCCGGGGTTCAAGGCCGTCGTGTCTGACATAGACGAGCTCTTCGGCAGAAGAGGAGACGCGCTCGCCGACGCCCTCGATTGGCCGGGAATCAATGGGCGCTCGCTCGCGCGCCAGTACGCGGCGATCGAGATCGCCTCGATGGAGAGGTTCGAAAGGAGCCTGTCAGCGAGCCATTCGTCGAGCGTCGTGGAGATCCACGGCTTTGCGAGCCGGGTCGGAGGGCCGACCGGGTACTACGTCAGGCCCAGCCTCGCTTCGAAGTATGGGGTCTTCTGCGAGGCCGTCGACTCCAGACACCTGCCCGCGGACTTTGAGTTCGGAAGGACGCTCGGATACCGGGTCCTCAGGAGGAAGGGGACCCGCGAGGCGGACCGCTGGAGGCTGAAGGACTGCACCTTCGAGCCGGTCACGATCCCCGTCGGGAACCTCAAGCCCGAGTCCACCCTGGCCCACCTGGAGGACATACTCTGGCAGGGATACATCGACCCGCCCAGGCAGATCGCGAGGAGCACCCTCCTGGCCATGACCAGCGCCCCGGCCGGGATGTCGAGGCTGGGAGGGCTCACCGCGGCGCTGATACCCACCGGAGAGGCGGTCCGTGCGTCGCAGGGCGTGCTCCTCGACGACCTCAGGATGGCCATCCCGCGCGACCTGACGTTCGAGAGCCGGATCCACGTGACGGTGGAGCGCGTCGGGAGCTTCGAGATCGCGCCGTTTCCGTGGAGCATGAAGAACCTCTCCTCCGCCGCCAGGCAGGAGAGGCTGCTCGCCCGGGCGGGGAGGAGGGGCTCGCTCGAAGAGATCACGGTCGGCTTCTCCGCCGGCTCATCGACCCCGAGATCCATCGGCGAGGTATGGATGAAGAACGCCGACTTCCCGATGGTCGTCGACGGCATGCTCAAGCGCCACTCCCGCCCCGTCAGGAGGAGCCTGGAGCTTGCGAAGTTCATGATAACGGTCCACTCCCTGTCCAGACCGGGAGCCCGCGCCTGATCCTGGGGATAGCCAAGTCGCTCGCGCGGGTCGAGGGCGTGCAGCGGGTCTCGCGCGACGAGGTCGGGAACGCCCTCGAGCAGTTCGTGGACGCCAGGGAGGAGATCTTCGACTCGTGGGCCGAAGGCGGCTACGAGCACGACATGGAACGGATGTCCCCGGAGCTGAAGCTGAGGTCCATAGGCAGGACTGCGCAGAAGATCCACAGGTTCCTCGTGGACCATCCCGATTCTGCGGCCGCCGAGATCAGGGAGAACCTTCCGAGGGTCCAGGACGCCGTGTTCACGAGGACCGTCGAGGAGTTGCTGAGGCTCGGCCTGGTCTATCGCACCTCGTCGACCGAGGATCGCTACTCCGCCGCCTAGGGTCCGTCGCGCCTCCGCCTGAAGCGGCCTAGGACGTCCCGTCGGTATACCAGCCGTCCGGGGAACCGGCGAAGGCCTCAGGGCACGCGGTCGCCCGGCCGAGCCTGAACTCGAACCAGACCTTGTCCGTCCTCCTCGTGATCTTGACCACCTCACCCTCCCAGGACTTCTCGGGGGTCCTCATCTCCTTCTCCACCTTGACGAAGACCGCGGGGGTGTGGTCCGCCAGCCTCTCGGGGTTCATCACCGCGCCGCGGAGCATGGTGTACGGGTACGAGGAGACGTAGCCCACCCTGTCCCAGTGGTTCGGCCGGCTGGTGATCAGGACGTATCTCAAGGCGGGATTGCCCTTGGGGCGGGCCGGGTAGATAACGCTTCGAGTCCGTTCTCATCTCAGGGCGCGGCTCCGCGGGGCCGGCAAGGACGCGTCTTCGCCGTACACGGGGTTCGTTGCGCCCCCGCCGGAGGATATCACCCGCGCGCCGGGACGGGGCCTGCGAACCCGAGGGAACGGATCGGGCAGCGTGGTTGCCCCGCGGCCTCGCAAACCCCCGAAGGCGTCGTCTCGGATGGCCGTCGATGGAACGCCAAGACCCGGAATCGGCGCCCCCGAGGCGAATGTCGGTTATATCTCGATCTTCTTGCCGCCCAGCATGACCAGAGAGCCGCCGTCTCCTACCTCCGCCCAGCCATCGATGACCTTCTTGAAGCCCTCGCTCTGCGTGGTCTTCACCCACTCCCCAAAGTCCTTCACGTCGATGATCTCGATGACCTGGAAGGGGTGGTTCTTCTTCTCGGGCGCGCCGCTGCCCTGGATGTGGTCGGTCACCTCGAAGACCTCGAACTTCTCGACCACCTTCTGCTTCGGCGTGATGATCTGGTCGATCTCCCTCGAGAACTTCCTGTACTGCGCGATCGTCGCGCCCGGCTTCAGCTTGTAGATGACTACTACCTTCGTCACGGTGCCGCGATTGTCCTGGGCGAGGCTATTTAGTCTTCCCGAACCGGTCGCGTGGGTCCTTGCTGCGTCGCCGCCGTGGCGGTACCCTCCCCTCCGCTGGAGACGCGGGCGGGCGGCCGGCCGGGCGCCCGTCCGGGCGTCCTACTTCCAGACGGCCTTGACCGGCGAGCCGCCGAGCCCCCAGCTCCACGAGACCTTTGGTCTGATGCGGATGTACTCGCCCTTGCCGAACTCTCCCTCGTGCGTCACGATGTCTGCCACGCCGTTCACCCTTATCCCGCGCACCGTCCAGGGGTCCACGGAGACGAGGTCGTCTATGACCAGAGCGACCCGCCGGTTCCCGCTCTTGACGTTGAGGTACCTCGGGGTGGATCGCAGGATCTCCTGTTTGATGCTCCCGATGTAGAAGCATTCGCCGTCGAACTCGAAACCCACGGGAGCGACGTTCGGCTTGCCCTCGGCGGTGGCCGTGGCGACCCTCGCGAGAAGCTGTGACTTGACGTACTTGAGCTCCTCCTCGTTGAACATGGACGCAGTCGGGATCGGCTCTCTAAAGACGTCTTCGGTGCGCGGCGCGCCCCAGGAAGGCCCCGCCCCGCACGATCACCGCAGGACGGCGGCCGTTGACCTTCGGGAAGGCCTCCCGTGTCAGGTTCGTTGAGCCTCCCTCTGCCGGTCCATCCCGTCCACGTGCGGGGCTGTGACGAGCGGACGGGCGAGGGTCGGACTCACCTTACCGGGACGCCTGGCTCGACGGCGTAGAAGGACCAGCATCGCAAGGACCAGGCCCGTGAAGAGGAGGACGCCGGTGTCCCCGCCGAGTTCCGCCAACGCGTCAATCGGGACGAAGGCGAGGGACATCCCGAGCAGAAAGTCGACCTTCGCGACGTCGTTCTCGGACCAGCCTGCGTGCTTCACCAGGTACCAGGCGGTGAAGCCGGCCAGGGGCAGGACCAGGGCGGTCGCGACGGGCCACGGGAGGAGGCGCTCCACGACCCATTCCGTGTTGAGCGACCCGGAGATCAGGAAGAACCCACCCATGAACCCCAGCCCGAGGAGGACGAAGCTCCGCTCGCGCCGGTCCGGTCGCTCCCCTCTCGCCTTCAGGAACGACCTCGGGACGAGATAGGCGGCGGCGATGAACGCTGAGGCGTAGGCCGCAAGGAAGGCGACCACGTAGAGAGGCGGGACGAAGGGGTCGCCGAGGAAGAGGGAGAGAAGGAGCACCGTGATCCCATAGACGGCGATGGTGGCGGTTGTCCCCGTGCGACCCAACAGCCGGCGGCCCTTGGTCTCCGGGAAGACCAGCTCCACGAGGAGGAGCGGGACGGCAATGCTGAACGCAGAATGGAAGACCGTAAGGTCCACGAGGGGGAGCCAGTTGACCCCCGCCCAGTGGCTGTAGAGCTGGTTGCCGATGATCGGCGAGATCGGGTCGATCATCGTCTTGGCCGCGAAGCCTTCCTCTCCCACGGCGTAGGCTCCGCCCAGCAGGAGGATCGCCCCCCAGCGCTTCCCCCAGCGGACGGCCGCCTCCCTGATCAGGAGAGCCCCGCCCCCGTAGAGCCCCAGATTGAAGGCGAAGCCCAGCGGGTCGACGATGGGCCCGAGGAAGGGCGTGGAGCCCGTCAGGAACTCCGCGAGGCAGGCTGCCATCACGACGAGGAACGAGATGGAATACCACCGGACCCTTCCGACCGCGATGCCGCTCGCCGACGCCCCAGGCCGAACGATGGCGTCCGTGGGCAGGTCGGGCCTCTCCGTCCCGGTCACCGGATAGAGTCACGCTCCCCCTTTCAAAGACAACCGTTGACGCGTCGCCCGTCTTCCGAATTAAGCATGCGGCCTCGATCGGTCGGATGGTTAGAGCCCGTTCGCCGCGGCCAGGGCCCGCCGCGCCGCCCATGGCCGGGGCCGCGCCGCGGCGACCCGGTTTCAGCTCGTCGTTCTCCTACCCCCTGGGTCTGTCCAGGGGCTTTTTATGGGGCGCCCGGGTCTTGTGGGCATGGAACCGACGCGCTCACCGAAACTCGCCCCCTATCTCGTCGTGAAGGACGCCCCCGGCTTCGTCCGCTTCCTCGAACGGGCCCTCGGAGGCAGGCTCACCTTCGAGGTGCGGGGGGACGATGGGAGACTGCATCACGCCGAGGTTCGCATCGCCGACTCCATCGTCATGCTCGCCGATCCGCCTCCTGGCCGGGCGCCGTTCCCAGCGATGCTGCACCTCTACGTGCCCGACGTAGACGCCTCGTACGGCCTGGCGTTGAAGGGGGGAGCGTCGAGCATCAGCCCGCCGACCGACGCTCCGGACGGCGACCGCCGTGGCGGGGTGCGCGACCCCTGGGGGAACGAGTGGTGGTTCACGACGCCGCCGGAACGCTGACCGGATGCACGCTCTGATCACCCCTCGGGCTCGCTTCCGCCAGGGCGCCGCGC
The DNA here is from genome assembly GCA_049515775.1 of Nitrososphaerales archaeon. Taxonomy (GTDB): domain Archaea; phylum Thermoproteota; class Nitrososphaeria; order Nitrososphaerales; family Gagatemarchaeaceae; genus Gagatemarchaeum. The sequence continues at coordinate 78,631 of JBEKTS010000004.1, read as the reverse complement.
CGTGGGCAGGGTCCATCGCGCCTCAGCCAGGGACGATCGTCCCTGAAGACGCGGTATGACCAAAGAACCAAAGAGGCACGCGAAGATGATAGGCGGGTATCTGCGAAGCCGCTCACTCTGAGCTCGGAAGGGCTTGAGGTGGGCGCGCGCTCCCGTGCCCGTTCCGCAGAGAACCAATCAGGTTTCTTCCGAGAAGCTGGGTCATGAGGGCCTTCGCCATTCTGGCAAACCTGGCCATGATCATCAGGAGGGACATGGCGAGCGTGAGAAGCGCGAAGTCAGGAATCACAGTCTCTCGGAGTTTGGAGACGATGGTGGCTAATAAATCTTCATCGCGTGGTCGCGGACGCTCCTGGGTGATGCGCGGGTTCATCGCTCCTCCTCGACGTTCGGTCCCGATCCCTCCTCCATGGGCGGGGTGGGGGATTATATCATGCCCCGGGCTACTCTGGCGATGAACGCGACTTCCCAGGGGCAGAAGGCGGTCGTCGGGCTGCTCGAACGCGTGACCAAGCTGAGGTTCCTGCCATTCCGGCCCGGGCCGGACTCCCACTTCGATGAAGAGCCGGTGTGGTGCGTCGTCTGCGACGAGGCGGACGAGCGGGCGCCGTACGTGTGGCGCTGCTGGGAGGACCGGGAGGGCGACGTCTGGCTCGAGACGCCTCAGTTCGCGGACGCCCTCGAAGGCATCGAGAGGCGAGCGAACGGCGCCTACGTCGAGGAGGCCAGGGAGTTCGACTACGCCGGGTTCGCCAGGAAGGAGGTCCAGGAGCGGTTCGTCGAGCAGTTCGGGACCCAGCCAGGGGGCGTCGCGCTCTACAGGAACTACGAGCAGTACGTCTCGGCGAGGAACGGCGTCGACCTGCACCTGAGGTTCGACGGGGCGGTCGGGCTCCTGCTTCTCAGCTATGGGATCAGGGTGGGGAAGAGGGGAGGAGGCGTGCCGGTGTCCGAGGATGGGCTGAGGAAGGCGGTCTCGGCGATGGACTTTCTCCACTGGCAGATCGATTTCGAGGAAGGCAACGACGAGTGAGCCGCTCGGGCAGGTCCGGCTCAGCCGCGCCTCCCATGGTCGGCGTTCCATCCGCGCTTTTGGGCTAGGACGACCGAATCTCTTCCTTGGGCCGTCCTTCGCAACGCCTTCGCTCGCGACCCGGCTGGCGTCCCGGCGCGGCATCGCAGCGGTACCCCGTCCGTCGTCGCGCGACGATCGTCGGCGAGCCGTCCACCCCCATGCATGGGAAGGCGTTTATTTCGCGAGGAGAGGTGGCCGCGCACGATGCAACGGCTGGGGCCCGAAGACTATCAGAGCAAGAGGCACATCCGGAAGCTCCTGCGTCTCGCGGGGGCGTCGAGGCGAGACGTCTTCTACGATCTGGGGTGCGGGAGCGGTCAGCTCTGCATAGTAGCCGTGGCCGAGTTCGGCGTGAAGAAGGCGGTCGGGATAGAGCTGCACAGGGGTCGCGCGGCGAAAGCGGCCGAGCGCGTGCAGAGGCTTGGTCTCTCGGACCGGGTGGAGATCTGGAACGAGGACTACACCGAGTCGGACCTCCACGAAGCGACCATCCTTTACTGCGGACACAACGAAGCGGAAGAGGACGTCGTACGCTTCGGGAGCGAGCTGGGCAGCGGCTCCAGGTTCGTGAGCCTGTTCCTTCCCTTCGTCGGAGTGGTGCCCTCCGCTGTGGACTATCCCTTCTACGTCATGGACCTGCCGTTCAAGATGACGGCGGACGCCTCTCTGTGGATAAGGAAGGTGCTCTCCAGGAAGGCTTCCGTCGAGGAGTTCTACCAGGAGCTCGACACCGACAGGGAGTACCGGTATGACAAGCGCGTCTTTCGGCGCCTCATGAACCAACGATTCCAGGTCTGAAGGCCGGGAGCGGAGGATGAAGGCGGGGCGGTCTCCGCCTCCGACCCGACTCAGAGCCTCCTGCCCTTCGTCGGCACTTCTGTGGAGAGGCATGCACAAGGGTTATGACGCAACGAATCACCGGAGGTCCAGATGCCGAGCAGGATCGAGATCAGCGATGAGACCCGCGCCGGGCTGAACCGCAGGGCCGCCTCGATGAAGAGGAGGCTGGGGAGAAGGGTCACCTTCGACGAGGTGATCAGGGAGCTGCTGGAGGATGCGGCATCGAAGGTCGAAGACGAGGAAACCCCCCTGAACGGCAGAAAATCGGAGCGGTGAACCGCCGAGACGGTCGGACCGGGTCTCCGAAGGGCTCGGAAGGGCCCGAAGACGCGTGCAAGCGGGTTCCGGGCACCCCCGAGAAGCCGGTCCTCCTCTTGAGCCGATGGGGGCGCCTCTTCGAAAGAATTATTATGCCGGGCGTCGCAGTTTTCGCGCTTGGTCCACTCGGAAGACCTCGACGCTCATCTGATATCGGTAGAAGAGGACATGGAGTACTGGAGGACGAAACGGATGGAGCCGAGGGTCTTCCGGCTCCTCAGGAAGGGAGAGATGTCCTTCGCCGACATCATCACGTCCGCCGGCGGCGCCGGAAAGCATCTCCCCACCCCGCCCGTCAACGGCGGCGCGACCCAGGAGGAGAGGGTCGCGGCGCTGGAGCTGAGGCTCGGCGAGTTCATCCGCGGGATCGAGGTCGCCAACTCCGTGATCGGGACCAACGTCCTGAACGAGGAGGGCAGGGACGAGGCCGGCGTCTACGACGGGAGCTTCAAGTTCGGCCACAGGAAGGTGGACGGCTCTTCGACGGACGACCGCATCTCCGAGCTCGGGAGATACCTCGAGGAGGAGATGCTGTTGCTGGGCTGCATCCTGGAGGTCCTCGTCAGGAAGGGATGGGTCACCGACGCCAAGCTCGAGGAGATGCTGAGGGCCTCCAACCCGCCGCGGTACGAGAACGGGGCGAGGATCGTGGCGCGGGCGTGGCTGGACCCGGCCTTCAAGGCCAAGCTGATGGACGACGCCAAGGGGACGCTGAGGGAGCTGGGCTTTGCGCTGAACAGGACGCCGAAGCTGGTCGTCCTCGAGGACACGGACTCCGTCCACCACGTCATCGTCTGCACCCTGTGCTCCTGCTACCCTTACGAGCTCCTCGGAAACCCTCCCTGGTGGTACAAGCACGACAGCTACAAGGAGGCGATCGTCCGCGAGCCGCGGAAGACGCTGGGCGAGATGTTCAAGCTCTCGGTTCCCGGAGAGACCGAGGTCCGCGTCGTCGACAGCACCTCCGACGTGAGGTACATGGTGATGCCGAAGAGGCCGGAGGGGTCGGACGGGCTCAGGGAGGAGGAGCTCGCGAAGCTCGTCACCCAGGACAGCCTGATCGGCGTCGGCGAGACCATCAAGCCCGCCGTCGCCGAGGCGCGCTAGTCCGGGGTGGTCGAGTGTCGAAGGAGTTCACGCTGGGGCAGAGGGTGAGGATCAAGAGGGAGGGCGGCGGTGGGACGACGAACAGGCGCGTGCCAGGGTACGCGAGAGGGGGGACGGGGACGATCGTGCTGAGCCATGGGGTGGTCACCGGAAACCGGGACCACGTAGGGGACTGGGGGCCCCTGTACAGCGTGCTCCTCGACCCTGCGCCCGGCTCCAGCGGGGAGAGGCTGTTCCTGGACGTCCACGCCCCGTGGCTGGAAGAGACGGACGCCGGCGCGCCCGAGGCGGTCTAGGCGGACCGGGAGGTCAGTCCCGGATACCCGGTATCACTTGGCGGCGTGGTTGCAGCAGCCGCAGGTGTTACCGTACCCGGCGTCGCACCCCGACCCGGAACAGTTTCCCAGTGGGGTGCTGCGGTTTTTGCACGTGCAGCTAGTACTGGCATTGCAGGAGTCACACATGCGCCGTTCCTCGAATCCGTTCTATAAATAGACTACTCGGGCCGTTCGGGATCGCCTCTCCGTTCCCGGTCTCTAAGCGACGTCCCAGCCCTCGCGCTGCCCCGGATGTGGACGACCAGTCCAGAACGATTTTATCCCCCGCGCTCCTCGAATAACGAGCATGAAGAACAATTAGTTGCCATCCAGATCGAGAGGGAAAGAGGACGAGGTGGTCATAGTCGGAGCGAAGAGGAGGAAGGGCGGCCGTTCAGAGGAGGTCTGTGTCGAGTGCAGGCTGGGTTCCTTCAGGTTCGAAGTATCGCTGCCCTCGGACGAGTTCACTTTTGTCGAGTTGAAGAGAGAGATCGGCAGAAGACTGCAGTGCGAGTTCGGCACGAGGCTCGCCAAATCTCTGGTCGGCCAGGCGATCCCTCTGGCAGAGATAATCAAGGAATCAGACGCGGCCAGGCGCGATACGAAGTTCTGGGATTTGTTCTAGGCGCGTTGCGCATCCTCACGGCATCTACCTGGGGCACGAGTGTCCGTCGCGCCCTCCCTCGCCAAGTCACAGGCGTCTGGATCGGCTTAACGCCCGGGGTCTGGCTTCAGGCGACCTGAAGACCGAACTCTCCCGTCATGGCGATGGCTTCTTTCATCTTCCTGAAGACCTCCTGCGGAAGGTGCGAGTCCGAGCCGAGGCTCACCCTGCAACCGGCCCTGGAGCACGCCCAGGCGATCCTTTGGACGATCTTCGGCTGGTAGCCCAGGTCGTTCCCGTTGAGCTCGAGGGCCCTGTCCCGCCTGCGCGCCGTCGTCGCGAGGTCCAGGAGGAGGTCGTCGAGGTCGTGCGGCAGCCGGCTCATGCCCTTCGCCATCCTGGTGGGGTGGGTCAGCACGCCGAAGGGCACGAAGTCGCTCTCGAGCGCCTTCTGCTGAAGGTCGAAGTACTCGTGCCAGAGCCTCTCGGCCTCGGCGCGGCCCGTGACCTTGGCCCCGCGGCTCTCGACTTCGGCCCCGTCCGCCATCTCGTGGACGGAGCAGAGCAGGACGTCCCACTTCTCCCTGTTGACGAACTCGCCCACCCTGGTCTCGAATCGCGGCGAGAAGTCGACCTCCAGCCCCATCCTGACCTTCATCCCCTGGAGGGCGGGCTCGTCGAGCTTGGAGAACTCGGCTCTGTACTCTCCGAGGTCCTCGAAGAGCCTTCCGCTAGAGTGCACCGACCCGAAGGCGATCGATCCCCTCATCTCCCTGAACTGGGAGACGTGCTCGGTGATGGAGTAGCGGTCGATGCCGTTGGCCCTGGCTGCCGCGACCATGTCCCTTATGTCAGCCAGGATTATGTGGCTGTGATTGTCGACCCTTGGCACTTCTGCCTCACCGCGCGGCTCAATGACGTCCGACCCGCCGAAGACCTTTCTTAAGGATGACCTTTGAGAAACGGGTCGGCGCCTCCCCTGGCCGAGGTTGCGCTCTGGCTCCCAGCGGCGCCCCGCCCTATCGTTTCGGCGGCCCGAAGGCGCTCGGGTCGAAGACGGTCTGGAAGGAGGCGATCTTCCCGTCCTTGACCTGGTACCACGAACACATGAACGCGGTGGGTCCGGTCGTCTTCAGGTCGTATATCACGCAGACGTCGTCTCCGTCCGAGAAGACCTTCTTGATGTCGTACCTCCCCCGATACTTCCTCAGCATCTCGATAAAGTCGAGCGGCTTGCCGAAGGTCTCCCCGCCCGGGCCGCGGATCCGGACCTTCTCCTGCAGGTGCTCGAGCGCCGCTTCGTGGCGCTGGCCGTCGAGGGCCTGGATGTACGACAGCACCACCTGTCGCGGACCGGTCCCGGTCGGCATCTCGGTTCTGCGATCGCGCGAGGACGCAAGAACGTTGCGGCGAGGGGCCCGTCGCGCCTCCGCCGTCGCTACCTCTTCGCCCTTCTGATGTGATCCAGGACGAGGCTCCGCTGGTCTATGGCCACGCACCGGATCCCAGACGCGTCGCATCGCTTGGCGAGACGCTTGTCCGCGGTTATCAGGACGAACCCCGTTTCTCGCTTCAGGAACTCCACTATCGCGTCGTCCGATATGCTGACCCTCGAGTCGTCGTCGCCGTGGATCCTCTGGGTCGCCGTCTCGCAGTCTATGCCGTCCTTCTGCAGGTCCTCGGCGAGGCCGTTGAACATCTGGTCCAGCAGGTACTTTGGCTCCATGACGGTCCTCTCCTCTGCGGCCGCCATGGTAGATTAGCTTGCCGCGCCTCCGCCGTCCGGGGCCTCCGATCCGTCTCCAGGGGTTTCGACGAAGTGGAACGGCGGTGCGATAGTTATTTAGGAGGTGGGGCGCGCGTTAGGGAACGATGCGTCCCTGTCCCTACTGCGGCGCCGCCGTCGAGTCTGCACCCGGAGCGGGCACGGCCTCGATCGAGGAGGGCGGCAAGGTCGTGACCAAGGCGATGGAGCACTATAGCTGCCAGGCGTGCGGCCGCAGATTCGGGGTGATCAAGGGAAGGACCGAGAGCCTGCTGGTCCCGGCGAAGGCGGTGGACGAGATGCGGGTCCGCCTGGGGCGGGCCCTCGCGGCGAACGAATCGCTGCGGAAGAAGGCCGCCCAGCTCGCCAGCGAGACCAGGAGCCTCAAGGCATCACTGAAGACGGCTCGCGAGACGGCCTACGCCAGGTCCCTTCAGAGCAGGATGACGGAGCTGGAGCGCCACGTCGAATCCCTGAGGAAAGAAAAGGGAAGGCTGGAAGAGCAGCTCGCCCTGATGGGGTAGGCGAGCGAGTGAGCGAGCCCCGTCAGCCAGTCAGTTGGACTGCGGCGTGCAGAGCTCTGCGTCCGAGGACAGATGCCCAACCCGATCTTCCAGCGCGATCTTCTCGATTCTGAGTGACTGGACCTGGTTCTCGAGCGAGGACGCGTTCCGCTCCAGCGTCTTGATGGTGATGGTCTCGTTGAGGGATTCGATGTCTCCCTGCAGCGCCGCCCGTTGCTCCTCGAGATGCCTTATCCGGCCCTCGAGCTGGTTCTTGGTGTCTGCGAATGATGTTGTGGTCTCTATGGTCTCCATGTTTCTTCCTCGGACGATGTTCCAATGACGTATGTAATACCGAGCGGGCTCGGAAAGTCTTGATTCAGTGGTGAAGTAGTCTGCAGCACCCCTTTCGGAGGGGTCTAAGCCCGGGCGGAGGTCCCGAGCCGGTCGGGTTGACCAATGTTGAGTTCACGGGGATGGCGTGTTGACCGTCCCTGTTAATCCACTACCGGCGCCGAGCGGTCAGCGTGAGCGAAGAAGACCCTCTTGCGAAGATGCGGATGCTCGTAGGCTCCGCCAAGAGGATTTCGCTGGATTGCGCCCAGGTCTCTCAGGCCCTCGACCCCAGGCAGACCGCTCGAAGCCTGAGCGCCCTCGCCCACCCTGCGTCGCTCAACGGCGCGATCAGGACGACGGGCGTGGCGCTCGCCATCGCTCCGGAACCGATCACCACGGCCGCCGGGCTGGCCATGATCGCCGGCTCGTACCTCATGAAGGGTCGGGAGCCCGCCAGCCTGACGGACCTGGGAAGGGAAACGGCGTCGGTACTGAGAGGGCTCTCTTCGCTGTCCCTCGCCGACCTGACGATCTCGCTGTAACCGACTAGCTGGCTGGCTGGCCGGTCTCCGCTTCAAGGCGGACCGATGACGCCTCGTGGTCGTGGGCCCGGGGAGCTCGATCCGTCGGTGCCGTAGCCCGGGAGTGGGTCCGCAGCGGACGGGGAGGGTTCGTCGCGCCTCCTTTGTCGGCCGGGGCATCGTTTATCTAGCCTAGGGGAGCCCAGAGCACGAAAGCTTGTCTGAAGCGAAGGTCCAGAAACCGTCAGGTGATTCCCGGCTGGCAGTCTTCATAGACGCCGAGAACACCCCACACTCGATGACGAGCGAGATCATGATCGCTTGCGCCAGTTTCGGGAGGGCGATAATCATGAGGGCCTACGGCGATTGGGGCATGCCCGGTCTCGTACCATGGAGGGACGTCTTCAAAGAGTACCCGATCACCGCGGTCCAGCAGTTCCACATCGTCTCCGGGAAGAACTCATCCGACTCTGCGATGAACATCGACGCCATGGACGTCGTCCATCAGAACAGGGTCGACACCTTCGTCCTGGTGACCAGCGACAGCGACTTCACGCGGCTGGCGATGAGGGCGAGGGAGGAGGGTCTCCGCGTGATAGGGATCGGGAGGAAGACCGCGCCGCGGTCGTTCGTGAACGCGTGCGAGCAGTTCCTCTACCTTGAGAACTTCGGTCCTCAACGGAGCAGGAACGAGGAGGAACCGCCCAGGAGGTCGGCGTTCAGGGGCAAAGCCGCCGTGGCCTCGAAGGAGAGAGATCTGACGGCAGGCAGTGAGCTTCTGATCAAGGCGTCTCAGGCGTGGCAGAACGAGGATGGCCGCATCTCGGGAGGAGACCTGGGGTTCCTGCTGCTCAGGCTGGACCCGGGATTCAGCCCGAGGAACTATGGGGTCCGCCAGCTGGCGGGTTTCGTCGCGATGTATCCCGACATCATCGTCGCCACCGGGCAGTTCATGGGAACCAACGACCCGATATACAAGTTCCAGAGGCAGCCGGAAGCTGGGACGAAGATCGACGAGGACGGCCAAGCGCAGTAGTCATCCTCTCGTGGGACGAGGTCGGGATCCGGCGCCGGGAGGGTCTCCACCCCGTACGAGTCGGTCGGGGAGAGACGGTGGAGGGCCCGACAGAAGACGAGGTGCGGGAGAGGATGGTGCCTGCCCGAACACTATGTATACGACTGCTTGGACCTTCCATACGGACCATGTGCAGAATGGCCGGTTACGTCGGTGACTCCGGAGAAGACCTCCTGAAGGTCGCCACTGGACTGCAGAGGGCCTCCGAGATCGATAAGACCCTCGGAAGACCGCTCCTCCACAAGGACGGATGGGGCTACGCCATCTACTCGGACCGCGGCGTCTCCTACTACAGGACCGAGAAACCCATCTACCGGGACAAGATAGACCTGCCCGAGACGGAAGGGAAGACGTACGCGATCTTCCATTCCAGGGCGGCCACCAACCCGAAGACCGTCCAGAAGAGGTTCTCGCACCCGTTCTTCGGCGAGACCGGGGACGACCTGTTCTTCTTCGCCCACAACGGCACTGTCGACGAGTCGGCCCTCCGGGCCTTCCCCGAGCTGCAGCGCTTCCAGGGGAGGACGTCTACCGACAGCGAGCTGGCCTTCGAGTACATGCTGCAGAAGGGGGTGGACTGCGTCGATGCGGAGCTCGCCGGGCTCGTGGTCCCGAACAGCGCCCTGAACCTGCTCGTGCTCCGCGTCAGCAAGGACGGGCCCGCCGAGATACTGGTGAAGAACTACTACCGCAAGGAGGAGGGCAAGGCGGACAGGACGCTCTACTACAAGCTGTTCAGGCAGCGGATGGCCGGAGGGGGGACGGCGGTGTTCTCTTCCACCCTCAGGTTCCTTCCCGGCGATCACGGATTCGCGGGCGAGGAACTGGGTACCGATCGGCTCGCCTCTCTGGATGCTTCCCCGCAGACGGTGCAAGACCCGACGCCGGCGTGATCTGGTAGGATGCCTGACCGCGCCGGGGTCCGACGCGCCTCCCCGCGCCCCCGGTCCGTTCAGAATCGGGGTGTCTTTCCTTCCTTGCCAGCGTGCCCGGCTCGGGCCTCGCTGTGCGTTCCATCGCCGCACGGGTGGTGGGGGCGTCGAGGAGCCGACCGAGCACAGGACCAGACGCCCGACGGGGTGAGTTATTGATGCGCGTCATCGGCGTCTTCTCGTGGACGCCTTACCGAGACGAGCGGCGGTGGGGCTCGCAGGCTTAAATAACGAACGCGGTGATTTGCCGCGATTCTCCAGCCATGAGGCCACTTCTCATAGGACTGAACTCGGCGTCGGAACAGTACGCCCCCCCGGACCTGATCGAACGCGGTCTCGGCGCCCATCGATCCGGCTTCGACTCCTTCTGGGTCTCGGACCACTTCCATCCCTGGTTCCACACCGGGGCGCACAGCAGCTTCGCCTGGGAGGTGATCGCCGCGATGACCGCCAGGAGCGACAGGCTCGTCATGGGCACGAGCGTCACGGCCCCGCTCTTCAGGTACAATCCCGCCATAGTGGCCCAGGCGTTCTCCACCCTCTCCTACCTGGCTCCCGGGAGGATCTGGCTCGGCGTGGCGACCGGAGAGGGGTTGAACGAGGTGCCCTGCGGATACCGGTGGCCTCGCTCGCACGCGGAGAGGATCAGGAGGTTGAGGGAGGCGACGATGATCGTGAGGCTCCTCTGGACGAAGGAGTTCGTAACGTTCAAGGGAGACCACCACAGCCTGCGCAAGGCCAACCTCTACGACAAGCCGCAGACACCGATCCCGATACACCTCTCCGGGTTCGGCCCCCGCTCCGCGGAGCTCGCCGGGGAGCTTGGCGACTGCTTCATGACGGTCGGGCCCGTGGACCCGTCGAGGGCCAGGGAGGTCCTGTTCCCGGCGGTCGAGAGGGGTGCCAGGCTGAGCGGTCGCCGGCTGGAGGACGTCGAGAAGTCGATGGTGCTCGGACTCGGCTTCCATCAGGACCGGGAGAAGGCCATAGACTCGCTGCTCCCGTGGCGGGGGTCGATGCTCCCCGTCTTCGCCGATTCGGAGGTCCACGACCCGCGCGTCATCGAGGAGAACGGGGACCGCGTCGGGAGGGACTGGATAGAGAAGCACGTGGTCGTCGCGACCTCTCCGGACGAGGTCATCTCCGCGGTCGAGGGGCAGGTCAGGCTGGGGTTCGACCACATAGGCCTGGCCCTCTCCGGAGACCTGCCCGCCTTCCTCGAGGCCGCGAAGCAGAAGATCCTGCCGTACTTCCGCGAGGAATACAAGGACAGGAGGTTCGAGGGCGAGTATCGCGGCCGATACGACTGGGAGAACCTGAAGCGGCTCCTGGACGCGAAGGAGCTGGGCGACAGGGTCAGGTTCTCGTGACCGTGCGTCAGTGTCGTCCTGGCCCTCAGTCTCGTCGACGCCGGTCCGATCCTGGGGTGCCGTATCGCGCGGACGGGTCAGAAACCTCTGGCTGATCGTTGGCTTTGAGCGTGCGTGAAGATGTTCCAGCACGTACGAGGGTTCATCGCGCCTCTCTCGCGGTCAGGGCACGATGAAGTATGCGAGGAGCGAGCTCCCCCACTCGTCCCCGGCGATGACCGTGTACTCTCCCGGTGCGAAGCCCGTGAGCGCCCCGCCCACATAGGAGCCGCTCGCCACCAACTGGTCGGATGCCGTCGTCTCGTAGCCACAGGTCAGGCTTCCGCAACCTCCCCTCGCCATCGCCGCGTCGCTCATCGGGCTGAAGGTATACGTGGCCACGGGGTCGGGCGCCTGGGCGGTGCACGTGTAGGTGACCGCCGGATTGATGAAGATCAGGAACTTGGCCGAGCTCACGTTGGACGGGATATAGTAGCCTTCAGCGATGGAGACCCCCACGGGGTCGTCTGCGGGGGTGCAGAAGCGGCTCTGCAACACCTGGTTTGGGACGGACCACGCATCCGCTGCGGTCACGTTTGACGCGGAGGAGTGAAGGTTGTAATCGCCCGCCAAGGCGGCCACGGTCACCCCGGAGGAAGACGTGGAGGAGACGTTTACGTTAAGCCGGAGCGTGATCCCGTTGATGCCTTCTACCGAGTCCAAGATAGAGCCCGGGGTCGGCGTGGTCGTCTGGACGAGCGTGGTCGTCTGGACGAGCGTGGTCGTCTGGACGAGCGTGGTCGTCTGGACGAGCGTGGTCGTCTGGACGAGCGTGGTCGTCTGGACGAGCGTGGTCGTAGAGATGCGCGTGGTGGTTCTCTCCTCTTGGCCGACCGCTCCGTAAAGGGTCCCGGAGACCAGCACGCCCGCTATGACGATGGCCGCGGCGATGGCGAGGTAGCTCCGAGAGGCGGGCGCGCTCAAGCCGAAGACGCTCTTGTGGAGGCCGCTCCGGCTTGTCGATTAATAGTTATGTCCGAACGACGCCGAACGCAATTTCAAGCCGTTGTTCTCGCTGAGACGCCCAGAGGGGTAAATCGCGCCAGGTTTCATCGCGCTCCCCTGATTGAGGAATATCACCCACGCGTTGGGCCATAGGTGCTGGGTGGCGCTCTCCTGGGATCGAATGCGCACCTTGGGACTCGATTCTTTGACCTATCCTCGTGACCGGGTTTTCCATCATCGACCCTGGTGGAGGTCACGCGATGGTCCCAAACCCGGTCCCAATCAACCGTACTGGAAGTCGATGACCAGTGGGTTGGCTGTTGCATGAAGCGTGATCACGGCGAAGCTCTGGTCGTTGCTGAAGTCACCGGTAGCGCTCCCTGCGATGATCGCCCAGCACTCGTAGAGCATCCCGCTCTCTACCGGCAGCGTGCAGGAGAGTGAAATCCCCGACGATGACCCGTTCTGGTTGCCGGTGTCATAAAAGTTGTAGTCGTCGAACGACTCCAACGATTGCACGGCGGATACGGGCGTGCCCACAAACGTCCCGTTTACATCGAATTGGTTCACGACCTGGCCCACCCAGATGTTTCCAGCGGCCTGCCGCCAAAAGCTGCTGGCCCATTCCGCATTCCAGCTCACCGATGGACTCACGGAGAACGTCAAGATCCCTTTCAGGTCGGCGGCGTTGACCAGGGGCCCTGTGGGGGAGGGGAACGCGTACGCCTGGCCGACTGCGGCCCAGCAGTCCACGCTGCCGGCAGCCCCCTGCCCGCCCGCGTCGACCCCGGCGCCCATCATGTAGGACATGCTCCCGTTCGCGTTCGCCGTCGGCCCTTCCATCCAGGTCGCACCGTTCTGGTTGAAGCCGGTCGCCGTCTGAAAGGGCGGCACGTCTACCACGTGGATCGAGCCGAGCCTGACCCACGGAGACTTCAGAACGCTGGCCGGTGGGCGGGGGTGCTTGTATCGCTTGGGCAGCTTCATCGCCTTCGAGATCGGACCTCGAAGGGACTCCATTTCGGGGGACTTCGCCGCAGCGGCCCTCATGGCTCCGTGCACAGGTTCCATTCGCGATTTCCTTTCTGCCCTCGCGTCGGCCTGTCTCTTGAGGTGCGATTCCACCGCGCTTCGCAGCGCGTCCCGCCCAGCCTCCGCGATCTTCTCGTGCGGTACGTTTCTCAAGTCATGGTACGCCTTTCTCTCGGCGGCGTTCATGAACGTCTCTCGGTTCGGGTCGGCATATAAGCGGGGCGCCCGAGCGGTGCTTCGGGCCGTCTTTCGAACTGATTCTCTCAAATCGACGAGCGGACGCGTCGTCTTGTGTTGAGATGTGCGCAGGGCTCCTTGCGCCTCCCCTGGCGGTCCATCTCCTGCATCCGCGCGCCGGGCTGTGGTGGTCATCTGCCGGTCAGACGGCCATCATCATCTGCTCTCTCGTGAGCCTCTTCGGGATCATCTTCCCAGACCTCGACCTGTAGCCGGGGATGCCGATGCCCAGCGCCATCATCGGGGTCGCACGGGCTTCTTGAGGGGAGAAGAACTCCGTCACGGCGTCGTCGTAGAACGTCGTCCCCGACGCCCCCATCCCCTGCGCGTAGCTCGCCAGGTACATCCTTCCGGCCACCACGCCCGCCTCGAACTGGGCGGCCCTGTACCCTCGGTCCCCGTGGAGGCGCAGGACCCTCGCCAGCTCCGCCATCAAGAAGACCACGACGCTCGCCCCCGCGAAGAGCGGTTGCTCCAGGCAGAGATAGCCGGCCGCGTCTCTGAACTCTCCCGCCTTGAGCTGCTCGAGCGAGCCGGAAGCCCGGTCGAAGCGGTAGCTCCCGTCGGGGAGGTCCTTCACCGCGTTGGAGATCAGGCAGACGTCCAGCAGGGTCCCCGGGACCGGAAGGTCGAGCGGGACCCCCCGGGTGGAGTGGAAGAGCACGTTCGACAGCTGGCGGTAGGTTATCGGCTCCGGGGAGAACCTCCGGCTCGAGCCCCTCTTCAGTATGACCTTTGCGAGGTCGGGCGGCTCGTCCCGAGCGGGCGCGCTCGGGTCCAGAGGATACCTCCTGTCGGGCGAGAGCGTGGCGACGGCGGTGGTGGTGGGACCGGGCTCCTCCTCCTCTTCCCCCGCTCTGGCTGTCCACGCTCTCACCTCGCCAAAGTCCCGGAGGCGGGAGGCCTCGTGCGCCTCCCAGACCTCCGGGTAGCCCACCTCGTCCCGGGAGAGCGGGAGGAAGGCGGGGTCGATGGGGGGCGGGAGCTCTGCCGGGGGTCTCCCGGAGGCGGACCGCGCGGCCGCGTCTGGGACCCCCATCGGGCATATCGCGATCGCCGCCTCCTGCGTGGCCCTCAGGCCCAGGAGCCTGTTGACGGCATCGTCCTCGAAGCCGAGGACCACCGACGAGCGGAGGCCGGCCGAGTTGGCCGTGGCCAGGAGGTTCGCAGCGATGACGCCGCCGTCCCAGAACCAGTGCCTGTACGAGCGCGCCCGATACTTCCAGGCGTTCCTCCAGGCGATCGACGTCAGGACCAGGAACGCGGGAGCCGCCGAGACGTCGGCGCGGGACCCTGCGTAGGAAGACAGCGCCGCCGTCCAGTCTCCGCTCCTGAGCTGGGAGAGCGAAAAGTCGCCCGGCGAGAAGTGATACACCCCCGCCCTGAGCCCCTCGAGGTCCCTGCAGACGACGTACAGCTCGATGGGGTAGAGGGCTCCGGTGGCCGGTGCCGCCCTCATGTAGAGCTCGCCCCGTCCCGGTACCCTTAGCTCGCGCGTTATCCCCGCGGAGAAGAACAGGAGCTCCGCGAGGGTGCCTACGCCCACGGCGGTGGACGCTCGCTCCTTCGACACGCTGGAGCTTATGGACACGAGGGCGTTGAGCGAAGGCCTGAGGAATTCGGTCGGGAGGTCCCGCAGGGGCTGGCCCGTGTACACCTTGAAGGGCCTGGGCTTGTCGTCCCAGTCCAGATGGTGCACCGAGGCGTGCACGCTGACCCTGGAGTGCTTCGTGGCTTCGTGGAACTCCCGGGCCTTGCTCCCTTCCCGTCCGTGCTGCATGGCTGGATCGAACGGCCTTCGGCGATAAAGAAGGTTTCTGCAGGACCACGGAGTTTGCAGGTTCTGGTAGCTCTTCGGCTCATGGCCGAGAGCCACCTTCCACCCTCTGCTCCGGGGATTGCCCGCGCCCTCCTGCCTTCGGGGTTCCCCTTCACGGCTTCCTCCGGGCGGCCGAGCCGCACGAACCGGCGCGGCCATCATCACGAAGTTCTTTGCTGCGAGGACGTCCCTATCCTCGGTCTCGTCGCACGAAGGACCCGGTAGCCTGCGCCTCTCCAGCGCGAACAGTGAGGAGTCACAACCTGGACATTTTCGGGACGTTCCTCCGGTGCTCACGTAGGCGACGGGGACGCCCTCCCATCTCGCCCTGTGCTCGATCTGGCGCTGGACCTCGCGGAAGGCCCATGAGTTCATGCGACCTCTGAACGCCGGGTCCTGGCCGGGCATTTCGTCCAGACGTCGAAATTGGGTGGCCGTCAGGGGGAGAAGATCGACGCGGTTCCTGGCTCTTCCCAGAACGCGCAGCCTGGACCCTGGCTCAGGGCATCGAGGACGCCGGGCACGAGCGGCCTTCATCCAGCGTCGCTACGGTCGACGGTCAGGGTGCGGCTATGGACCCCACGAGCCAATCGCCTGGGCGAGCGGAGTGATGTGCCCACCGGCGGCTGCGAAGAAGCAGAGGCCCGACAGAGCGATCAGACCCAGCCTGAACTTCTGGTCGACGTCCATGGCCGCGCGCCATCTCAAGCCCGTATTTATTATTGCCCAAACATTATAACATATGAACTATATACTTGAAAAAGATGATTCTTCGATGGCAGCTTCTTCCACCGACCTCTTCGACCGAACCGCAGGATACGCTCGAATCGAGCGAAATCGAGCGCTCGGTTGCCCGCGGATGGGGCTGACCTTGGGGAACCGTCTACCCCGTTACGTGCAACGACCGGCGTCTAGCCACGACCCCCTCTCTCGTACCGGAGGTCCGTCGGAGCGGGTGAGACCGATCGGGTCCTCGGAAGACATCGGACCGACCGCCTCGCCCGTCCATGCAGGCGGCTTCCCGGCGTCAGCGCCGTGCTGAAGAGGAGGAGGAGAAGGCTTCCTGCGCGGCCAGGACGAACATCGCGTGCGACCAGGAGAGGGGTATGGCGGAGAGAGGCTTGCCGGTCTCCTTCTCTACCTGTTCCGGGAGCAACCCCAGTCCGGTAGCGTGCTCGACGCACCAGTTCAGCATCGACCGGGCCTTCCGGAGGTCTCCGACCCTCGAGTAGTGCAGCGCGAGCCAGCAGGCGGAGATGACCCAGGGGTTGCCGCCGTAGTTGTTGTCGCTGGGGAACCGGCCCACCCCGCCAGCGTGGAACTCGAAGGCCGCGGCGAGCGCGTCGGCCGTCCGCACCATCCGGAGGTCGTCGTCCGGCAGTATCCCGAACGGGCAGGAGAGGGCCAGGGAGCTTATGTCGGGCTGCTCGTCGCGGGGGAACGTGTTCCTGATGAAGTGCCCGAGCTCGCCGCTCCAGTAGTCGCCGAGCAGGTGCTTCTCCAGGGTCCTCGAGAGGCGCTCCCACTCGAGGGCCTCGTCCTCGAACCTGAGCCGCTTGGCGGCGACCGCCGCCGCCCTGATCCCGGCCACCGCGGTGATCACCGAGTAGACGTGCTTGGAGGACCCCTCCTCCCACAGGTCCATCGTGGGCTCCATCCTCCCGGACTTTTCGTCGATGGAGCCGACGAGGTACTCCGTCGCCCGTCTCATGAACGGCCACATCTGGCTCAGGAACCCCACGTCCCTGGTGAGCCGGAAGTGCTCGACCGTCCCCCACAGTACCGCCGAGGTCTCGTCCGTCTCCTCGCCCCAGGCCGGGCCCCAGGAGGGGCCCACGTGCTCGGGATTGGCGAAGTACCTCTGGTGGAGGACCCCCGTCCGGTCCTGGGCCCTGGTGCACCAGGAATAGAACCTGGCCGCCTCCGCGTGGTGGCCGGTCCTGTCCAGGGCGAGCGCGGCATAGAAGCCGTCCCGCGGCCAGACGTAGCGGTAGTCCGGGTCTATGGAAGGGCAGGCGATTATGCCTCCCGTCTCCCTGTCGCAGGCGAGCTGGAGCGTGAGCACCGACCGCTCTACCATCCTGGCTACCGGTCCCCTCAGGTTCGACGACGCGCGCCCCTTCACCGACGAGGCCCAGTACCTCGAGGTCCGCCCGAGCAGATTCCTGGCCCCGAGGCTCCTCGCCGTCTCCATCACCGAGATGGTCAGGTCCAGGGTCGGCCCGGCGGTGACGAAGTAGTCCAGGCGCCTCGAGCTCCCCCGGCCGACGGTCCCCAGGTCGTACGCGAGCGCCGAGTTGACGCCCAGCCTCCCCCGGTAGAGCGCCGCTGTGGCCTTGCCGAGGCTCCCGTCCTCGCAGTCGGCGCGGGCGTCGCCCTCCCCGTCCGTGATGCCGCACTGGAAGGAGCTCGACTTTTCGTCGCTGCAGAAGGCGAGGTACGTGTCCATGTAGTGGTGCAGCACGCCGTCGTGCCTCGGGTCGTAGAAGACCGCGTCCCCCCACCTGGTCTCGCCCATCTCGGGGTTCTGGTACTGGAGCAGGCGGACGCCCCTGGCGCCTTCGTCGTCGCCGACCCCCGCGACCCGGAAGGTGCAGACGAGGACGTCGAGCTCGTGGTCCACGAACGCGGTCTTGCTCACGAGGAGGCCCCTCCACCCCCTGTACGTGGTCTCGATGACGTTGCTGTGCGGGAGGTACCTCTGGCCGACCGTCCAGTTCTTCTCGTCGAGCCAGACGAACTCGTCCTTGTCTCCTCTTCCCGCCGGCCCGGCGAGGAAGACGCCCGTGCAGGCCTCCTTCAGGTGCTGCGGGTAGCCCGCGCGGGGCCAGAAGATCGAGCTCACGGTCCCGTTCGGGAGCAGGCATGCGGTCATCCGGCCGTTTCCCACGACCCCCTGGAGCGAGGTCCCCGTCCCCAGCAGTTCCAACGGGCTTTCGAGATCGGCCGGGAGGGTATTAAGCGCTGGGGGACTCGGGCGGCGGCAGGCCTGCGCGCGTCGTGCGAGCTCCAGGGCGACCGCGGCCGGTCTCCGAGGCCGGGACGCTCCGAGACGTCCATCATCACTTGGCCTTCGAAAGGGTCGGACGGCGGATTGTCATCGGGCGCGGGCGAGCGAAAGCGCCCATCGAGCGAGGCTTCGATGCCCCGTCCCGCCCCAGGGTAGATCGCATTGAAACCCTCGCAACACGGGATCCGACCGGTCGAGGCCCGCTCTGGCGGGATTCATCGGCCCGGCGTCTCGAGCTTCTTCAGTATCAGCGATCGCGTCGTCCGGTAGGAGGGTTCGTTTCCTGCGAAGGCAAAGAAGCGCAATCCGCTCAGGGCCACGTGGCACTCGTAACAGAGCAGGCGTTCCCGGTAGCGGGGACCTCGACGTTCTGCTCTCCGTAGCGGCGCCGAAACGCTTCGCGTACGTCTAACCAAGGATACCAGAAGTCCAGTCCGGCGACGTCGTAGACGAAATCACCGTACCGGGCATCGAACCAGTTCAGCACGGCCGTCACCCGCCCGCGGGCGGCGAGGACGTTGTGCAAGGTGTAGCTGCCGTGCACCAGGTAACGGCCGGAAGGGCAGCAGTCCAGCAGGCCGCTCATGCGGTCATAGATCCTTCTGTACAGGTCGAGTTCGAGGAACGTGTCTTCGAACAGGTGATGCCACTTGCCAAAGAAGTCGCGCTCGTCTTCCTCCTTCTCGATCAGTTCCAGGAATTCGCGCCAGCCGGGCGACATGCCCCGGCCCAGATGGTCGAACATCCCGTAGCCGGCCGTGTCGCTCACGTCCACCTGGCGGATGTCGTCCAGCGTGGAGATGACCTGCGGCAGGAGCGACTCCACCTCGCGTGCGGGCATGGTCGCGGCTATCTGCCCGGGCACCCTGAGCGAGATGGCGAAGTGCAGGTCGCCCATGCGGCCGGTATGAACGACGGGCGGCACGGGGACCTTCGTCGGAGCGAGCTTCCGCGATATGTACTCCTCCTTTGGCAGGTTCGAGGTCATCATGTTGTCCCCGTTGAAACGGACGAGATACTCTTCGTTGCCCGCGACGAAGCGAAAGGCGCGCATTATCGGGCCGGCCTCCACCTGGGCGAGGCCGGTCACGGGTTCCTTGAAATGCCGGCTCAGCAGATTCAGGACCGCTTCGGGACCTATCTCGGGTCGAAGCTCAGGCAAGCGTCTCTCCCTTCACCGGTCGTCCCGCAGATCCTATTATGGCGTCGCCGACCGAAGTCTAGACGAGATCCCTTCGCCCATTACAAACTCGCCCATCTCGTCGCGTGGCCGGACAGCGGAGGAATAGGTCGCGCCCTTTGGTTAGACGTCGCGCGAGTTTCCGACTTGGACGAAGCGACTCTTTCGGGATGCGGGTCTTCTCAGCCCCGTCGAGCGGTCGTGGTTCGTCCAGAAAGAACGCGTGCTTCCGGCTGGCAGGTCTGCCAAGACGACAGAACGCCCTTTCAATTGTTTGCTTGCTTGTGGATCCGGGATGCCGTAGAAGCCGTGCACGGAGGGTTCATCGCGCCTCCGCCAGGACCCTTGGCGTTCGAGTGACGTGGGAATCGTTAAGAATCTCCCAGATGGCCTCTGCCTCGTTGCTTCCCCTAGGAGCGTCCGCACCCGATTTCGAGAACGTCCTATCGACCGACGGGAGAAGATACTCGCTGGACTCGTTCAGGGAGAAATCCGTCCTCGTGGTCATCTTCTCGTGCAATCACTGCCCGTACGTCAAGGATTACGAAGGGAGGATGGTGGAGATCCAGACCGAGTATGCATCGAAGGGGGTGCAGCTGGTCGCGGTGAACTCGAACGACGACAAGGCCTACCCAGAGGACGGCTACTCCGAGATGGTCCAGCGGGCGAAGGAAAGGGGGTTCAATTTCGTCTACCTGCGAGACGCGGACCAGAGGTTGGTCGACCTGTACGGGGCGGTCTGCACGCCGCACGTCTTCCTGTTCGACGCGAAGAGAGCCCTTCGCTACAGAGGCCGGATAGACGACTCGAGAGACGTTACGAAAGTCAAGAGCCCTGACCTGAGAAACGCGATCGAGGAAGTGATCCGGGGGGTCCCCGTGACGACTCCCGACACGAGACCCTTCGGCTGCAGCATCAAACTGCTCCGAAGCTAGTCCCAGACCCGCCAGCTTCTTGGATGGATTTGCCTCTTACGCTTTAGAGGTTCCCTCGCAGAAGACGTCCAGGGCCCCTTGCAACGCCTTCTGCGGGGTGGGCTCCGGCCCACGGATGATGGGGCGTCCACGCGCGGACGGCAAAGCGTCTAGGCTCGATTCGGATGCCGTGAGAAAGGCGGGTGACGCCAGGTCTCATTGCGCCTCCCTCCGCCGGCCGGGGGACATCACATCATCCACGGTCGGGCACGGGCGTATCTGTCGGTCCTCGCAGGCCTCGCTTCTGTGGCCGATTCTCAGCACGGCCGCGCTCCCTCTGCCTCTCTTGGCACGCATGGCTTTGGTTGCTCCTGGCCCTCTTCCACATGAGTCATGGTCGGGCAGGGAATGGAACCGTAGGCCGCGCTCGGCAGATCCCTCGAAGCGGCCATCAAGCTGGTCCAAGCGGCAATGGACGGAGAGGTTGGCGCTTCACCCGACGACGGAGCCGCCGCCGCCACGATGGCGTCCACGACCTGCGACCCGGACTGGCCGACGCTGAGCGTGAAGCCGAGGGTCGTCCCGCTCTGGGGCGAGGAGACGACCTTGTACTCGGTGGAGCTGGCCATCCAGGAGGGGACCTGCTGGGTCAGGATGGAGGCGTAACCGTTCAGGGGAGTGTAGGCGGGGTTGCCCTGAGAGGCGTCGATGTCGAAGACGAAATCGTCCGAGCCCGAGGTGGTCACGGAGTTGGAGTGGGAGGTGCCCCAGAATCCGCTGGTCGTCTTGGGCAGCTGAGCGCTCGAATCGAACGGTGTCGCCGTGTCGGCTCCGCAGACCCCGAAGGCGGTGACGGTGAAGGCTGTCTGCTGCGACATCGTCTCGGTGATCGACTGGGAGGCGAGCGGGCCCGATGCTATCGCGTAGTACTCCCAGAGGCGCATGGTGCCAGACTGCAGGGAGGCCCTCAGGGCGAACGTCAACCCCGATGAGGTAGGGGTGGAGGCTGTCGCGGTCGCCCTCGCCGTGTTCTCCCCTACCAGGACCACCACGACGTCGGGAGAGCAGGAGGTGGTGAGAGGGACGGAGACGGTCGTGCCGAGGTTCGCTCCTCCGGAGGCGCTCCCGTCGAGGGAGAGGGTGGTCGTCCCCGTACCGAATGCCGCGGTAATCGTTCCCGCTGCATGGACGGTGATCGTGGTCGATGCGCTGCCTGCGGACGCGAACGTTATCCCACCAACGTTCGACGACCAAGAACTGAAGACGTAGCCGCTGTTGGGAGTCGCGCCGATCGAGAGGGCACCGTAGGCCTCGAAGACGTTAGTCCCTGACGGGCTCGTGGTCCCGGCGCCCGCGGGACTGACTGCGAACGTGACCGCGAACTGGTCCAGGTAGTTGACGTCGTCCGTGTTGCCTCCGGTCGCCTGGGTGAAGGCGTCGCCGCCAGATTGAGCCCACTGTTCCGTCCCGGAGACGGATACGGGGCTCGCCACCGTGACGCCCGCGTCGTAGTCGAACCATGCCGCGCAGTTCGCGGCCTCGCCTCCGTTCGTCGTCGCGATGGTGCACCCGACCTGCGCAGGAGCTCCGGCCTGGGTGCCGGTCACCCCTATGCTCAGGGCCGCGTCCCATGCCGTCGGCGTCTGGGGAGTCGCCTGGTAGGTGTTCTTCAGCTGATAGTAAGCGGTGATGCTGGCGCCCGTGCAGGTCCCCGAAGCGCAGGTGGCGATGGTGGTGGTCGATGACCCGCCGGCGAAGCGGTAGCGCGCGTTCGTCGCGTCGGTCGGCACCGTGACCGTTATCGTGGAGGATGGGTTCGCGGTGAAGCTGTGCGAGGTGCCGTCGCAGGGCAGGGTCGTCGGGCTGACTCCGGCGCCGGAGAGCGTCATCGTCCCTGCCGGGCCGGAGTTGGCGACCGTGCAGGTGATGGGTTGCGTGACGGTCGAGGTCACTACGGTAAAGTCGGAGGTTATCGTCCCAGGCCCGGAGACGGTGGCCGTCGTGCTAGCGGACGTCGAGCTGGCGAACGTGATCGAGCCCGTGCTCGAGCTCCAAGAGGAGAAGGCGTAGCCGCCGTTCGGGCTTGCGGATATCGGGAGCGACCCGGCGTCCTCCCAGACGTTCGAGCCTGATGGGGTAGTCGTTCCGTCCCCTGACGGAGAGACGGCGAAGGTGACCTGGTACTGGTGCTGGTAGACTATCGGGTTCGTTATCGCGTCGCTTGCCGTTATGGTCCAGGAGACGGTGGAGGTGACCCACTGCTCGCCCGCCGCGCCGGCCACTGCGGCCGGGATGGACGCGATGGCGCCACTGTCCATCCAGACAGTTACTGTGGTGGTCGCCAGGGTCGTCGGGGTGGAAGCGCCGAACTGGACGCTGGTCAGGGTGACGCTGGGGCTCCCTCCGCCAAGAATGGAGAGGCTCACCGACTGGCTGTACTGCACCGTGGAGGTTGTCGTTATCGATTGGGGCGAAGCGATGGGGAGGGCGCTCAGGACCGTGACCGTGCCTGTGGTCGCCGTGCTCGTGGGCGAGCCTCCATCGACGGAGTACGAGAGAAGGGCGTCGCGCTGGACGGTCGTTGCGCCCCAGATCCCGTCGAGCACCAGCGTGACGTGGGTGGTCGAATCGTACCAGTAGCTGTCGCCCGGTATCGTCGAGGGAGTGATCGAGGCCAGGGCGCTCGTGGCTCCGGAGTCCAGCGTCACCTGATACTGGGCTACGGCGTTGAACGTGACCGTGTGTGGAGCGCCCATCGTGATCGACGAGGTCGTGACGAGACCGGTCGTCGCGACGCCGTTCGTGGTGCCAGCGTCTATCTGCCATCCTGTCACTCTCATCCCGGCTCCACCAGATCTGGCGTTGATCCCGTTCGACGACACGGTGAGGCCGTCCCCGTACCTGTACCAGCCGTCGTTCGTCTCTGAAGGCAGGGAGTAGGACACTCCGAACCCTCCCGAGACCGTGAGCTGCTCCTGGAGGTCGTATCCAAGAGATATTCCGGTGCACGTCCCGCTCGAGCAGGTCGTCTCGGAGGGCGACGCCGCCGAGAAGGACCCGCCGGTTATGAAGCCGTATCTGCTCGTCCCGGAGTTGGCGTAGCTCAGGGTGAATGGGCAGGACGCCTGCATCGTGATTGGGTGCGACGCTCCGTCTCCCGGTATGGTCGACGGGCTGGCCCCACAGCCGTTGATCGTGAACGTGGCAGATGGCGCGCCGGGCTCTTTGATCGAGATCGCGATCGGCTGGCCGCCACGATGGCGTCCACGACCTGCGACCCGGACTGGCCGACGCTGAGCGTGAAGCCGAGGGTCGTCCCGCTCTGGGGCGAGGAGACGACCTTGTACTCGGTGGAGCTGGCCATCCACGAGGGGACCTGCTGGGTCAGGATGGAGGCATACGAATCGAGCGTGGTGTAGGCGGGGTTGCCCTGAGAGGCGTCGATGTCGAAGACGAAATCGTCCGAGCCCGAGGTGGTCACGGAGTTGGAGTGGGAGGTGCCCCAGAACCCGCTGGTCGTCTTGGGCAGCTGGGAGTTGGTGTCGAACGGCGCCCCGGTGTCGGCGCCGCAGACCCCGAAGGCGGTGACTGTGAAGGCGGTCTGCTGGGACATCGTCTCGGTGATCAGCTGAGACGTGAGGGGGCTGTTCGCTATCGCGTAGTACTCCCAGAGGCGCACGGTGCCCGACTGCAGGGAGCTCCTGAGCTCGAACGACAGCCCGGTCGACTCGGGTGTGGCGGCTGTCGCGGTCGCCCTCGCCGTGTTCTCCCCTATGAGGACGATCACTACGTCGGGGGAGCATGAGGTGGTCAGGGAGACCGACACTGTCGTGCCGAAGTTCGCTCCTCCGGAGACGCTCCCGTCGAGGGAGAGGGCGGTGGGCCCCACCGCGGTGAAATCTGCGGTTATCGTCCCGGACCCGGAGACGGCGGCGGTCGTGCTAGCCGACGTCGGACCGGCGAACGTTATCGAGCCCGTACTCGAACCCCATGAGGAGAAGGTGTAGCCGCCGTTAGGGCTGGCCGATATCGAGAGCGACCCGGCGTCCTCCCAGACGTTCAAGCCCGACGGGGTGGTCGTCCCTCCCGCGGTCGGGGAGACGGCGAATGAGACCTGGTACTGGTGCTGATAGACTACCGGGATCGTTATCGCGTCGCTGGACGTTATGGTCCAGGAGGAGGTGGAGGTGACCCACTGCTCGCCCGCCGCCCCCGCCACCGCGACCGGGACGGACGCGGCGGTCCCAAAGTCCACCCAGATGTTCGCCGGGGCGGTCGCCAGGGTCGTCGGGGTGGAAGCGCCGAACTGGACGCTGGTCAGGGTGACGCTGGGGCTCCCTCCGCCAAGAATGGAGAGGCTCACCGACTGGCCAAGCTGATAGTAGTAGGAGTAGTCTTGCTCCGGGCAGGTGCCGGTCGCGCAGGTGGTGAACGATTCGGCCGTCGAGGAACCGGCGAACAGGGACCTCGTGCTGGATCCAGCGGCGGGGGCGGTCACCGTTATCAGACAGTTAGGCGTCGCCGTGAAAGAGTGTGCGGACCCGTCTCCAGGGACCGAACTTACCGAGACACCACAGCCGCTCAGACCGAAGGTCCCATCGGGCGCACCCGATTCGGCGACGGACAGCCGGATCGAGCCGGCGACCGTCGACGAGGTGACCGTGAGGGGCTCGCACGTGCTCGTCTCGCCCTCGTAGTTGGGGTCGCCCGAGTAGGAGGCGCTGTAGCTGTACGACCCCGCTCCCAGAGTCTGCGATGAAGAAGGAGGGACCGTCCCGTCGGGGTTCAGCGTGACCCGCTGGGTCGACGACGGCCCCGAACACGCGCCGCCCGTCGAGTAGAGGGTGTAGGTGACGGTGCCCGCCGGGACGAACCCGGAGAGCGTGCCTCCGACCGTCGCGGTGTCGTGCGTAGAGGTGCCGACGGCGACCGATGCCGATGGCTGGACGGCGGTGGAGATCGTCGGACTGGCGACCGCGTTCGACTCTGGGAAGACGATCGCGTCGCCGTTCGTGGAGCAGGATCCCAGGTCGAGGTTGTTCGTCTCCCCGGTGAACCCGATGTAGCCGTCGACGATTGGCTCCGTGGTCGAGCACGAGGGCACGGCGTTCAGGCTGTTCGAGACGGTGATGGTGGTGCCCGGGTTGAAGCTCGCCTCGCTGCCTCCGCCATCGCCGACGACGTTGAACTCGGAGTACTGCCAGTTCTGGTAGAGGTCGAGGACCTGGCTGTTCGAAAGGGCGAGGTAGCAGGTGGTCCCGGTGCAGAGACCCATCTGGTCGTACCCCGACGGATAGTTGGCGTACGTCTCCAGCGAGAGTGCGCCCAGGCTCGTCGCCGCCTCCAGCGGGATCTCCGCCTGCTCGGGGCCGTTCGCATAGCAGCTCCCTTCGTACGACATCCAGGAGGTCCCGGAGGGAGGGCCGGTGCTCGGGCAGCTACCGTACTGGGAGAGGTAGCCGAGGAGCCAGTACTGCATGAACGCCACCCCGACGTCATACGCTGGATAGTTCAGGAAGACGAACTGCTCCCAGCCGGTGGCCAGCCGCCCTCCCGTGTACGTCGTGCTGGTCGCGAAGGTGTTGGTGTTGTCTTGGAGAGTGTAGTAGTTGGCTCCGTCGGGGCTCGATTCGCTCGTCAGTCCGGTGACGGACGGGAACGACCCGTAGGAGCTGCTGATGAGGCTGCCTGACGGGGATTTCGCGACCCAATCGTTGCCGTTGCCCGCAAGGGACGGGCTGCCCTCGACCGCGGAGGACGGCACCAGCGGCACCAGCGGCGCGTTACCGCACTGGACCTGATTCCAATCGTCGCTCGTCTTCTCGACAACGTAGCAGCCTCCCGATGGATTGCTCGCCAGATACTCGTTCCAGGTGAGATGGGTGGAATCTCCGGAGTTGAGGTCCGACGCGGGTGTACCGGTGGACCGTGGTGAGGTCGTCGCTGCGCTCGTCCCGGCTCGGGTCGGAGCGGACGGTCCTGGAGAAAGTGCGTCCGTGATCGAATCGTAGAGCGAACGGGCATAACCCGTCCCTGAACTTATGGAGCGGCCGAGCAGAACGACGAGATTCGACGCAAAGTCACCCAGGGACCAAGGTGATGATCCCGGGACGGTATTCGCCTCCTTTCCAGGCTCATTTGGGCGAGATGAAGCACGACTTACGCTGCTGGCGTTCGGAGCGCCGGCAGCGGATACCGGCGGGGTCAGGACGCTCAGGGCACCGGAGAGGAAGAGGACCAAAACCAGCGAGGCGAGCATCCTTACGGCTGATTCGCGGCGCTGAATCGACCTCAAGTACGGAGAAAGAATCCCCATAGGAAATATATGTGTATCACACCCTAGGGAACCGGTAGACCCGCCGGGAGTTCGAGCTCGGCTGGGCGCCCGGTCCGGCGAAGGCGGTGCTCGGCTCCGACCCCTGCTCGCTCGGGAAAGATTGATCTGCATCGAGTCGAGATGCGGAAGGAAAGGCGGGTCCATGTTAGGTCCATTGCGCCTCCCTTGGCCGAGGCACGGCTGTAGTACTCTCAGCAGTCGAACATCGACCAGCAGATGCCGTTCCGCAACCGCTGGTCGTCGAGCACGAGCTCGCGAATCGCCTCCGGGAGCTGGTCGCGCTGCCACCGGCACTCGAGCCGTCCTGCGACCTCGCCCTCTCCTTCCGGCGCGGCGGCGCGTGCGGCCTTGATCGCATAGGCGGCCGCACCGAGCTCGTGCGCGGCGACGTGCGCGACGGCCGCGGCCTGGCCGGCAGCGTGCGCGGCGTGCCGTGCTGCCCCGCTCAGGTCTCTGGCCGCGTCGTTCGCTGCGCCGGCCGCCGTGCGAGCCTGGGACATCGTGGTCTCGCCACGCACCCAAGCGCGGGCCTGCTCGATCGCCTGACGCGGTCGCGGGTCCTCGGGCTGAGCCGACTCGAAGAGGTCGAGGACGTGCTCCGCGCACGATGCCGCCCACAGGGCGAGGAGCCGGTGATCCGGATCGGTGAGGGTCCCGCCGCGGCGGATCGTCACGAAACGACGGTCACGCTCCTTCGGGAGGATCATGTGCGGCACCCTGATGGCCTAGGCTCCGTTCGAGGCGGGCCTGGGGCTCGCCGGGCCCGGGTGACCGGCTAAGGTCTGAACGAACTCTCCGGAGAGCGAACATATTTGCTCGAGGGTCAGGCTCGATACGCTCTTGTCCAGGTCGGGAGAACTCTTCACGGCCGTCTGGAGCTCGAATCGGTCTCCCCCCGTTATCACGCTCCAGGAGCTCTCTGGATTTGGAAATCTCCCATACAGGTTCGCGAGGGCGATGAACCTGCTCCTTATCGCGCTCGAGTAGGTTTCGTTCTCCAACAGCGCCAGGAGCCCGACACTCGTCCGAGTCGATTCGCAGAGGTACTTGAGAGCGGCGATCACGGCGAGGGGCTTCTCTCCCCTGAGACCGAAGCGCGCTTGCGACGACAGCGCCTCGATGAAGCGTCTGACGTTCTCTTCTGCTGTGGCGGGATCCATTCTTCCGAGATCGTTCGAGCCCGCACCCTGAAGCCGTACGGTCGTGTTGCACCTAGGGCAGACGAGTTGGGCAGAATAGGCGTTCATCCGCGAGCCGCAGGACGGGCAGAAGTTCAAGGGCTTGGATCGTCGTCTCCTGCCGTTCATAAACGATTTTTCTGCGTGCGCGCGACGTTCAGAGCTCCCAGCCGCGTGTTGACTCAGGATGCCGTAGAAAGGCAGCCAGGCACAAGGTGTCCGTCGCGCCTCCGCCCGTCCATCTCATCGACGAGGGCCGGGGACGGTCAGGCTCCGCGCCATATCGTCTCGGTCAGGCCCTCGAGATGCTCGTCGCCCGCGAGGACCTTCGATCCCCCTTTCCGGACGGGATGCTCGCGACTACCTTCGTCCGACTCATAAGCCATAGTCTCCATCGTCGGCTACCACCACCACGAGCCGAAGGTGATCGACGTCAACGTTATCAACGGCGAGCTACGACCGGGGCAGTCGTCTCCATACCATGTCAGAGAAGGGCACCGCAGTTGAAGGCGGAAGGCTCGCCGGGAGGGTCGCGCTCGTCACGGGGGCGGGCAAGGGCATCGGGCGCGCCATAGCCGAGAAGTTCGCGGCCGAAGGGGCGGAGGTCGTCATCAACTACCTGAAATCCGAGAAGCAGGCGCTCGACCTCGCGAAGAGCCTGGGTCGCAAGAGAGGCGGCGAAGCACCCCCGCCGCTGACCGTCAGGGCCGACGTCTCATCGGCGCAGGAGGTGAACCAGATGGTCTCGCAGGTCGTCTCAAGGTTCGGGCGCATCGACATACTGGTCAACAACGCCGCCGTGCTCTACCGCGTCCCGTTCCTCGAGGCGACGGAGGAGGACTTCGACAGGACCATGGCCATCAACCTCAAGGGGACCTGGCTCTGCTGCAAGGCGGTCGCCCCCATCATGCTGAAGCAGAAGCACGGGAGGATAATCAACATCTCCTCGATCTCCGGCTACAGCGGCCTCGCCTCGGCGGCCGGGGTCACCGACTACGTGGCCTCGAAGGCGGGGGTGCTGGGTCTCACCCGCTCGATAGCGCTGGCGCTGGCGCCGCACGTCAACGTGAACGCCATCTGCCCGGGGACGATCGAGACCGACATGATCAGCAGCCTCGCGCCGGAGAGGAAGAGGGCCACGGCCGAGGAGGCGCCCCTCCGCTCTCTGGGCGAGCCCGGGTACGTCGCCGATGCGGCGGTCTTCCTGGCCTCCGACGAGTCGAGGTGGGTCACCGGCGAGATCGTGACGGTCGCTGGCGGGAGGGCCATGAGATAGATGATGGCCGAGGAGAGCGCGAACGAGCGGTACTGAGCGAGTCCAGCTGCGCAGGAACGTCCTGACCCCGTTGGGATGGCGTCGAGCCCATCATGACCCACGAGGAGTATGACGGGCGGTTCCGCCATTGGCCTGGTCTTGCGCTTCTTTCGAACAACTGCGCCAGCTCGGGGTTGTCCGCTGCGACCCAGACGATCCTGTCGTCCTTGTAGATTATCTCGTTTGACGCCTCGGGATGGTCGAGGATCTGCTCGAAGGCCTGGTATCCCATGCCTTGGCAGCGACCTCCATGGCTGCGTCCTCGTCGGATAGTCTGCCTTCTTGATCAGGTCGACTGTCCGCTTCTCCACCACGGGCAGCGTGTCCAGTTCTGGCGAGCGCGTCACCGGCTATCCTCCTTCTGGCGCATCTAGCCGCACGAACTTGCGTAACCACCGGCGTGAATCGAACGGCCTGAACGAGGGATGCTTTTCGCCGTGTCAGGGTTCGTCGCGCCTCCGCGCGGGAAGTTGAATCGCTCTGCGGTTCGATTACACGAACTCGTGACAGCCGCTGAGCGTTCTTTCCGGACAGCTCGTTCCTTTTCCTCCGACGCGCCTGTTGCAATGTCGGCATGCCATATTCATGTTCCCTTTGGCGAAGCTATGCCCTCCTACGAGCTTGTGACCGGGACACTTTCCCCCGCCGGTCCCTTTAGACGCACCACAACATTCGCAAAAGTCCATAGGCTCCAGCCGGTATCGGGGGCATTTACTTTTTTCGCTGGCGGTTGACCGCGAATACAGGGCGAACACGCTTCGTCCGCTGCCCACCGATCGATCTCGGAGGTGGATGGCTTGTCACACGAGGCGGGTTCATCGCGCCCCGCCGGGAATCTCATCCATCGGCCAGCGGGTGCGATGCTCGTCGGCCTGACCGTCTTCAAGTCGCGAATGGCGGACCGCGGGAATCCTCGGCCCGGGCGGAAAAGCCCGGGTTCAGCTCGTCGGCGCTTCGACTCGCTCACCCGCCGATTGGGCTACCGTCGTCATCCTTGCCGTCTCTTGCGGGCGAACGCTCGAAGCATCGGGACGTCTTCCCGGAAGGCCTTCGCCAGCGTCTCCCTCAGCTCATCCGCGACCGCCTTCGGGGCACGCACGTAGACGTCGATCCCGGTCTTGTTCCCTTTGGGGGTGTAGAGGAAGACCATCTTCGAGCCCGCATAGGCGCCCTCGAACTCCTCGCTGATGCGGACCAAGGGAGGAACGGTCGTGATCCGCGCTTTCATCTTGATCCATCGCCCTCCCCTCACCACTTCGCAGGTCGCCTCGCCGGTTATCTCGTTCACCTCCTTCCACCTCATGTTCCGCAGGCTCCCGGCGTGGGCTTGGGGGTGGAACTCGCCGTCGTTCATGAAATCCCAGACGACGTCGATCGGGGCGTCGTAGACGCTTCCCTTGTCCTCGAAGTAGGCGAAGTCAGCGGACTCCCCAGCCTTTGTGGAACGGGCAGGCATGATCGGCATCACGGTCGTGCACGGCTAATATGGCGTTCGACGGATCGGTCGACCGTCGTTGGCCGTGCGTGGGGCCCATCGCGCCTCCACCGCCCACTTCATCCACACGCTGCGGAGTCCGGCTTCTAGAGAGGCATGACGATCGGAGGGTTGCAGGTGAGGTACCACGCGCTCTGCCGGCCCTCCGACTTGAAGGAGACCCCGAACCCGATAGTCACGCAGCCGAGCGACCGGTAGACCGAGAACAGAGGATGCGGGGCGTTGGGAATGGTGATGCCCGGGAAGTAGGCCGTGTACCAGAACACGACGGGTGCGACGGAGAAGACGATGACCGCGGCTGCCACGACGACCGCGACGGCTGCGACCTTGCTGCGCCTCTTCATGTGACCGCTCGCCTTGAGGCTGTCGCCCCTTGATTAGTAGCTTTGTCCGAAACTCTGCTCTTGCTTGAATCGGCCGTTCAACTTTGTGATTGAAGGGATGCCCGGGGAGACCCGCGCACAACCCGGTCGCGGCGGGCGGGCTCGTGCGGAAGAGCCGCTGGTAAGGGCGCAAAACTTATTATGACAAACGAGCCACAGGACACCAGTTTCTTGAGCCGTTGCGTGCGATCGAAGACGCCCAAGAGAACCGGAGTCGGGGCAGCGTTGATCGTCATCATCATCGTGGTGGTCCTCGCCATCGCATCAGCGGCAGCATATTATGCCCTGTCCTCCTCCAAGGTTGCGTCGACGACGTCCGGCGCCTCGAACACCGGCTCGCCGGTCTCCACGACGACGAGCAGATCCACCGTCGCGTTGACGACCGCTTCGTCTACCAAGTCGGGGAGTTCGAGCGGGTCGGCGGGCCTGACCTACTACGCGGGGTCGTTCAACTTCAGCGTTCCGGAAGGTCCCTCCGGCGTCAGGTCCCTCTCCAACGGCAGCGCGCAGTACTACAACTCGGTCCAGACGGCCAGCGGCACTTTCACGTTCTTCATCGCCGCCGACAACCTCTCCGGGAGCGGGTCCGGACGCGGTACCTACACCATGACGACGACGGGGTTCTGCACGGGCTCCGAGACCTTCCCCTACACCTTCAGCATCCCGGACGCCACGACCGCTCTGGCGGGGAACCTCACCATCTTCTTCTCAAACCCTGTGCCGGGCAACTACTCCGTCTCGCTGACCTGCACGGGGGACATGGCGGGAGTGAGCACCGCGACCAACGACCCTGGCCCCTTCCTGCCCGTGTACCCGGGCGAGTTCACCATCCCGTTGGCATCGCTTCCGACCAGCGAGCTCTTCCACGGTACCTCCTCGACAGATTTCGTGTGGGGCTATTCCCTGAAGGAGACCAGCTGATGGGCGGCCGAGAGGGTGTGCACGATCGCGGCAGCGTCGTGAGGCTCACGTCGGATCTTTGTCCCAAGCTCGACTTTGGTCTTGTCAGAACAGCGGCGGACGCAATCTCCAGCCGTTTGTTTTGACCTAAGACGCCGTAGGGACCGCAGTGCCATGCTAGGGTTCATCGCGCCTCCCTTTGCCGGGGCGATTTTTCTCAAGCACGGTGGCTACTGCTGCGGCTCTAGTTTGTCGAGGTCCATCACGGGGAGACCCAGCCGACGGTACGCGCCCTCGCTGGAGAGCAGGGTGATGCCGAGCCTCTTTGAGGCCGCCGCGTGCAGCGAGTCGAAGAAGGTCAGGTCCGGTTCGTCCCGGCGCATCCGCTCCGCCACTATCACGTCGCTGATGTTCACGGGCAGCGCGTCCCCGACCCCATATTCTGCCAGGAGCGCGGCCATCAGCGTGAACGTCTCCTCGACGTCCTTGCCCTGCACGCCCCTGGAGTACAGCACAGCCCTCACCTCGAGCGCGGCCGAGGAGAGGGGGGTTATCCTCAGCATCCCGTCCCTGTGCATCTCGAGCGCGGCGATGACCCGGGAGTGCCTCGCGTCCGACTTTCTCAGCCCGAAGAGAAAATCAGACTCTACGATCACTTCTTGCCTTCCCGACTCAGCCACTCTTCAGCCCCCCTCCGCGCGCCCCGGTCGAACGGAAAGTCGCCCATGGTCCGGTCCAGCCTCTCGGCGGCGTCCGCGGGAACCGGCTTCATCAGGATGTCCTCCCCGTAGGGGACGAGGTAGAACTTCTGGCCCCTGACCACCCGGAAGGCAGCCCTCACGCCCTTTGGGATGGTGATCCTGTACCTTTCGTCGACCTCCGCCAGCTCCGTGCCCACGATTTTGGATTATGGCCCGTATATTTAATTATTTACCCACAAAGGGTTCGTCGCGCTTCCGCCGGTCCGTTTCATCGTCGCGTCGGGTCGCGGTCGACGACCACCATCACAGCTACCCATAAGAGAAGGGCCCGAGGGCCAGCCTGCCGGAGCTCGCGAGGGTACCGTCCTTGAAATCTTCCCTGAACCAGGATACGCTCAAGAAGACCACGACGGACGAGGTCGTCCGCATAGCGAAGAAGACCGGCTACGACGCGATCGAATTCGCTCAGGACAAGGTCGAAGCCATCGTCGCCGAGGGCGGACTGAACGGTCTGGTCCGGCTGCTCAAGGACCAAGGCGTGGGCGTCGCCAGCGTACAGGGCCCCGAGCCGTTCAACCTCCTGTCCGAATACGACCTCGAGATGATGACGAAGCGGGCGAAGGTCCTTGCGGACGTGGCTCGCAAGACGGGGACGGATACCCTGGTCCCCGTGGCTGCGATGGTCGCGAAGGGTAGCGTCCCTCAAGAGAAGGTCCTAAGGTCGAGCGTCGAGTCGCTCAGGAGATTGGCCAAGGCTTGCGGGCAGGACATCAGGCTCGGAGTGGAATTCCTGGGTTTCGCGAACTGCAGCATAAACACCCTCGACCAGGCCGCCAAACTGGTCGAAGAGGTGAACCTCCCCAACGTCGGGCTCACCGTCGACACGTTTCACATGTACATCAGCGATAGTCCTGCCTCCGGACTCGGGCGCCTTGGCCGCAGGATCTTCCTGGTGCACGTGAACGACTCCGAGCCGGGCGATCTGGGGAAGCTGAGCGACGCCGACCGGGTCTTCCTGGGAGAAGGCGTTATCAGATTGAAGGAGTTCCGCGACGCCTTGGTCTCTGCGTCCTACGACGGGTACATCAGCTTAGAGTTGCTGAGACCGGAATACTGGGAGAGCGATGCAGAAGAGGTCGCGCGGAGGGGGCGAGGAGGCCTCCGCGACGTCTTCGACGTCTAGCGCCAAAAAACGCCTCGTAGTTTCATCCCCGGATGGGCGCAACTCAAGAAGAAGACCCCGCGCGTGATGGCTCGTTCCATCGGGCTGGCACGAGCGTGGGCAACGAGAGCAGAAGAGGGATCGACGCCAGCCGCCTGCTCGACCGGATGCGAGGGCCGCGGTCAGCGCTCCCGGTCACACCCCGCATCGGGGATCCGGGCGTCCTTTGGGACCCTCGCCGAGCCGAGGAAGGAACCCGGGAGCGTGCGATCGAGACCGCCTGCCTCCCCGGTCATGGACGCACGATAGGCTTCTCAAAGGTCACGACGAGCCGCTCGCAGGAGGCGCTCGCCGCGCTCCTCGTATCCGATGAATAGCGTCGGGAACGATTCGTGCGCAGGGACCGTCGTGCCATAGCGTCGAGTTCCGCGACGTTGGCGATCGCCGGAGGATGCCTTTCGCGTTCCGGACCGCGCGACGACATGAAACCCTTAAGATAGAAAAACCGTGACGACGAAGCCCGTGAGAGCTGCCGTCCTGAACGGGCCTGGGACGTCGATGGTCATCGAGGAGCTGGCGAGGCCGGTGCCGAGGAGAGGCGAGGTCCTCGTGAAGGTCAAAGCCTGCGGGGTGTGCCATACCGACCTGCACGTGATGAGGGGCGAGGTGAAGTTTCCGTACCCCGCGGTCCTGGGCCACGAAATCTCCGGCGTCGTCGAATCGGTCGGCGAGGGAGTCCACGGTCTGGCCTATGGCGACAGGGTCCTCTGTCCGTTCATAATGCCGTGCGGGGATTGCTTCTTCTGCGATCGAGGCGACGATAACCTCTGCGAGCGGTTCTTCTCGCTCAACAGACTGCAGGGCAGGCTCTTTGACGGCGAGACGCGCCTGCACAGGCCTAACGGGGATCCCGTCTGGATGTACAGCATGGCCGGGTTGGCGGAATACTCCGTGGTGCCCAGGACGGCCGTCTTCAAGCTTCCCGACGGCCTCCCCGGCGACGAATCCTGCATCCTGGGCTGCGCGGCGTTCACCTCCTACGGGGCGGTGAAGAACCAGGCCAACGTCCTGCCTGGGGAGTCCGTGGCGGTCGTCGCCGTGGGCGGAGTGGGCATGAACGTCGTCCAGCTCTGCAGGTCTCTGGGGGCGAAGCAGATCATCGCCATCGACGTGAGAGAGGACAAGCTGGAGATGGCGATGAGGCTGGGAGCCACCGACGCGATCGATTCGTCGAAGAGCGACCCCATCGCCGAAGCTAGGCGCATCACGGGCGGTCGTGGGGTCGACGCAGTCTTCGAGGCCCTGGGAAGGCCCGAGACCATCCTTCAGGCGGTCGGCCTCGTAAGGGACGGGGGGAGGGTCGTCCTGATAGGCATCGCGCCGGCCGGTCAGACCGTATCGCTCGAGATAACCCGCCTCGTCCGACGGGGCATACGGATGTTCGGATCGTACGGGGCGAAGACCCGGACGGACGTGCCCGTCATCCTTGACCTGGCGAAGAAAGGCGCGATAGACGTGGGGCGAGTCGTCACGAAGAGGTACGGGCTGGAGGAGGTGAACGGCGCCTATGAAGCTCTCGGAAGAGGGGAGATAGTCGGAAGGGCGATCGTCGTGATGGACTGAGGCGGCGATGGTCGCCTGGCCTTCACCGATGGCGCTTATGGAAATGTGACGCGCCAGGGTTCGTTGCGCCTCCGCCGGGGAACATCATCCACAAGCTCGGCGCGACCGCGGTCATCGGAGATCCGGGGGCTGACTACGGCGACGCTTATAGGCAACGTATCGCCTCAGTCCCACTCAGAACCAGCTGATGAGACTCCGAGGTCGCGCCGTCGTCCTGATCGTGCTTCTCGTCTTCGTCCCCCTGACTGCGGTACTGACCGCCTCGCCGGCTCGTGCCGGACCCGCTCCCGTCTGTTACACGGGCCTGTCCCCCTATGCGGGCATATGCCTCGTAATCGGGCAGCCGGGCCTCACCACCCTGACCGCGGGTCAAGCGCCGAGTCCCACTTCGATCGGCAACCCGACGGACGTCGCTTTCGATTCCAAGGGAGACCTGTGGGTCGTCGATACCAGCAACGACCGTGTCCTTGAGTATGCGCCTCCCTTCTCGACGGGTGAAGCCGCCGCTCTGGTGATCGGTCAGACGAGCCTCACCGGGTCGGGAGACACCTCGTCAGCGGGGAGCTTCTTCGACCCCACAGGCCTCGCGTTCGACCCGAGCGGGAACCTCTGGGTGGTCGACTCTGGAGACAACAGGATCCTCGAGTTCGCCGCGCCGTTCGCCACCGGCGAGAAGGCATCGATCGTCATCGGCCAGCCCACCTTCGGGGGCTACGTCGGCGCGACGACGTCGGGGGGCCTCAATGACCCTTCCTACGTCGCCTTCGACCCGAGCGGGAACCTCTGGGTCACCGACCAGGGCAACAACAGGGTCCTGGAGTTCGCCGCGCCGTTCTCCATCGGCGAGAAGGCGTCCGTGGTGATCGGCCACGCAAACTTTACTTCGTTCGCCCCCTCATCGACCGTGACTGCGAAGAGCCTGTTCGAGCCCGTCGGGATAGCGTTCGACTCGAAGGGAGACCTGTGGGTGGTAGACAGCGGAGACGACCGGGTTCTTGAGTACACCGCGCCGTTCTCGATTGGTGACAGCGCCGCCATCGCAGTCATCGGCCAGTCGAGCCTGACCGGAACTTCGACAGGGCTGCACGCCCTTGCCATCGCGTTCGACTCCGGGGGCGACCTCTGGGTCTCGGATGGGATCAGCGGAGTCACGGAGTACCAGGGTCCACTGTCTACCGGCGAGGCGGGCATCCAGGAGATAGGCCCGACCGTCAATGGCACCGGCACGCCACCCGGCGACAAGCTGCGCGACCCTCAGGGGATCGCCTTCGATGCGAACGACAACCTGTGGGTCGCGGACTACGACCACGGCAGGGTCGTGGTGTACGGTAGCACGGTCGTTCGCACGACATCCGGTTCCTCTTCCTCTTCGTCGTCGACCACGACCTCAGGCGGAGGAGTCCCGGTCTTCCCCTATCAGCTGGTGACGGCGGTCGCCTTCACCATCCTCATCGTCACCTCCTACCTACTGGTTCGACGCCGCATAAGGCCGTGGACCGGTGCGAGCGAATCGAGACCGGCGCCTGCCTAGCTTTCGTCCGTGTCACGCCGTGCACGAGGGTCCGTCGAGGATCTCAAGCCGTCTCTTGTGATCGACAGTTTCGTCCGAATGGCACCGAAAGCAGTCTCCAGCCGATCGTTCTCTCGAGATGCCGTAAGAGGGCGGGTGCCGTGCGCGGGGTTCGCCGCGCCTCCGCTCGGGGCCGAGCGCGCCTGGGCGGTCCCACGCAGCCCCCGGGTCGAGGCGCCCCGGGACGACCCGGTCAGGGTACCCGGCCTCGGTCAGCACCAAGAATGCCGAGGGGCACACCCTCCCCCGGGGACCCCGTGCTGGGTCGGCGGGTTCACGTCGGTCTTGCCGGAGACCGCGGACTTTGAAGCCGGCGGACCTTCGGTCGGTGGTCGTCGCGTGGACGAACCCGGCGCACCAGAATCGATCTGCTTCGAAGCGGTCATCGAAAGGAACACTTGAATAGGTTCTGGCCCCGGTTCACGGCGTTGCCCCTGGTCTACGCCTGCATAGCCCCCCACGGGGACGAGATGGTCCGAGAGCTCGTCGGGGATAAGCCGATCTTTGCCGCCGAGACGGCCAAGGGGATGACCAAGCTGGCGGCCGAGATGGAGAGGTCCAGGCCCGATACGGTCGTGATCGCGACCCCCCACAACCTCAGGCTCATGGGGAGGATAGGGGTGGTTACAGCCGAGAACTCGTCCGGCAGGGTGGGAGTGGGGGAGAGGTCGATAGCGCTTGAAGCCAAGTGCGACACCGAGTTTGCGTTGGAACTCGTCTCGGCCGCGGAGGAGGCGCGCATCCCGGTGGTCGGCGCGAACTATGGGACCGCTTCGGGCCCCCTCTCGAACCTGGCGATGGACTGGGGCACGCTGATCCCTCTCTGGTTCTTGCTCAGGCCCAACCTGCTCACCAGCAGGATCGTCATCGTGACGCCGTCCCGCGAGATGCCACTGGCACAGAACTATGGCTTCGGAGTGAAGGTCGCGCAGCTTGCGGAGAGGTCTGGGAAGCGGGTCGCCTTCGTCGCCAGCGCCGACCAAGCCCACACCCACGACAAGAGCGGGCCCTACGGCCACTCCAGGGAGGCCGCCGTCTACGACAGGAGGGTCGTGGAGGCGATCGAGGGCGGCAGGCTCTCCGACATCATGGAGTTCAGGCCCGCCCTGGTGGGGGAGGCCAGGGCCGACAGCCTGTGGCAGATGGTCATGCTCGCGGGCGTCCTGGAGGAGGTCCCGATGACGGGAAGGCTCTACTCCTACGAGGTCGTCACTTACTTCGGGATGCTGTGCGCCGGTTACACCAGGAACTAGTGCCATCCCGGAGAAGGTAGCTCGCCCTGAGGGATGACAGGAAGGCGGGAGCGACGGTGGACGAGGGACCACCGTGACCTGGCGGGAGATTGGCGATCGGCACGGCGACGGCTGCGAAGATGAGGGCGTAGGCTCCGACGACCTTCGTCCTCCATCGCATCCGGGTGCGGGAGCCGCGCTCCATGGAGGGTTCGGCTTGCCGCCTCGATTTAGCGATGCCGTAGAAAGGCATGCCATGCTGGGGTTCATCGTAACGTCTTCGCCGAGGGACGCCCGAATATGTTGAGAAGACGCCAAAAACCCGGAAGTAGGATTCACGGATAGGTAGGAAGTCATTTTAAGGTAGGAATCCATGTCAGGATGCATGGCTCAGGAGGTCGTGGTCACGAGAAGAGGGCAGACTACGATCCCCGTGGACGTGAGAAGGAAGCTGGGGATTGAGGAAGGAACGAGGCTGAAGGTCGAGGCCGTGGAGGGCAAGGTGGTATTCACAAAGATCCCGTCCGTATTTGATTTGGCGGGGACGAGCAAGGGGACCGTTAGAGAAGCCTTCGATCGCCTCGACGCCATGCGGGAAGAATAGGGATGAAGCCAGCGTGCTCTTCGAGACGAGGTACTTCTGGGCCATCTTCAGATCCAAAGATCGGCGGACCGTAAGAGAACTCAGAGCCATCTACGACCGGGCAGATACGGCTTACGTCTCCTCGATCAGCATCTACGAGGTCTACAAGCAGACGATCGGGTCCGAAGACGTGCAGGTCGCCGATGTGAGGGTCACGACCATAGAGAATGAGTTCGATGTCGTGGTTGTCGATGCCGAGATCGCCGCGGAAGGCGCTAGGATCAGCCACAGGTCGAGGATCCCGATGGCCGATTCCCTGATCATGGCGACGGCGAAACGGCTCCGCGTTCCATGCGTCACCGACGACCCCCACTTCACCGAGGTCAAGCGCAACTGGATAAGAGCGAGACCGGATAACGAAGAGTAGATGCCATGGATAGGGTTCGTCGCGTCTCCCTTGGCCGGGGCGTTTCGTCCACGCGTCGGGCCATTGCGAGCCTGCACGATTCTGAGCGCGCCCATCGAGGAGGGGAAGACGACGGGCTCTCGGGGGTCGAGGCGCAGCACCGCGTGTCAAGCTTACGAGACAGCGTTTGGAGCCGTAAGGCATCCGTCTAAATTTATATACCGAACCACAGAAATGGAGAGGATTGGCCGATAAGCCTGCCAAGACTTATTTCGTCCGCGAAGCCACCGGTCTCGTCAAGAGCCTGACCTGGTTCGACGTCATGGTCGTGGGCCTCGCCTACTTCTCCATCGCCGTCTCGGCGTTCCTGATTTTCGGCCTCGGAAGCTACCTCTTCCCCGGCTCGAACATGATAGTGCTCGTCTCGGTGATCGGGCTGCTCTTCGACATACCCGTCCTGATCGCGTACGGCATGTTCTCCGCCGTGATGCCTAGGTCTGGGGGCGACTACGTGTACATCTCGCGCACCTTCCTGCCCTCCATAGGGTTCGCCGCCTCCGCGGTCTTCTGGCTGTACGGCCTAACCTTCGCGGGAGGGCAGAACGCCTACTTCACGGTCTCCTTCGGCCTGGCGCCCTACCTGGGGGCCATCGGCTCGGTCGGGGGGAACCCCGGCCTCGTGAGCTTCGCGTCGTCGCTCACCCAGCCCATCCCGCTGGTAGCGGTGGGGACGATAATGCTCGGGGTCCTGTTCGTGCTGATGCTGGTGCCCACCTCGGTGCTCCACCGGGTCCTGCTGGGGTCCTTCATCGTCGCGTTCGCAGGCTACCCGATCCTGTTCGTGATCACGCTGGCCTTCACCTCTCACGGGGCGTTCGTCACCGACTTCAACAACCACGTCACGACCCTCGGGCTCAACACGTCGTACGACGCGATAATCGCGAGCGCGCAGAAGGCGGGAGCCAGCCTTCCCCCCGTGACGCTCGCGGCGACGCTGGCGGCGCTCCCGCTCGCGTACGCTACCCTGGGCGTGCCGAACTCGGGGGTGTACTTCGGAGGGGAGGTCAAGCGGGCCACGAGGCAGGTCACCTACGGCCTGATCGCCTGCCTCCTGGTGATCGCGGGGTCGGTGGCGGCCATGGGATACCTGATCTACAGCGTCTTCGGGTACAACTTCATCGCCGCGACGTCGTACCTGTCCAACGTGGGAGGGTACCCCCTCCCCGTCGCCCCGTACGTCAACTACTTCCTCGCCATAATCTACCCGAACCCCGCCTTCAACTGGTTCATGCTCCTCTCCGTGCTGGCGTGGCAGGTGATCGTCATGGCCCTGGTGGGGCTGGTCGCGACCAGGATACTGTTCGCATGGTCGTTCGACAGGGTCGTCCCGAGCGCCATGTCCGACATCAGCCAGAGGTTCCACACGCCGGTGAAGGGCGCCGTCGTCGTGACCGTCGCCTGCTGGATCTTCCTGGTCGCGACGGTCTACAACTTCCTCGGGAGCTACGTGAACCTGGTCTTCGCCCAGGCCGCGCTCTACCTCATCACCATGGTGGCCGCGACTACCTTCCCGTTCCTGAAGAAGGGCATCTTCAACCAGTCCAACTCGTGGGCGACGAAGAAGGTGGGCGGGCTGCCGCTGATGAGCCTGTTCGGCGGGCTGGGCGCCGCGGTGCTCCTGGTGAACTTCTACTACCTCTTCACGGACCCCGCGGTGAGCGGGTACTCGCTCAACTCATTCCTCATCATCGTGGCGACCTACCTGCTCTTCATCGCCATCTACTACGTGACAAAGTCCCAGCGCAAGAAGGAGGGCATAGACCTGAACTACGTCTTCGCCGAGATCCCGCCCGAGTAGCCCGACCCGTCGCCCGGGCCCGACCTAGAGGATCTTCCCGTCTATCCTCTCGACGAGCGCCTCGGGGTTCTGGGCGTACATCCCGCCGTCTATCACGAACGACGCCCCCGTGATGAAGGAAGCCTCGTCGCTCGCCAGGAAGCTCACCAGCTTGCCCACCTCTTCGGGCCTGGCTATCCTCTTCAGGGGGTACGCCTGGTTGTACATCTCCTCGGCCGCCCTGGGGTCCTTGTGCGTGTCGTACCAGCGCCTCTGCAGGGGCGTCATGACGGCGCCCGGGCAGATGCAGTTGACGCGGATCCCGAGCGGCGCGCAGTCCATGGCGATGGCCCTAGTGAAGGCTATCACGCCTCCCTTCGACGCGCAGTAGGAGGAGGCGTTCGGCTCTCCGAAGAGCCCGGCCACGGAGGCGATGTTCACGATGGCCTTGCCGCTGGCCTTCTTCCCCTGGGCCATCCGGGGGATCGCGTACTTGGAGCACAGGAAGTTCCCCTTCAGGTTTATGGCC
The DNA here is from genome assembly GCA_049515775.1 of Nitrososphaerales archaeon. Taxonomy (GTDB): domain Archaea; phylum Thermoproteota; class Nitrososphaeria; order Nitrososphaerales; family Gagatemarchaeaceae; genus Gagatemarchaeum. Next base: position 37,441 of record JBEKTS010000004.1, on the reverse strand, counting down.
AGTATCCGGTCCCACACCTCCTCGGGCACGTCGGCGATCGAGCCGTGGGGTATGGCCACGCCTGCGTTGTTGACGAGTATGTCCAGCCGCCCGAACTCCTCGAACCCCTGTGCTATCCCGCGCCGGACCTGCTCCGAGACGGAGACGTCCATCTCGACGAACAGGGCCTTGCCCCCTCCCCTCCTCTGGATCTGCGAGACCGTCTCCTCGCCGAGCTTGCGGCTTATGTCGGCGACGATTAGCTTCGCCCCCTCGCCGGCGAGCACGCGGGCCGTGGCCCGCCCTATGCCCGCCCCGGCGCCCGTCACGAGCGCGACCTTTCCCGAATGACGCATCTCTCGCATTTCCGCCGTCGTCTATTTATGTGAGCGTGGAGGGCTGGACCGGTCACCGGACGGAAGAGGCGGCGGCCGGGGCGAGGGAGGGATGTTTCAAATATCGGCCGGAGCCGGAGGAGCCCTCCGATGAAGCCCATCAGGATAGGCAGGATTGCCGCGGCCCCCGGAGAAGCGAAGCGAGGGTACCTCAAGGCTTTCCAGCTGGCGGACGGCGCAAAGGCGGACATCCCGACCCTGGTGATCAACGGGGTCAGGGACGGGCCGGTGGTGAACGTCCACGCGGCGATACACGGGGACGAGTACGAGGGCATAGAGGCCGCCTGGAAGCTGGGCGACCGCATAAAGCCCGGGAAGCTGTCGGGAGCCGTCGTCGTGACCCCGATCGTCCACCTCGCTGCCTACGGGGCCGGCACCCGCGAGAGCCCGGTCGACGGCAAGAACCTCGCCAGGGTCTTCCCCGGCGACAGGACGGGCACCGCCACCGACAGGCTGGCCTATGCGTTCTTCAACGAGGTCGTCCTCAAGTGCGACTACGTGATCGGGCTGCACAGCGGGGGCTTCAGGAACAGGTTCCATCCGCTGATCGAGTACTACGAGGGGTTCGACCCGGAGGTCGGAAAGAAGGCGAAGGCCGCGGCGCAGGCCTTCTGCGTCGGCCCGTTCGACATCATGCAGAGGATAGGCAACCCGCCCAGGAACGTGACCTGCACCTCGGAGGCGTCCCGCCACGGGATCCCCGGGATCGAGGGCGAGATGTGGGGGGAGGGGAGGTGCGTCGACGAGCACTCGGAGCAGTACGCCGCCGCGACGGTCAGCGTCCTCGAGTCGCTCGGGATGGTCGGGGACGACACCCTCTCGGCCTTCCGGAAGGAGAAGAGGGCAAAGGTGCGCCACTGCGAAGGGGAGTGGGTGGCCGCGAGCAACGGCGGGCTCTTCCTCCCCGACGTCGGGTTCGAGGACAGCGTGACAAAGGGGCAGAAGGTGGGCGTGGTCAAGGACGAGACGGGCCAGGTGATCGAGACGGTCCTCGCGTCCGCCACGGGGTTCATAGGCGCGGTCCACACCTTCCCGATGGTCCGCCCGGGCGACGGGACCGTGATGATAGAGAAGAGGGTCGAGTGAGCGGATGGAGATGCGCGCGGCGGTGGAGCGCTAGTGCCCGAGAGCCTGTACGTCGGCCTCAGGTGCGTCGGATGCCAGAGGGAGTTCGGGAAGGAGGAACGGCTGCTCAGGTGCAGCTCCTGCGACTCCGAGCTCGAGGCCGTCTACGACCAGGGGAAGTCGAAGGCCTTCTTCAAGAGCGTCCAGCGGGGGCCCCTCGGCTCGATCTGGGACTTCCTTCCGATGCTCCCCGTGACGCAGCCTTCGGCCATCGTCTCCCTGGGGGAGGGGTGGACGCCCCTCGTCAAGGCCGAGAGGCTCGGGAGGAAGATCGGCATCCCGAAGCTCCGCCTGAAGGACGAGACGCGGAACCCGACGCTCTCCTTCAAGGACAGGGCGATATCGGTGGCGGTCTCCAAGGCCGTCGAGTGGAAGAAGGAGGTGCTCGTCACGGCCTCGACGGGCAACCTCGCGGCCTCGGTCTCGGCCTACGCCGCCCGCGCTGGGCTGAGGGCGTACATCCTCACGGCCATGTCGACCCCCCTGGTCAAGCGGATCCAGACCGCCGCCTACGGGGCGACGGTCGTCCCAGTCCAGGGGGCCACGACCGACACGGCGAGGGACCTGGCGGGCCTCCTGGTGCGGGAGTACGGGTGGTACCCGGCCATGACCCACTCCACGGCCAACCCGTTCACCCTGGAGGGGGCGAAGACGGCCGCCTACGAGATATTCATGCAGATGAAGGGCCGATTCCCCGACTGGCTGCTCGTGGGCGTGGGCGGAGGCGAGAACCTCGCCGGCCACTGGAAGGGCTTCAGGGAGCTCAGGGCGGACGAAGGGACCGAGGGCCTCCCCAGGATGGTGGGGGTGCAGGGCAAGGACTGCGCGCCCTTCGTCGAGGCCGTCGCCAGGAACCTGACCTACGAGCAGCTCAAGCCCTGGAAGGACGCCCACACAGTCGCCTCCGGGCTGGCCGACGCCTATCCGGCGGACGCGAGGCTCGGGCTCAAGGCCGTCAGGGAATCGAACGGGACGGCGGTGGCGGCCTCGGACAAGGAGCTGCTGGACGGGGTGGGGATGATGGCCAGGGAGGAGGGCATCTTCGCCGAGCCCTCTGGGGCCGCGGGCCTGGTGGCGGCGATCAAGCTGCGGGAGCGGGGGGTGATCGACGGCTCCGACGAGGTGGTCTGCGGGGTCACCGGCTCGGGTCTCAAGCAGTACTCCGAGTTCTCGGCGAGGCTCAAGGTCGGGAAGCCCGTCAACGGGAGCCTGAAGGAGTTTCAGAGAGCCTACCTCAAGTAGACCCGCGTCTCCACCGAAGGCCGTCGGCTTCGGCTCTTCGGGCCAGGGCCGTCGGGGACCTGGGCGCTTTCCGGGACCCTCCGCCGGCCACGAGGCAGTCGTCCCCGATCTCGAGCCTCTTCATTATCAGAGAGTCTGAGTAGGGATAGACCGGCAGCTTGGTCTTTGGCCCTATCCCGATCTTCCTCCTGAGGCTCTGGGGCATCACCACCTGGCCTCTGCTGCTGACCACTACGATTTCGGCGGTCTCCGTGCATCTCGTTCTTGCTTTCTTGCCTAAATGGCTGCCGTGTGGGTATGGGGTTCATCGCGCCTCTCCGAGCGATTCAAGCCTTACCCGGGGGTTTCGTCGCGGCACAAGGAAAGGCGCGGCAGACCATCCTCGCTGGGAAATCGAGGATGATCCTCGTCGCCCCATGCAACCCTGATATATCGCTGATGGACACGAAAAGGGGACTGGTTCGATGTCCAAGTGCTGAAGAAAAAGTTCTGCCAGGGGCACGCCGACTACTACAAAGAGACCGGATGGCTCTTCGAGGGGGACGACGTGGAGATCGTATCGGTGGAGGGGTGTCAGGCGAAGATCCACCCCGCGCCTCCGACGACGAAGAAGAAGCAGCGAGACGGGGGGACGAATTAGATGGTGTCTGAGCAACAAAGACCCTGCGAGTATCACAGAAAGGTGCCGTGCGGTAACAGCGGCGAGGCAGTGGATTTTCCGGACGGAGTCCACTACGTCTGCGACCAGGGCATGAAGGAGTGGAACGAGACTCACGCCAACAAGATCTTTCGCAAGGGATTCTTGTCCAGCGCCGGCAGCGGGAAGTAGAAGCGCGAGAAGCTCTAGCTATTCGCTTTCTCTCGGTATGCAGAAGGAGTGTAGTGCCATGCCGGGGTTCATCGCGCCTCCCCTGGCCGGTCCATTTCATCCACGCGTTGGGCTATAGTAAGCCGACCTCCGACGATATGTTAAAAGCGAGTGGCGATTCCGACTCTCCGGATGAAGGCAGAGGATTCCGAGCTAAGACAGGAGATTCACCAGATGAAACGAAGGATCGCCTCTCTTGAAAAGGCGTTTGACTCGATCCTGACCAAAGACGACGCCGCTGCGATAGAGGACGCTCACGGAGACCTCGCCAGCGGCCGCGTCGTGGACCTTTCGCAGGTCAAGAAGCAGAAGCGCTCTTGAGCTTCGACGTCAAGCTATCCAAGCGTGCTTACGGGGAGCTGATGTCGCTCCAACCCGCGACAAGATCGAGGGTGGTCCAGCGCCTCGAGGAACTGCGAGACGACCCGTCCCCGCGTGGAGCCATCAAGCTTCAAGGGAGGGCTGACACCTACAGGGTAAGGGTCGGGGATTACAGAGTCCTGTATGAGGTCCAGAAGAAAGACAACGTGGTGCTCGTGGTCAAAGCAGACCACAGGAGCGGTGTCTACGGTCCATGACCCTGACGCTACACAATGCCTAAGGGCTCCTTGGGGCCTTCGCTTGATCCGTCCAGAATCCAAACCGCTTAGGAAGAGGGTTGGTCTTCCAAGCAGTACAAAAACAGGCGCGAATACCTTGCCAGTCTCTCGCAAGTCTGATTACCGGATAGGAACGGTCGTTGTCCTGGCGTTCACGTTCGGCTTGCTGTTTCCTGAAGCTCCCGCGCTGGTGCTCGTGGGGTACGGCTCGTGGGTCTCGATCACTGAGCTTATCATCGCATGGCTCCTGCTGATCGTGAACTTCTTCGTCGGTAGCATCATCGCATCGAAGCTCGGGATGAAAGGGGGGCGCGCGCATCAAAAGGATATCGCTGAAACCAGCTATGGAGAAATCTTGACCTTGGCCTGATCTTGGTTAAGACGAAGAAGAGCATGACGCTGTTTGGGGTTCATTGCGTCTTCACGAATCGGAAATCGAGAGCATCTAGCGTTTCTCGATCTAAGATGCCGTAGAAAGGCAAGCCGTGCTAGGGTTCATTGCGCTTCCACCCCGCAACATCTTGAATCTAAGAAAAGGAATATGGCGCTCTTCGCTGCTGCAAGAAGAGAGATGCGCAGACCGCGGCCGTCTCGGATGTTCTAGCGGGCGAAGGATGGGCAGGTCTACGCGACGCCTGACAGATCCGTATTCAAGACTCGCTCGGATTGCCAGTTCATCGGCTGGCGCATCGCGACTCTTCGCGAGGAAGCTCCCCCGGTGAGCTCTTTCCTTGGCCCGTTGAAATCTGGAGCGCTACAATCCCGAAATGCGTCATGCCGGCTTCCTGGCCCGGACCGACCACATCAGCGGTATCATCTTGTCGTCGGCATTGAGATGCCACCAGCCATCGTCTTCTCGATGCATGAAGGGGAAACGCCGCCAGAACGTGTAGGGGTACTCCTTCACCGAGTCGACCTCCAGGCCGGTCCCGATGAGCGAGCCCAGCACGTCCGAGACGGGGTGGATCCACTCGAACGAGAGCGCGTTCTGAAGCTTGGCATCCGGGGCCGCGTAGGTGTCCTCGGACTCGTCGCGGAGGGCCTGCTTCCCGAAGTATTCGTACCGAAACTTGAGCCGTCTGGTCGCTGGTTCGTTGTCGTACACCGTCGCGATCGGATGCTCCTCGAGCAGGTAGAAGACGCCGTTCGGTTTGAGGAAGTGCGCGATCGTCCTCGCCCACCGGGACAGGTCGGGCAACCAGCAAAGGGATCCCTTGCCGGTGTAGACGACGTCGAACCTGGCGCGAAGGTGCCGGACCAGGTCGTAGATGTTCGACTCCACGAATCGACCGGGAAGCCCCAGCTCGTCTGCGAGCTCCCGTGCTGCCGTGATCGCGGGGCGAGAGAAGTCTACGCCCGTGACCTGGGCGCCCAGACGAGCCCAGGAAAGGGTGTCCATGCCAAAGTGGCACTGCAGATGGAGCAGGGACTTGCCGCGGACCGTACCTACGTCGTGTACTTCGATCGGATACAGGGTGAGGCGACCGGCTTTTTTGAACCCGGCGACATCGTAGAACCGCGACGCGATGTGAAGCGGGACGCTCTCGTCCCACATCCTTCGGTTGGCCGCCATGAACTCGCGGTCGGCCCTGCGCATATCCCGTGTGCTGGCTTCAAAGACTCTTAAATTCGACTGCCAGATCGAGCGTCAGAGCCTGCAGCCACTTCCCAGGACGAACGGAAGGAGGATGTCGTCCTGCCATGCATAGGGTTCATCGCGCCTCCTCGGCCGGGCATTTCGGCCGCGTGCCGGGCTGAGTTGCCATCTCCTCGAGAGACTTCCGGCCCCATTTCGTTTCAGTGTGTCGTCAATGTGTGAGGATCGTGCGTCCTCATCGACCTTGCCTCTCCGCGTTCGCCATGCCCTTTCAGTCACGATGCCACGTCGCTTTCTTGCGTTCCGTTCCAGATGCCCTTGATTGCCACGCCATCGCAGGCGTTCGCGACGCGATGGCCGTCCGATTCGACGAAATCGGAGGCCGCCGCGTACGCTGTCCTCCCGTCCCGCTCTCGAAAGGACGGCCTTTGACGACGCCTAGGAGGACCGCTGCTTTCTCGTGGACGTCGCCAGCCTCCGGCTCGGCACTGCCTATGGCCTTGCGCATCCTCTCTCCCTCCCTTCCCCATCGAGACCGCGGCCGACCGGCCTCGCACGTCGAAGATATGCCCGAAACGAGCTCTCTCTTCAGGTCGGCGTTCCTCTGCGGCGCCAACGGATATATTGCCTCTGAGACGGTCGTGCTGGGAACGAACGGGCTTTGTCGAGAAACGCCGTCCTCGCCCTCGCATCGGTGGCCTCCTTCATGGCATCCCTCGACGCCAGCATCGTCAACGTGGCGATCCCCGCGATCTCCAAGGCGTTCGCGGCCTCGTTCACGGCCATAATATTCATCCCAACGGTCTATCTGCTCGCGCTCGCGATCTTCCAACCCGTCTTCGGGCGGATGGGCGACCGAAGAGGCATGAGGAGGGTCTTCATCTCGGGCCTCGTCGTCTTCACGGTCGGTTCCTTCTTCTCGGGCCTGTCCGGCGGAGTGGTCGAGCTTCTCGCCTTCCGGATAGTCCAGGGAGCCGGCGGCGCCGCGATGGTCGCCACGAGCCTGGCGCTGATCGTCAACGCCTATCCCGTGGCCGAGCGGGGCCGGATGGTGGGGATAAACCTCGGGTTCGTGTACGGGGGATTGGCGATGGGGCCCCCGATAGGCGGGTTCCTCGTGCAGCTCCTCGGCTGGCGTTCGATCTTCTACGTCAACGTCCCGATCGGCGTCGCTGCCGTCGCGCTCGCGTCGGCGTACCTGGCCAAGGAGACCGCCTCCCGGTCCTCCTTCGGGTTCGACCTCGAGGGCACCCTGGCCCTGGCAGTCTTCCTCAGCGCCGGGCTGGTCCTGCTCAGCGGGGCCGCGCCCGGGGCGGCGGCGACGGCGCTGATGGCCGTCGTCTGCGTCGCCGCGTTCGTGGCGTTCGTCTATCTCGAGAGGCGGGCACGGTCCCCCCTGCTCGATCTGAGCCTGTTCACGCACAATAGGCTGTTCGCTGCGGGGAACGCGACCTCCCTCATGAACTACCTCACCTCGGCCGGGACCCTGCTCCTCATCTCGATCTACCTGCAGCTGATACTCGGGTACTCGCCGGTGGAAGCGGGGCTCGTCCTGCTCGCCCAACCCCTGGTCATGGCGGTGACGGCCGTGGCGGCCGGCGACCTCTCGGACCGGTTCTCCGCCCGCATCCTCAGCTCGCTGGGAATGGTGCTCAGGGTCCTGGCCTTCTTCCTGCTCTCCCTTCTGGGGTTGCGCTCGTCGGAGCTCGAGATCCTGCTGCCGTTCATGCTGCTGGGAGCGGGCCACGCCCTATTCTCGTCTCCGAACACGAACTCCGTGATGAGCTCGGTCCCTGCGAGCCAGCTCGGGATAGCGTCGGGCGCCATGGGCACGGTGAGGTCTGCGGCGCAGTCTCTGGGCGTCGCGGTGATGGGCGGCGTCGTCGCCGCTGCGCTCCCGGTCGGGGCGTTCGCCGCGCTCAACGAGGGCACGGCCATCGTCTCGGGCAACATCGGACAGCTCTACGTCCTCGGCATGCAGCGGGCGTTCCTTCTGGCCGCGGGCATCAGCGCGGCCGGGATCGTGACGTCCCTCGTGAGGGGGAAGGAGGCGCGCCCTTCGCACGGCCCCGCCGGGAGCTCGTAGCGCCGCTGTTCCTGTGACGCCGCCTCGCGGTCTCGCGTGGAGGGCCGGCCGTAGCGGAGCCATGGGGCTTGGTTCCTGCCTTTCCTGTCTTTCCTTTCTGTTCGACACCTCCGGCGAGGAGAAAAGACCCCCTTGCCCTTCGAGTCTCAGGCAGGGCGCGTCGACCCGCTCGTCGGGCTCCAGCGGGACCACGTCTCTCCGGCCGTTCCTCGACGACCTGGAGGCGATCCGTGAAGGGCTTCGCCGGGTCGTTCGAAGACCGGGACCCAGCGCTTCATGCCTGCGCCGGGGCACTTCACGTCGGGCTGTAGAAATCCGAGCGATGATGATCGAGCGCTCAGTCAGCCAGGATTGGCGCCGGTCCTCGACCCCTTCCGAGCCTCGCTCCCTTTCTCGGAGACGTCATCGATCGCTTCCACCCAGGGGACCCTCCTGAACGCTCGATCGTGCGTCGCTATCCTGTGAACCTCGAAGGCTCGCATCGTCGCCAGAATCACGCAGTCTCGGCTTCCCAGACCTACAGGTGCGTATTCCGGGACCATCTTGAGCGCGGCGTCAGCGATCCGGCGGTCCAGGTCAAAGACTCTGAGCGTGGCGAGGCTTTGAATCCTCTCCATCAGGTCTGAGAAGTCTTGCTTCGGGAGCATCCTGAGATAATGAGCCACCTCGAACAGCGTGACGTAGTTCGTGGCGATCCCCTCCTTGATCGCCTTCCGCATCGTCCCGAGCACGCTTTCGTGTTCCGGGAGCCTCGAGTCCAACCAGTAGATCCAGTAGTTGGAATCGACGTATATCAAGCTCGGGTCCAGACCTCCTTCAGCCGCAGCGGGTCGGTCGCTCTTGCCTTGCTCCCTCTCTTCAGGGACCCTTCGGTCTGCTCGATGAAGGCGTCGGGGTCCAGGCTGGGCTTCATCACGATGATGGAGCCGCCTCCATCGGCGATGCTGACCCGGACCTTGCTGCCTTCGGCGAGCCCGAGCTCCTTTCGCACCTCGTCGGGAATCACCACGCGGCCTTTCGAGTCGACGACGGTCTCCGTCAACTTGGTTCCCACTTTGATTCCCACTTTCGCCATATAAGGATTCGTTGCGCCTCCGCCGGCCGTGGGACACCTCCGAGCCGGGATACGCCTCGGCTTGAGCAGCCATAAATATCGGTGGGTCGCTCAAGGAGCAGCATGGACGAGACGCGGGCATGGCAGATCGTGGATGCCAACCTCGACAAGCTCGTGAGCCTCATGCTGACCGTCCCGAAGGGGGCTTCCGTCGAGGTCTTCTGCGACTCGACCGGCAAGGTCCTCTCCTTCTCCAACCCTTCGGGTCCGGCGAACCTCAAGCTCTGCGCCGTGAGCCCGCCAGACCTGGAGGGGAGCTACGGCGTCCACCCGAAGGGCGGCGGCTTCGTCAACGACGACGGGCAGGAGATAACGAAGGACCAGCTGCCGGCTTACCTGGTCCAGTACATCAAAGGGGCGAGGGACGGAGGGGCGGAGTGGGGATGGGAGTTCAAGCTGAGCGCCGACAGCTGAATCTGTCCACCTCATCGCCGCTTTTGGCGTCCGATGTCATAGGAAATGTTGAGCCGTGCTAGGGTTCGCAGCGCCTCCGCTGGCCGGGACAGTCCGAGAGTTCCAGCATCACTTGGTCAGGTCATCAAGAGGGTCAGACGACAGATTGCCGTCGGGCATGAGCGGGGACGCCCATCGAGCGAGGCTCCGATGTTCTTCTGCCGGTCCACGGTAGATCGCGTCGAAACCCTCGCGACGCGCGATCCGACCAATCGGTGACCGCCTTGAGATTCATGGACCCGGCGTCTCGAGCTTCTTCAGTATCAGCGATCGCGTCGTCCGGTAGGAGGGTTCGTTTCCTGCGAAGGCAAAGAAGCGCAATCCGCTCAGAGCCACGTGGCACTCGTAACAGAGCAGGCGTTCCCGGTAGTGGGGGACCTCGACCTTCTGCTCCTCGCAGTGGCGCCGAAACGCTTCGCGCACGCCAAGCCAAGGGTACCAGAAGTCCAGTCCGGCGACGTCATAGACGAAATCACCGTACCGGGCGTCGAACCAGTTCAGCACGGCCGTCACCCGCCCGCGGGCTGCGAGGACGTTGTGCAAGGTGTAGCTGCCGTGCACCAGGTAACGGTCGGAAGAACAGCATTCCAGCAGGCCGCTCATGCGGTCGTAGATTCTTCTGTACAGGTCGAGTTCGAGGAACGTGTCTTCGAACAGGCGATGCCACTTGCCAAAGAAGTCGCGCTCGTCTTCCTCCTTCTCGATCAGTTCCAGGAAGTCGCGCCAGCTGGACGACATGCCCCGGCCCAGATAGTCGAACACCCCGTAGCCGGCCGTGTCGCTCACATCCACCTGGCGGATGTCGTCCAGCGTGGAGATGACCTGCGGCAGGAGCGACTCCACCTCCCGCGCGGGCATGGTCGCGGCTATCTGCCCGGGCATCCTGAGCGAGATGGCTAAGTGCAGGTCGCCCATGCGACCGGTATGGACGACGGGCGGCACGGGGACCTTCGTCGGAGCGAGCTTCCGCGACACGTACTCTTCCTTTGGCAGGTTCGAGGTCATCATGTTGTCTCTGTTGAAACGGACGAGATACTCGTCCCTGCCTGCGACGAAGCGAAAGGCGCGCATTATCGGGCCGCCCTCGACCGGAGCCAGGCCGATGACGGGTCCCTTGAAATGCTGACTCAGCAGACTCAGGACCGCTTCGGGATCTATCTCCGGTCGAAGCTCAGGCAAGCGTCTCCCTTCAGCAGTCGTCCTGCAGACCCTATTATGACGTCGCCGTCCGACGTCTAGATGGAACTGCCCTGTTCGCTATGAACCCCGTCCACCGCCCATCCTCCCATCCTGGGTCGACGCACCTCCTGAACGGCGCCACGCCCTCAGAGGGTCTCAGCGAGAGCTCTTGGACCATTCCATGGTCGCGGCGACGGCAGATTCAATCCTCTCTCTGTCCGCGTCGCTTATCGGCGGCGAGTTCAGGTGCTGGACCTGCCAGAGGCGACCTTCCCTGATTCTCTTCTCGGGCGAATGAAGCCCGAGCCAGTTGCTCGAAGGCTTGCACTTCCCACACTGAGCGACCGTCCCGATCAGCCGGCTCTCGAGGCCCGACTTCCCCATCCTTGCGGCCTCGTCGGCTACCACGAGGAACCTGAACGAGAACTGTTTGCGGAGGATTTTGGTCACCTCCGACTCCAGCCTCTTCTCCTTTTGAACGTCACGCAGGGCGCGGTATCGTTCCTTGTTCGCGTCTTTGATGAGGTCTGAGTTCCACACCTCGAGGTATGGGTCGCCGTCGCGGGCGAGCAGGGCGCGCCCGATGTTCTTCCTGAAGATGGACCTGTCGTGCGGCCTCGACCTCTTCTCGTCGAAGTCCATGGCGGAGGACTCGTTGAGGAGGAAGTGCTCGCTCATCCGTGACCTGAAGTTCCCGTCCCTGTGAGTGCCTATCCTGACTATGTGGGGCCTGGCGTCCCCGCCGTGTCCCCAGGTCTCGCCATCCTCGTAGAAGAAGTAGATGCCATTTCTCGGGAGGCTCTCCGGTGAGAAGCCGTAGCGGAAGGCCCGACCCAGGAACTCCAGCTGCTCGTGGAGCCACCTGCATGACTCCGTTGTGGCCTCCAAATTATGGCTCTGCAGAGATTCCAGAGGCACTCTATGTAACACTATTACGTAATTACTATACGTATAAATAATTCATTTGGAGGGGCGCGCGGCCGTGGCAACGTCGCAACCAATGCCAACACGGCCTTCCCGGAAGTGGCGCAACGTCGCGATCGCGGTTTTGGTGATAGCCGTCATCGTCGCGGCTGCCGGGGTGGGTTTCCTATCCTATCAGGGAAGCCTTCAGCCCGACATCCAGGTCGTGAACCTCCAGTTCGGCACCGCCCAGACCAACCCACAGACCACCACCGTGCAGGACCAAGGAAGGGTGTCTTCGAGCGGTAGCTTCTCCTATACCGCCGCAGCGGGCGGGATTGCGTACCTCGTGTTCGGCAACTCGTTCTCCACGTTCTCCAGCAAGTACGTGTCGGTCGAGTACACCGTGGCGGGATCGCAGAGCTCGCAGTCATTCACCGTCGCCGCAGGCAGCGAGAACACGATCGGGGTCACGCTGAACGGCGGTCAGACCGTCTCAGGGAACTTCCAGGCTTCGGGCGGTTCCGGGAACGACGTGGATTTCTCGATTGTCCTTTCGACGTGCAGCCAGACGGTCCCGTTCACGGCAGACCTGGTGAACAGCGGGAGCGCGAACGGATATGCCGTGGTCAGCCTCCAGATCCAGAGCAGTTCGAACAACGGAGGCGCCACCGGGTCTTCGGGTATCTCGACGTCCAATACAGGGGCTGGGGCGTCCGGCTTCGGGCCGCTGGTCCAGAACGCGACGGTCTTCTCCGACAAGTACTACGTCGAGAAGGGCCAGCAGGTCCCGATAAGCGGGACTGCGACGATACTGGACTGCGGGTCGCACACGTTCAGCGCAGTGGTCGGACAGCTACAGAAGGCCTGAGTCGCTTCTGGAAGATGCATGACATCGCTTGCAAGTCCCGATGGTTCGTCCAGAGTCGAGGCGCAAGAGCGGAATGCGATTCCATAACTGTGTTACGTAGTGGTGCTTCATTTCTAGAGAAGAGCCTACATTTTGGAAGTTGGTGGTCATCTGAGCATAATTCATAAGAAATGTGACAGGACAACTGCGAATTGGCCCCAAAAATGACTTTCGGGCCAGATTTTACAGCTGTATATACTCCGGTTCTGCGGGCCCGTGGCAATAAGCGAAAAGTGGATGCGCCCTCAGTTTCCTGTGACCTTCAACCGAAGGTCCGTGATTCGGGTGGCTGTCCTGGCACTGGCGTTTCTGTTCGTCATCGCGCCGTTCTTCGTCTACCCTCTGAATGCCGCCCTGGCTCCGCCTCCCGGAGGAGGATTGGGCCTGCCGGGAGTGCCCCATGCTGCCAATGGCACCTCGACGACGACCAGCGTCTCGACATCCGGCACGGGCACGATGACGACTTCCAGGACCGGGACGAACATGTCGACCTCGCGCCCCTCCACGAGCTCCACGACCGTCACCTCATCGAGCCCCGTGACCGACAGTACGACGACCAGCCTCTCGACGTCCGTCACGGCAACGACTTCCGAGACCGGGACGAACACCTCTACCTCGCGCCCCTCCACGAGCTCCACGACCACGAGCTTCACCTCATCGACGAGCCCCGTGACCAGCAGCACCACGAGTACTACGACTAACCCGATCAGCAGCACTACCACGACAGTCACGTCGGCCCCGTTGACATCGACGACCTCGACCGGCAATACCAGCACCACCTCGACGCACAGCACTCAGACCAGTACTACGTCGAAGACCAACACTACGTCCACGACGGTGTCCACGACAGCTAGGTCTACGACGTCGACCACCAGCACTACAACGCGAACGAGCACGAGTACGAGCACCAGCCACACCAACTCCACCCGGACCACTACGACGACTACCACCAAGTCGACCACCTCCGCATCTCGCACCTCCACCACCACCTCCCACACCAACGCCACCACGTCGATGACGGCGACCTTCACGACCAGCGCCACAACCAACACGACCTCCAGGACCTCCTCGACGTCGACGACCACGCCAGGCAACACGACCACCACAGCTACCGTGACGACATCGACGACGGCATCGCGCCCCGTCACCACCACTACCAGCACCACCAACTCGACGGCGACGAGTACGCACACCACGACTCTGACCAGCAGCACCGCATCATCGACGACCTACACTACGACCTCGGCCCCGAGCACCTCGATCACTTCTTCGACCACCGCTACGACCCACTCCAACACGACCTCGACCGTCACCAGGTCGAACACCAGCTCGACCGGGTCTGTTAGCACGACGACCACTGCGACGACGTCGACTCATTCTTCAGTGTCGACCACATCGTCCAGGAACAATTCCACCACGAGCGCCAAGACGACGACTACGACGACCGCCACAACCACCCCGACCAAGAGCAGCACCTCCGCATCGGCGACCCGCTCGACCAGCGCTTCGACGACAGGTAGCTCGACGAGCACGACCTCGGCCATCCTGTCGAATGCGACGACAAAGTGGGACCCGACGACGGATTTTTACAATTTCCTGAACTACGGGCTGTTTGCCGATAACGGTGACTGCTATGGATTCTCGAGCACCTCGATCCTCTACTACATGCACTACGACATCGGCGACCAGACCGCTCCGTACTTCCCCCAGCCGACGACCTCCCTGAGCCAGCTTCCGGGTCAGACGGGCGCGGACACGCTCACCCAGGTGACGTTCCCTATCTACATCCACCAGCACTTCGACCCTAACAACCTCCTTGTCTCTTCTCCGAACGAGGCTTCGAACATCGCGACGCTCATGAGCAGCATCAAGAGCGGGAGCCCGGTCATGCTGCTGATGGGCCCAAGCGAGGGCCACGCGATAGTGGCGTGGGGGTATGTCGAATATGCCAACGGGACCGTGAGGATCAACGTCTCCGATCCGAACTTCGGGAACGTGGGCAGAATCGCGTACTACTACATGGGGCAGGGGCAGTTCTCGTACACCGGAGCCGCGGGAGCGGGCTCGTACACGTGGACGACCTTCTCGGTGGCTAGCCCCGGGATTCTCCAGTGGGGCTGGCTGCAGCTCAGTGGGGTGCAGATGAGCGGTGAGAATTGGAGCACCGTGGTCGACCAGACGAACCCCTACTACACCTACGTGTTCTCCGACGCGCCGATCACGATTGGCAGCTCTGGCGAGGAGGCCGACTTCTCCGCCGCCGGCGACACCCAGAGCTTCAACAGCACCATACCGGGAGCGGTGGGGTTCGAGGAGGGGAGCATGCAGGTATACGGAATCCCGGAGGGCGTCATCTACAGCGTCGGTGACCCGGGCCAGAATGCATCGTCCATCGTCGTGGTTGTCCCTCAGAACGAGACCTCGATAGTGGGATACGACCTGACGAGCGTGTCCTCGGTGCCCCTGAATGTCACGATCAAGCCGACGAGCAGCGGAGTCACGGTAACGACGGCGGAAAACATCAACCTCGCGGTCGGTGTGTTCTCGATAGGGTCGCACGGACGGGCGGTGCAGAACAACGACGAGGTTTACGTCTCCGCCCAGCAGAGCGCCGTGCTCTCGGTCCCCGACTGGAACGGGCTCAACAACAGCCAGTCGGCGGCGGCTGACGTCCAGGTCTTCCAGCCAAACAGCACGACGCCGGTGGCGACGTACACCCTCGCCCGCGGGTCGGCGAGCCTGACGATACAGAATAGCCCGATCCCGACCTCCATCGTCGTTGTTGCGGCGGTCGTTGTGGTCGCCGTTATCGGCACTGCTGCATTCTACATCGGGCGGCGAAGAGGGTCAGCGCATAACAAGCAACATCAGCAGCCTCCGCCTCAGCCTGAACCGAGTGCTGACGACGGGACCGCGTGAAAGTCCCGGCGGAGGAGCTCGCATCGAAGGATGTCTTGAAGGTAATCCAAGCAGCATCCCATCCGCCTCATTGCCCGGGTGTCGGTTCATTGTATGGGTGGAATGGCCTCATTGGAGGGTTCGATGGAGTCTCTTGTAGCAGTCGAGGCACAGCGGTTTTGCGAACGTGGTCTCTTTTCGCTTCCCGCAAGAATGACAATAGGCCTCTTCGTAGTCGTTGTTCCTGTACTTCGCCCACTTTGGGTAGCACTTTTCGCACAGCGGCCTCGATGTATCGAATGGGATGCTGCTCGCGTCTCTGATGCAGAACGCCATCTGGGTGGCCCTGACGGCCCCGGATGCCGCCTGGACGGATTGGGGGGCGAGCCCCAAGCCGCCGGTGATCTGGGAGACGTACTGTCTGAACCTCCTTGCGTCCTCCTCGTCGCGCACTAGGACGGCGAAGTCCCTCGAATCGATCGTGGACGAGCGATAGATGTTCATCGAGCTCACGAGCACGGTCCTCTCGTTGAGGTAGATCTTGGCATGGAGGTTCTCGACCTCGTGCACTCGAACTCGGTGCTCCCGGAGCCACTTGACGTCCTGGGCCTGCTTCTGCTGCTCTCCCGCCCTCACGGCGAACGATATCGAGACCCCCCTGAGGAGAGCCTCCTCCATGTCGTTCTTGAGGTGGCCCCAGAGGCCGAGGTAGGGAGTGACGAAGGTCACGGAGGCCGATGCGCTGTTGACGACCTTCAGTATCTGGGGCGGTATCTTGTCGTCGAAGAAGACCGAGCCGGCGTCTTCAGCAGCCATCGGCGCGGAGCCAACCGGCGGAGAATTCCCGACGACCCGAGAACCGCAGGCGGCGCAGAAGGCAACGGCCCCGCCGAGCTGGTGGCCGCACTTCGTGCAGAACGGCATCGGAGCGGTTTTTCGGCTTTTGTATTTAAGCCAGAGGAACGTAGGTCAGGTAGGAGCGACTTCAGGGCGGGTTCATTGAGCCTCCGCTAGGGCGACCCACACCCTTAGGACTAGGTGGGTGGTAAGCAATCAAAGAGCCTTAACTAGCCAAAGTATCCAATGTATCCAAAGCAATCAAAGAGCCTTAACTAGCCAAAGTATCCAATGTATCCAAAAGCAATCAAAGAGCCTTAACTAGCCAAAGTATCCAATGTATCCAAAGCAATCAAAGAGCCTTAACTAGCCAAAGTATCCAATGTATCCAAAGCAATCAAAGAGCCTTAACTAGCCAATTTCCCACTAGTCGATGTCCCTAGAACAACTTGCAAATCATCTGCATCGTCGAACTAGATACTCTCTGAACATTGGCAATGAGAATCTGTAGAAGCCGCGCTTGAAGTTATAGACTATACCCTTTGTTCCCAATCTGCTTAGTGATCTGCTTACGTTCGTCCTGCTCATGCCAGTGGTCTTAACTATAAAGTCCGATGGAATGTCTTCCTTCAGAAATCTCGACATCCCGCATAACACTTCTTGTTCGTCCGTGCTTGCAGAGTCGAACCTCTGATCGAAGAAACTAACATCCAGTTCTTTTGTTATCACCGATTTCACCCTCTCGTAGTCGGACATCTCGATTCTTTGTTTTCCGGCGTTGGAAATCAGTTGTTTACCGTAAAACTGAAGAAAAAACGGATAACCTCCTGTATCTTTAGTGAGAGCACTAATCAACTCGGAAGAGAAAGCGTAACCGCTACCGTCCAAGGGCTTCTCGATTGCCTCGCGAGAGGCTGTGGCGTCAAGATGTGTCAGAAGGATGTCGGTGAACATCCTCTCGGAGTAAGAACGCGCTTTCTTCAAGTTGAGTCTGAGATTCGGCAGTCCACATAGAACAGGGAAGAATCGCGCTCCATCCTTCTGTGATTCATTCATTGCGGCGATGAAATCAGAAAGGACATACTGGCCTTCCGATCGGTTGTCAACCACGGTATGAAACTCATCATACAGGAAGATAACCCCAGCATATCCGGCCTTCTCGAAGATTGACCAGTTCTTCTTCAACAAATCCGTCAGATGATCCTCGAATGGGGCATCTCTCTTCTTATCGTAGCTGGGTTCGTAGTAGAAGAGATCTCCTACTCCGACCGATTTGGGTTTGATGAGTGAAATTGCAGATTTTGCCTTGTTCCTGACCTTGGAAAAATGTGAGAATGTTTCGATAGCCGTTCGTATATCATATCTGAATGCCATATCGAATTCGAGAGAATCAGAGTACTTTCTACTAAAATGCGAACGACGAATAGTTAGGAAGCCTTGGTCCACACAAGCCCTTTGGAAATCATCCAGCAAGACCGTCTTCCCAACGCCCCTGAGGCCGTAGACCAGAACGTTCTCTAGGTGGCCAGCCTTGAGGCTTTCAAGAATTTTGTTGAATTCTATTAGTTGAGAACCTCTCCCTGCGAGGAATGGAGGGTATGTTCCTGAGCCCGGAGTGAATGGGTTCCTAGGCATGGAGGCCGCTTTTCACTCGAGCTGGAGAAGATATATCAGTTCCGAGGTGTTTGTTTTCTGTCGCGAATGGAGTTCATTGCGTCTCCGCCGGCATCATCGAAGTCCGGGGAGCCGCGAGATCTTCCTTCTAATCGCATAGTACACGCATAGACCAACGAACTGGTCCTGATTGAAGAACGATATCTGCCCCGTCGAGGGCTCGACCGGCACTAGTAATGAGCCACCACTTCTGAGCCTGATCTCTGGTCCGAATTTCTGCGAGACGACTTCCGACGAAACGTTTAGAATTGGCTTGTTGAAGTAACTCTATGCCCGCTGCTGTCAGACAGGTTCAAACTAGCAAGCCTGGGCTCGAGGTTTCCTTGAAAGTTGGCCTCACGTACGACACTAGGGACGACTTCAGATTTGTCAGCGAGGAGCCCGAGGATTGGGACGCGGAATTCGAGGTCTCGACCGCCATCGACGACATCGCCCACGCGATAGAGGACTTGGGCCATAGAGCAGTGTTCGTTGGTAGTGGCAGGAAACTGCTCGATAACTTCCGCGACGTCGAGCGCTCCGTCGACATAGTCTTCAACATCGCTGAGGGTTACTTCGGCAGGGCCCGCGAGGCGCAGATTCCGGCGATGCTCGAGCTTGCGGGCGTGCCGTACGTCGGATCCGACAGCTACGCGCTCGCTTTGGCAGCGAGCAAGTGGCACACCAAGGTGCTTGCGGCGAGTTATGGTATACGGACGCCTGCCTTTCATGTCATCCACAACATGGATGAATTGGATGATTTGACGCCGGACTATCCAGTTATCTGCAAACTGTGTTACGAAGGGAGCAGCAAGGGCCTCAGGACCGACTCGGTCGCGAATGACAAGCCGGAGATGGCGCGTATCGTGAATTACCTTCTCAAGAACTACAAGCAGCCGGTGATAGTTGAGAAGTTCATAGAGGGGAGGGAGGTGGATGTTCCAATCATCGGGAATTCACCCTCGAGAGCCTTCGGGGTCGTGGGGCTCACGCTAAACGGTAGTCTAGAGCTAGGCGAACGGTTTCTCACGTCAGACATCGTCAGAGCGGACGGCTATGGATTCAGGTACCCACTGGAGGAACGCTACGTGAAGGAGACGGAATTGAGCGCCGTCAAGATCTACAACCTGCTGGAGTGTCGGGATTTCGGTAGGGTGGACCTGAGAATCAGCGAAGAAGGGTTGCCTTACCTCTTGGAGGTCAACCCCTATCCGTTCCTCGGTAAACACAGCAGCTTCAATGAGATTGCGAAGTCGACGATAGGATATGACAAGATGATCGGCTCAATCCTGGAAAGCGCCCTCCTGAGACAGATGTTGAGAAAGTCGCATTAGTCAGTCCAAGAAGTGGATATCACAAGGATAGTAGTCAAGTTCATAGAACCATTTCTGGGGACGGTTCGTAAGAAAGACCTGGTTCGAGGCCTCGATGTCAGATCGGCCCTCTCTTTCCTTACCAAGGTTCAACAAGATGACGCCCTTCAATCTCAGCCTCTTCCCTCGGGACAACCGCTCATCTCCTTTCCAACCATTGATTGGATACCTGTCAACCCATTCCAGTGCCTCCTGGTGCCTGCCCAGAGCGGTGAAGACCGAAGCCAAGTTATACGCGAAGTAGTCCTGAATCAATGGTTCTCCGGACCTTTCGACGATTGGAATCACTCTGGAAAGCGTCTCTAGGCTGTTGATGCGTTCGCCCTTCAGTTTCTGGACCGTTCCAATGTTGGTAGCCACGCAAATCCTGTCGAAGTCCTCTGTCGCTCTATCCTCGGCCTCGGTTAAGACTCGGAGAGCCTTGTCGAGACGATTCATCTGCGTGTAGACAAGGCCCAGATTGTTGAGCGGGGCGTCAATCTCGTATGAATCGATCTTCCGATAGAAATCGAGCGCCTGTATGAGGTTGGCCTCGGCCGATTCGAAATCGCCAAGATAGAAGTGCTCGGCACCGAGATTGTTGTGTGAACGGGCCAGTTCAATCGTTGAATTGGTTTGTCGGAACACGTTTATCGCGTTAGTGATAAAGGGAATCGCCCGTCTGGAGTCGAAAACCATGCCCGACTTCCTCTGAAGCACGGCTATTCCTGTTCTGTCATTGGCCAGGTGCAACGCTTTGTGGCTCTTCCCGTAGAACTTGACCGCTCGTTCGTGGTCTCCGAAATGGTCACATAGAGTCGAGAGGACGGAGTACGTCGTGCCCAGCATTTGGTAGTTCTGCATTCCGGAGAATAGTTGTGAAGCAATCTCGAGATGCTCTCTTCCCCTCTCGCTGGCCTCGACGGTGCCAATGAACCGGCAACACCTGCCTGCCAGAAGGTGAGACTCGGCCAACATCTCCGTTACTGGTGGGCACCTTCGGATTGCTTCCTGTACATGGCCGTATGCGTCCTTTATCAGCCCTGCAGAGAATTCGGCGGTCGAGAGCTCCATCAATAGCGATGTTTCAGAGTGAAGGTTGATGGGAACCTTCCCGCTTTCGACCATATCGAAGCACCGTCGGAGGTACTGTACGGCGCTGTCGAAGGATAGCTCCCTCACGCACTTCTGCGAAGATGACCTATAGAGCTGGAAAGCGGTCTGGAAGACGCCCGCCATTTCATAGTGAAATGCGGTTAGTTGTGGGTTCGCAGACGTCCTGTCGGTGCTGTCGTAATACTCGGCGACCTTGAGATGCAGGTCCCGCGCCAATGAGCCCTGCTCGTGGAGGATGATCTCGCGCGTCGTGTCGTGGTCGAACTCAAAGACCTCTGGAGATGCTGCGCGGACGATTTCCGAGCGAGAGGCAATCTTCTCGAGCGTGTGCTTGATCCTCAATGGCTGGACGCCTGAGAGGTAGGCGAGGTCCGGGATGGAGAACTGCCGCCCGAGGATTGCCGCGTAGTCTAGGATTAGCCGAGCGTCTTCGCTTTCGTCCGCAATCTGGAGCAGTTGGTCAACTACGAACACGCTCATGTCGGTCGGCATGTCATGGGGGATGGCGTCTGAATCACCCATCTCCTTGATCGTCTTCACTATGTACAGCGGAATCCCGCCCGTTTGATCGACGAGGGTGGCGACGTCGTGCGCCTGTATCTTCCCCCGCGCCATCTGCCTTACGAGCTGAGCCGAGACGCTCGTCTGGAGTCGCTCGAGGTGGAGGACCTGCGCGCCTGTACGTCTTCTCATCTCCTCGATGACGACGGTGTTTTCCCTTTCCCGTTCCAAGACTGCGAACTTGCTCCGAGAACAGATGACAGCAAGCGCCGGAAGCTTTGGGATGTTATCCATCAGATAGCCCAGAGCCTCCAGAGAGGAAGCGTCGAATCTCTGGACGTCATCGAAGATCATGACGATTGGTTTCTTCTTCGAGAGCTTCTCGAGCAGAGAGAGGAAGACGTGATTGACGTACAGTGAATCTGAGATTTGCCTGATGTCGGCGGACGATAGACCGGCAGATTCCTTTGCCGCTTTCACGATGGCGTCGATATAAACCCCGAATTGGGGAATCAGTTTGCCCAGGTTTGCGAGGGTGGAGATGGTCTGTCTCCCGATCTCGCGACTCTTGGTGGTCCTGAGCAGCGGTTCAAGAATCTCTCCCAACGCGAAGTATGGTCCCACCCCAAACTCCTTCCCAGAGGCGCTCAGGACATTCGCGGAGTCCCGGTCGATGGTTTCGAGGAACCGGTTCATGAGCGCCGTCTTCCCAATGCCAGGCTCTCCGTCGATGAACACCACCCGTCCCAATCCAGTCCTGAGCACCTCCCCGAACACACCGTCCAGAGTGGCGAGTTGCTCTTCCCTGTCGACGAAGACTTCTCGGGTCTCTGTCCGTGCTCGGGACAACCGCCACCGAAATGCTGGTTCGAGGTTATATGTGGTTTCTCAGGGTTGCTCGGGCTGCCTGGACCGTCAGGTTCATCGAAAGGTGGGACTAAATCTTCTGGGGTTGATTCGACCGGTGAAGCTCGCCGACTCGGTCTCGTTCCTGCGACTGGAGGCAAGGTGCTTTGGAATGCGATACAATCGCAACTCCCTGTACTACTGGCGGCCGATACTCGATTACTGCTGGGCCTACAAGGCGGTTCAGGAGGAAACGATTGTTGGTGGAGTGATTGCGATGCCCACTCGGCAAGGACTGGTGTACATCAACTCTCTCTTCGTCGATCCGCGTGTGCGAGGACTCGGAATAGGGTCGAGGCTCCTTGAGAAGGTACTCGGGATCTCGGCACCAGGATTCATCTTGGATGTGAAGTCGGGGAAGAGATACCTGATTGAGATGTATCAGAGGCATGGATTCAAGGTCGTTAGGAGAGAACGGAACTACTACCTAGATGGATCTGAAAGAATCATAATGAGGAGATGAATCCTCGACATACGGGGATTAGTCCTCATCATTCGACTTAGCGGCGTAGGCTAGCAGACCAATTCCAAAGACCATTCCGGCCACGAGCGCAATCGGCTTCCAGGCAGTGAGCCTCTTTGGTGTTCCGACGCTTATGGGGTCTGGAGGGATTGGCGTATTCAGGTAATGGCCTATTGAACGCTTTCTAAGAATATCGAGGACCGGCCCATACATAGGACGGCACTCATAAGGATGCTCAAGGTAATCCCTCGAGAGTTCGATTTCAGAGTCGAGCGTGAAATCGCCGTAGACACGGACGTGCAGTTCATGGAACTGATTAACCCTCTTGATATTGTTCATGAATCTCTTTGAGAACTCTTCCTATCCGAATCAAGAAGAGTCTCAAACCTGACCGTCCATGTTAGCATTCTTGTCTCGAGCGGAATAGCGGCATTCTGTATTAGAGTTATCCATTTGTTTTCTCCTTCGGCTCAGAATGATGCTACTCGAACCCGAATGTCAGGTATTTATACGAAAGCTTAGAAGTCTACCTAGTGAACCAGAGTAATGATCGTCCGAAAGTATTCTTCATAGTTCATGACGCGGGATCTTTCACTGCCCACCCGGACCTTCTTGGTTTTGCCCCGAAGCGTCTCCAGGACGGAACCCCAGCGAGACACTCGAACGGAGAGATCGTGCCAGCGAACTTCCACGTTAGAGAAATCAATCCAGGAGATATCATTGTATACTACACGCGTGGAGATTATCTTATCAGGGGAATCTATCGAGTAAAGGAACGACTGTCCGAATTAGACAGTAGACGAGCAGACGATTGGGGCGATGTAGTTCAATTCCTAATAGAACCAATTGCGAAACCCAACAGAGACGTAGACTTCCGCGACCTTGTATATCGTAGACGACCGCGTCTCCACATGTTCCAACATCTTGAGAATGTCCGCAGCCAATGGCCTATGTCGATTGGACGTCGAAACTATATTCGAGAGATTGATAATCATGACCTTCAACTTATCGCAGAGGCGATTGGACTTGGGTCAAGCCAAGTTCAAGATATTTTCGGTTTCAGGCCTACTAGACAGATTCTTATCGGGCAAAGAAGAGAGTCTTTGAATCCAGAAGGCCTGCGAATCCAAAACCTGAATCCCTACGAAATTATCACTCTATTCTCTATTGTTGAGAAGAAAGTTGGGGACCGTGAAATTGCACTAACCAAAACAGGAGGTTTCTGGCCAGTACTTCTGGCCGATCTTTCGCTGAGATACGAGTTGAGTGACGAGGAAATCGAGCGAGCTGCCAGAAAGGCGGCGCACTACTATCTTGAATCGCCCGACCGGTTGTCACATAGGGCTGGAACCCGCGAAGTTGAAGACGGCGCAGTGAGGACTTTCTTAAGGGAGCTGATATTCGACGATGATTTCTCGGTAAACGAGTTTGTTGAGCATGTAGAATCCGAGTATAATAAGACCCTGAACCACCTATCATCGGAAGGACTTGTTGAAGATCCATTTCATTTGCTAGAGCTTGTGATTCTTGGTTTCGTACCATATGCATTCAACAGGGAGACGGCAAGAGGGAGCGAGCGAGTAAGTCAAGTCAAAGCGCTGTTTTGGGAATATGAGCGCAAGACAGGGCCACAGAGTGAAAGCATCAAGTTCAACTTTAAGTTAATTAATCAATTCAGGAAATTTATCCTTGGTTTCGTTGAACGTTAATCTAAAGAAGAGTGTTCACTATGCTGACTCTTTATGGAGGGCGAGCGGTTTTTAACTTGATTATGGCTCAGGTTTCCTCTGAAGTTCAGTCTCGAATTCTCTTGACGGACTGGAAGTCTGCACTGACCCGATAAGGATAACAGTAGGTGTTTCGTTGCGGCCCCCAATGCACTCTTCCTTCTCTTCCAGAAGGGGCAACAATAGAACAAAGTCCTCCCTACTAAGTTCTATAGTACTTTGCAGAATACACAGTTAATCTAATTTTGTACCATACGTGGGATTCATTGAGCCTCCGCTGGAGCATTTTATCGATGGGTTCACTCATGAGAGGCAGAAATCAAACATCCTACAACCATTGATGTATTCAGATAAGGAATTGAGATTCGAAGGCAGTCCGGAGGTTTTCTAGGCACATGAATTCAGAGAAGAACGGAGGGTTTTCGGGGGACCAAAGCGCTGAACGCGAGGTCTGTCTGGAATAATCATTTGGATAGTTATTCCTCTGTCCAGTACAGTTTGAACTTGGGAGAGTGAAGTGGTTTGATTTTCTCTTTCTCATCAAGCATGAAGTGTTGGGTTGATGTACCATCTCTGTCGTAGAAACGGGCAATGAGAATGAGATGAGACCCTGTGGGGAAAACAACCCTTGCCCGTCCGACATGTAGTTTGAAATCCGGATAGATCGGATTTGTTCTTATTCTACAGCTAAACGTCTTAAAGTGCTTTGGATTAAGTGAGGTTAAGTCTTTGAACTTCTTCTTCTTGGAATTGGTTCCACGAACATTGAAAGTGAACTCTCGAGCTCTATCGTCGTGTACAATCACACGCAGAAAGAATTGTACATCAGATGCTGGTGCCCTACCTTCATTTACCACTACGACTTTGAAAACCAACACGGCCTTCTCGACCAGCCTATTCAATGAGACCTCCTGTGGCAAGAGGCGTAGTCGAGCGACTTTCCACGACTGGGCCAATGCATTCATCTCTTCTATTGTTAGCTGTTGACTGTCGTTAGCCCTTCTCACATACGAACTATTAGAAATGGAAGAATAGAAGAATGCCCTCTCGCCACGAGTGATTTCTACGAGATGAACAAACTTATTGTCAGGGTGAGGTACGGACACGATTCTGAGTGAGGGGAAGTTAACCAGTTTGGGAATTGCACCTATCGAATTCGTGATAATGTGTCGAATTCTTTGTTCATCCAACAGTTCTGAGTTGATTGGCATTACACGTTCGGGTCTGTGTCCAGTGGTTTGGTCGGTCTTGATACCGAATATTAGCAGAGAACTGAGATTCTGCTGTGCGTTTAGGAAGGCCACGAGGGGTCTAATGATTAACTTCTCCTTAGATTCATCATCGAGTTTGTCGATTCGGTCAAATGTCTTGTATTCGAGAGTTGGAGACTCTTCTACACTTTCGTCGACAATCTTCTGAATGTCATTGGGTCGAATGTCTACTTCCTTTCCGAACACTTCAGCGATTTTCCCCAAAATATTTCGGTTTCCTAATTCATATCTTAACCAACGTTGTGATTTGAATGTTGTCCCCTGCTGGCACGCTAGCGCGCGACGATGGGATCCTTCATATTGGTGGTGACCAGTTTGTCTGACCCTGCTTCTCTTTTAGCTCGTATTCCTTTGAGATTCCGGAGAAGGCTTTCGCCTTGTATATGGTTCATTGTGCCTCCGATGGGATATTTCATCCACATGTTGACCGAGTTGACCGGCTGAACGCGTCGTCCTCGGCGGAATCAGCGATCGCAAGTGGATGAACCGTCGGCGCCCAACGAACTCAGCCGCGCCTGCAGGTTTCGGCGGGTTGGGGGTTATATCATCCTTTGACCTGTTAGGCCATGAAGGATGGAGCGGCGACCTGGGCGTCCAAGACCGCCGCAGGGGTAATCGGAATCCTCCTGCTGGGGTCGTTCCTCGTGCAGGTGGCGAAGGTCGACCAGAGAGGGAGCACAGGCCAGCCCTGCGCAGGTCCTCAGTCCGGCATACCGGCCTCGTTCCCGGTAGGGACGAACAGCAGCAGCAACGATGAGGAGAGCCAATCCAACTCGTCCGCCGGTTCGAACTCCACCGCCCAGGCTGGTCCCGTCGAGCTCAGCGACGCCGTCGTCGAGCTCCCCGCGACGGATCTCGACCTGACCGCCCTCGCGACACTGCCGATCTCCAACAACTCTCCCACGGTCTCCGACCTGGCCAACGTCACCTACTGGAAGGAGGTAGTGAACGATTGGGGCGCCGACCTCGCCGAGATCCTCCCGCAGACCGTCGTCGGATACATGAACGACTCGGGCGGGTGGCGCTCCTGGGCGCTCCAGTACATGCCCGAACCACCGGCCTGGTTCTCGGTCGGGTTCATTCCGTACTACTACGGGTCGGTCTTCGACCTCGACCGGGCGGGCGGGACGGAGACGGGGCAGGCCGCCCTGGCCAACATCAGGCAGTACGCCGCCTCGGCCGCCGGCTACAGCCTCGCGGCGCTCGACTTTGTCACGTTCAACGGTCTCACCGCCCTCAGGACCTACTTCGAGACGGGGAGCGCCTCCGCGGCCATCTGCCAGACCTTCCCGGCGGAGCTCGCGGCGCTGTACTCCGAGGCCTTCGACCAGTCGGTCCCCAGCGACACGAGGGCCCAGTATCTCGGTCAGGCGCTCGCCATCACCACCCTGATGCTGGCGCTCGGGGGAGCGAAGGACAGCGGCTTCTTCTCCAAGTTCCAGGGCGCCATCGACGACGAGGGGCTGGGAGACTCGTGGCCCACGGTCAAGCCCTACCTTGCCGAAATCACAGACGAGGCATCCGGGGCTGCGTCGAGCGCGACCCTGGCTATCCTGCAGACGCTGGCGGGCAGGTTCCCGCAGGACTCGGGCTGGGTCGACGGCCTCACCGCCGCCAGGGTAGACGCTATGGTCCAGGTCCTCGGAGACAAGGGCCTCCCCGACGACGTCGTCGAGAGCGACATCCAGAAGGTCGCCCAGGCGGCGTCCACCTCGCCGAACGAGGACGGAGCCGCGGAGGTCGCCGACGACAGGAGCTACGTCGACGGGGACTGGATTCAGGTGAGCGTCAGGAGCCAGGGGCGGATTTCCCTTTACGTCGACGGCACCGGTAGGACCGAGTCCATCCAGGCGAGCTTCCTGCAGGCGAACGTCCCGGGCTTCGACCCGACCAAACCCGACTTCGTCCAGATTACGTACCAGGGCGGCCCCTCGGTCTACAACTACTACGGCGGACCCGGAGACACTGCCGACGGGGTCGACGCATCGGGGACGACCTGGACGCCCAAAGCGCCGGCGAGCATAGCGCAGCCCGGGACGATAGTGAACGTCCAGTTCAGCCTGGTGACCCCGGAGTCGTTCGCGAGCACGATGCCGCCCCTCGAATACAGCTCGTTCATGCAGGACGCGCCGTGGATGACGTTCGGGTCGGAGCTGACGGGGTACTCGGTCTCGGGGACGGACCTGACGATCTCCGTGACCCAGGACCCCTTCGACGGGCTGAGCATCACGAGCTTCCAGATCGACGGGGAGCAGACGCAGCTGAACTGGGACGGCAAGGTGACCTCGCTCGACTTTAAGGTCGTGGACGCGTTCGGCGAGTCGACGGAGCTGAGGTTGGTCTACAACGGCTACAGCGACCCCCAGCTGCGCATCAGCAGTGGTGGGACGAACGACGAGTTCTCCCCGGTGTCCCTGGTGTCGTTCGACGGGGTCAAGCTCAAGTTCCTCGAAGGGACGGGCGGAGGGGAGACGTCCGAGCAGACCATCTACGTGCAGGCGCCGACGTCGCTCTACACGCTGAGCCAGATGGACCCGGGAGACTCGAGCTATCTCACGGCGGGCGGGTCGGCCGTCTACCAGATCGACCAGGTGACGCCGACGCGGGCACAGGAGTACACGATGGTGACCCAGGGCGGCACCTACGACAAGGGGGTGGTCGGGGCGGAGATAGCGTACGTGGTCGGGACGAATGATCTGGGGCTTCAGGGCCTGATCCTGCCGGAGCAGGCAGAAGGCGGAGCAGACTTGTATACCCCGGGCCATGCGGTGGTAATCCAAGCGCGGTTGATCGACCTCAGGGGCGAGACAACGACTGTGGATATCCAGTCTGACATACAGGCGCAACTCCTGGACATGGTGGGTCAACTGAAGCAGGATTTCTCAGTTAACAAAGCCAAAGGCAACACTGTTGATATGGGATATGCAATCATCTCATATATCGATAGTCAGAATGTCATACACACCGTGATTCTGGAGGTGCCACCGCCGTCGTGAGGGAGTACTACATCGTGAAGCGGTACAATCCGGCGTATCATTATTTCGAGGCCAACTACCTGAAAGAGGGCGGGTTCGACGTCGAAGGCCTCACCTGGCAGAGGGCGCGTTACAAGTACTCCTTGCTCGCCGAAAGGAAGGAGGAGAACCTGACGAACTACAACAGCGTCTTCTCCGCCTATGCGCGGGCATGGACCTCTCTTCATCCACTGAGACCGGCGCTCTACAACGTATTCTGGCACATCTTCGGAGGGGAACCCAGCATTCGGAAACTCAAGGAGATCGAGCCTCAACTGCCACCCGGTCAGGGCAAGTTGCTCTTCTCGCCGGAAGAAATCGCTGAGGAAGTCTCGGGCTTCTACAGGAAGTATATCCGGGACCCGCTTAAGAATGATCTTGAGCAACAGGCGAATGAGAGGAAGATCCTCAGTTATCTTACGTCTAACGAGATAGATCGCGGATTAAGGCTCAAAGAACCGGCAAAGGCGGAAGAGGAACACCAGAAGGCCGCAAGAGAACTGCTCTCATGGACAGAGAAGATAACGCCCGCGTCCGCGCTGACCGACCTCGAGGGAATACTTGCTCAGCACTATGATTCTCCACCGCATATGAAACTGCACAAGTACCCTCCACCGCATCAGAACGAAATGGTCGAGGAATGCGTCCACATCTCCAACTATCTCCAATTGGACGAATACCACAACCTGGAAGACGGTCACATTACCGCCTTGCTCTTCCCAGTCAGAGGGCTGAGCCAGGTGAAGAGGCAGTGGGAAGAAGTCGACTTCCCCTGGTACAGGGTCTATACTGAAGCGACAGGAGCGACGAGCAGTCCCGCAGAGGTCAGAGCTGACCAAAATTGAGCGTCGATCCAAGATACCTAGACAGGGACGGCAACTCGATCGACTCCCCGATGACCGACTACGAGCGGGAGACGCTGAATGAATTGAGGGTCATCTTCGACAGGCCATACGCGGTGTACAAGGTCAAGGTCGGCCAGCGCAGAGACGGCTTCGGATGGGACCCCGACTTTTTCGTTTCGAAGGACCGCAAGGCCTTCATGGTGATCAAGCTTCTGGGGGAAGACACCACAGCGGAGAACCTCGACTCGAGGATGAGGGATGCGTTCGCAATCATCGCCTCCAACTGGGAGGGAAGCAGGCATGGAGGGGACCTCGCGTCAAGGTCGAGAGCGGTGATAGTCCCGGACCATGTGCTCGATGAGATAGGGGAAGAAGGCTCCAACAAGTACCACTACATCTTCGAGCCGTTCGGCTGCGAGGTCATAGGCAGAAAGGCCATCGCCGAGCTGGAGCTCCACAGGGACAAAGAGGACAGAGAGAGACACCCAATCAAATGGTGGAATTAGTGGTGGGCCCGATTGTAGCTGCTAG
This sequence comes from Nitrososphaerales archaeon, assembly GCA_049515775.1. Classification (GTDB taxonomy): domain Archaea; phylum Thermoproteota; class Nitrososphaeria; order Nitrososphaerales; family Gagatemarchaeaceae; genus Gagatemarchaeum. Next base: position 7,877 of record JBEKTS010000004.1, on the reverse strand, counting down.
GAATTATTGCGCCGTTGACCTCGATTGAAGTGTTATTTCAGATTAGCATCCACTACAGTTGCTCTTGATATGTCGAATATCAATGAGTTAGTATATTCTCTTCCCGGGATGTTATATGACAATGGACCTTTGATTATCGCTTTTCTTTGTCCTTTCTTACTTAATTCGTGGTGGCACCCTTCCACACTAATACTGACTCTTGTCTCGGCGCTTAGTGTTATCGCTGGAAATCTTGCGAGTTCATCTCGGTTCTCAAAGAGAAGATATCCGACAGTCTGTTTTCTTCTTGTGAGACTGACAAGACACATGCCTTCATAGGGAACAGGGTATCCAGCCGGTGACTCAACAATGGCGTACACGACGCCCATGCTGATCCGCCTTCCACATCCTTCGGACAATTGCCCATTTAGTGCGTGGGCAAATGACTTGCCCTGGCAAATCGGACAATTACACGCCATGAACGCTAAAGATGACGACATACAAATGAACGTATTGTGATGCAGTGGCTATTCGAGAGCTCATGAACCTGTAGACTGGTTTCCGCCGCGTTAGCAGTCACACATATTCTGAAGTCACGTCTCTCCATGCTCGGGGTTGAAGTTCTTTGAAGGTCCCGCTCACTTCATCAAGGACAGATAGTGCATAGCCCTTGCGTATCTTCAAGACACCGCCCTTCTTGACTCGTTCACTTACCTTTTGAGACGTCTTCAGGACATCTGAATCTCCCGACGAGAACGTGAGTTGCCAACGAGGCCGGCCCCAGGTCATTGCAGGTATTTCGTCCTTCAGTTTCTCGACCTTCTTCTTAGTCGCCTTGACTACCGTCAATTCGTGTAATAATTGAGTTTCATTCTATTAAAGAGAGATGGCAAGTGCCGAAGTCCAACCCATAGTTAGCTCTCAAGAACGAGAAGGAATCTTAGACATGTACAAGGTTCATTACGCCCCCATTCGGGCATTTCGCATCAGACATTCATTTACAAGGCATCGAGAAGATCAATGAATATCAACTCGCTCGATTCAGGTGACTAGGCTTCGAGCCTAAACTTCTTGCGTCTGATTCTCACTTCGAGAGCGCGACTTTTGTGACTAAGGTTATACTCGCCGCATACTCGAATGTGTTTGTAGACCCTCACGCGACCACCCACGGTGCTTCCCTTTGTTCCGGCCGTGAGCTTGGCGACTGCTCTCTTGTAGCGGTATGTGCCAACTGCGTATGGTCCGTACCTTCCCCACCCAGCGGCAGCGAATAGCCTTCCCTTCTTCAAGGCCAGCGATTTCCTCATCAGTTCTCATCATTCTCGGCGTCAGGTCGGGACAACTTCCTCAGTCTCTTGATCCTCTTCTTGGGGGAGGGGTGAGTCTCGGAACCACTCGAGAAACTAGGGTCGGAATCAAAGTCCTTCAATACCTCGATGAGGTGCTCGGAGCCTAGAATCTTGGCAGACTCCTCGTCGGCTCGGTACTCGTTTCTTTGAAGCGCGGGAATCAAGAGCAGATAGAAGGTCGCGAGGCCCCCTACTTCGGCAAAGATTGTCGGTAGGACTGTTCCAAATGCCAGGGTTACGATCGATACACCTAGCATCACTCCGGCCATATCAAGGTAGGATTGCTTAGTTGTCTTCAGGTGCGCCACCTCGTGACCTATGATGCTCAAGAGCTGCTCGAAGGTGTACTTGTCCTTCCAGCTTCTTGGAATGGTGATTTGGCGCGTTAGCATATTCGTGTAAGCCGATTCGACTTTCGGATTGTCAGTGAGCCGGATCTTCTTCTGGTAAGGAGAGCCGATCGCCGTGGATATCTCCAAGAGCTCGGGCATTTCAGTCTCTTCCACTGCGTGCTTGCGATCGTAGAGATAGGTGTTGATTGAGAATGTGATTGGGGCTGTGATGAGTTGCGAGAAGGCAATCGAGAAACCAAAGAACAGGACGCCAAATGAACCAATCAGGAGCGCTTGCACCAAAGGGCTCATGAAGAGAACGAAGATTCTCAGGAGGGTCGTCCACGCAAGAGTGCCAACGACGAAGGCCAGCCGGAACTTGTACCTGAAGACGAAGAGGCCTGCTTTTGCTTTCAGGTCGCTCAGACTATTCATTTTGCCTCGCCTTCGGCAGACTCATGCGAATCTGTTCGAGAGCGTCGTCGGCTTTAGATGTGGTGACGAAGAAACGACCTGCAACAGGTCTAGAAGCATCCTTGACTATGCCGAATTGGCTCTTGACTAGTCCCATATCTTCGAGTATCTCAAGGTGGTGAGCTATCAGCCGGGAACTCCCGCCGATCGCCCTGGCAATCTGTTCGATGTAGAGTGGCTCGGTGCTTCCCTTCAGCAGTGTCACGATATTGAAACGAATAGGCTGGAGAATCATATCAGCTACGCCTCTGTCGATCGTCATCTTCTCGTCTTGAAGTAAGGATTTGGCTGGTAATAAAGATATTGGCGTCGACGAAACTTTCTTTCGGTCATCGTAAGACGAGCAGGATTCGTTTAGAAGGGTTCTTGCCACTAGGACTCATACAGCTTCCCCGGAGCAATTCATTCGTCCGACGCGGTCCGTGCAAAACAGTCCATGTGATGTGACTCCGTGGACCACGAAAGTGATTCTAGAGTAGTGCCTTTCCTGTTATGACCTTGAACTTCTCAGGCAGGATGATGTTCAGGTTGTCGATGTCGGAGGGAATGAGCGAAACGAATCGCATGTTCAGCCGGTGGTATGCGTCCATCTTCCTGTGCATCCTGCCGACATACTCCGAGCGTTTTGCGGGATCCGGATGGTCAATCCACGCCCAGTATTCGATGTAGACATTGTAGGCCGGCAAGTAGAAGTCCGGTATGGCGAAGACCGTATTCTCACCTGTGAACAAGCCGTATTGGAATGCAATCTTCTTGCTAATCAGGTAATCTGAGATGACTCTTTCCTCCACTCTATTGAAAGGTGAGGGTGAATTGCGCCAGGTCTTCCCTGGGCTTGGGCCTGGCAAGTCCCGTTCCGTGACTTTATCGCAGAATCCATTTTGAAGTGATAGTAACCAGATTTCATTTGAAGTGTTTCGTTCCTTCATGGTAAGTTTGATGCGGGATATGTTCTCGGGAATAGAAATCGACGTACGCACTATGCCAATGGCAATGCCGAGATTCGATTGCAGGAGCTTTTCGATGTTACGATAGCGCAAACAATCTCCGTTGTCAAATTCGATTCCGACACGCAAGTTATTCTTCTCAACCAGAAGATCGATGAATCCTTGTCTTCGAGAGAGAATTCTATCTCGTCGTCGAATGCTGGAGAAGGTTGTTGGGTATTCGCGATAAGTAGTGAAGCCTTGGGAAGAGAAATAGTCATCAAGTTCCTGAAGGACAAAGGGGTGCAGACCTTCCCTCTCGGTGTCAATGTGAGAACAGAATGAACGCAATGAATCGATGATTGAATCGGAATCGGTGTTTTCGGCGGTAACCGGCACAACCTGACTTGTCTTGATCGTATGTGGCTCCTCGGCGGGCAGAGCTACGTTCTCCGACGCTTCATGAATTCGGTGGATGGGTTCCCCCTCTCTCCTCAGAGCTGTCGGCACGACTGGTTTGTGAACTTGCGACCAAGGCCCACCTGCCGCGTTATCCATCCCGTACTTCTTCATGTATTCGGTGGTGAGGTCTTTGACGCGTTCATTCGCTTGTTGTTCGTTCTCAACTCCTTCAAAGCGTATTAGCTCCTTGTAGCCATGTTGTCTCAGAAAAACGGGCCCGTCCCCGTTCGCATAGTACTTTATCGTATTACTTAGGTCGGTCGAATAACCTATGTAGAAATGGTCGGGCGTCCTGCAGCTTACGACGTAGACCGAGAATCCCGCCATGTGGGTATGTGTTCGCTCGACTTTATACGCCTTGACCAGACGAGCTGACGAAAACCAAAGGACATTGTGAAGGCGGAAAATCAATCTTGCGATGGATTCAGGAAACCATCACTTTCGACCTGGAGATTGTGGACAGCGCAGTTCGGACTCTGGCAGAAGGGAGTTTCAACCACCCATAAAGGGTTCATTGCGCCTCCGCCGGGGCATTTCATCCACACGTCGGGCTATGGATACCAGATCGCAGTATCGTGGTCAAGTTAATTGCGCGAGTAGCAGTTTTGGTTTCCAGAATCTACTCCGGTTCCGTATCAGGAAGAGGGATTTCACTTTGCGTGGCCTTGTATTCCAAGTATAATCTGGCCTCTCGAACCCCTTTACTCACTTCGCTTGTAGCTCTCGTAATGGTACCTAGGGGCCTGTCGAACTTGTTGGCAAAGTAATTGTCGTCGAATCTGGCCAGTTCCTTGGCCGCACCATCTAAGTTTTTGCCAAGTGCAGTGACATCTTGTTGGACAGAGTAGTACGTCTGCACCTTGACAAAATATTCGATCAATGGTGGCAATGATGAGTAGCTTGCGATTATCACGTTTTGCCTCGATGCCTCGCCGACCAGCTCAGGGGAGTGCTCCAGCAACGAATCGGGAATCGCCATGATTGCATAAGGAAGTGTCCGATTCGGGTCCTTGTAGGCAGCAACCTTCTCGATCTGCTTGCGCATGCCGTTGACGACGTCCCTGGCAAGATTCTCTCGCTCTTCGTCGCTGGTGCCATCGGCGTTCATCCGTGCGAGCTTCTCGGAATCCACGACTTTTGAATCGATTGCCATTAATCGGCCATCGGGAAACCGGACGGCATATTCTACTACCTTGGTTCCGAATGTGACTTGGGACTCGACTATGCCTCTTTTCATGAGCTCAGTCATCATGCGTCCCAGAATTTCCTCCCCTCCTGATCCCTTTGAATAGGACCCGACGAGGACCGAGTGAATATCCCGTGTAAGCCTCTCTGCTTCATCGTATTTCTGAGCAATTGCGCTGATCCGCTCAGCCTGAGTCTTGACGTCACCGATCTTCGATTGAAGATCACCGACATTCGATTGAAATTCAGCAACACTACTCTGCAGTGATGACACTTGGCTACCAAGGTTTTGAGCTATCATGTTCATTGACTGAAGGGGCGCTATCTGTCTTTGAAGTTCAGCCTGGGTAACCATTTCAGTCTTCATTTGCCGCAACCTTGAGAGCGAGACCAACATTATGGCGATGATAACGATGAGAGCAGGTATGGTGATGTAGTCGTAGGCCATGGGAACTATTCAGCGGCAAGAGTGAATAGAGGCTCGATTTAGTCTTGCAGCGGGCTGTTCCGGGCTTTGCAAGTCTGAAGCCTTGAGCCATACTGGGGTTCATTGCGCCTCCGCCAATCAAGTATCTTGTTGAATCAAACCATTAGTACGCCGCAATTCTGAATTCTGCGAGGGAGCAAGAACTTTTGAGGGTTCTAGCGTTCTCTGACTACAGGATTCAAGACGTTGACGTACTCCTTGATTTCGTCCAGAGGATGGACAAGAAACCTGATCTGATACTATATGGGGGAGATGACATTGACAGGTTTGGTCCTCTCCCCAACCAGTCCATCAGAGGTTTGGTGAATCGTGATCGAAATCGGATGATAGAACGGTTCAGAAGAAACGGAAGGGAGGTTGAGTTGGCCAAGTTTGAGAACGAGTTGTGGCTATTCTGCGCAAGGAAATCATGTCGGGACCTATCTGATAAGGTGAGAAAGGAAATCGAGCGGTATCAGGAGCTTAACTTTGGGACGATCCCAGAAGCCGAAGATTACCTGTGCGAGAAGGTCGAAACTGGCAAGTATGTCGTGGGCGCGATCCACTTTCCAAGCGAGAAGAGAAACCTGTTCGCTCTTCTGGCGGAGCATTCAACCTATGGGCTGTGCGCGGTGATAGGAAACGACGACTGCGGGTTCACTCGAGAGCGCATCACCGGCAAGAATGTCTTCGACGTGCAGAAAGAGCCCCACGAGATAGGTGATTATGTCGTCCTGGGAATCGAAGGCGCAATAACAGACCCAGGCGATCCCACCCTTGGAATCGGGCTCACGCTTTACACCGAAGGAGAACTCAGGGAATATCTATCGAGAATGGTCGAGAGGTATCCGGACAAGAAACTGATAGTCCTGTCGCACTGCCCACCGAACTCGGTGCTTGATCTCGCCGTCAGGTTTGGCGTAAGAAACATCGGCTCGAAGGTACTGCGCGAGTTCATCGAGTCAAACAGCGATCGCATTCCGTTGGTTGTATGTGGTCATGTCCACCTCCAGGGAGGCAAGCAGCACATGTTGGGGAAGACTCTCGTCGTAAACGCGGCGTCTCACGACACTAACAATGCGCCCGGGAGAATCTCAATCATGGAGTTGGGTGACGACCAGGTCACCGATGTAGTTTGGCATCAGCTTACAGAACTAACAGGAATCTATGGCATCGGCCCCGCCAGGTACCAGAAACTAAAGGATGCTGGAATCTCTACCTTAGATGATGTCATCCGAGCCGGGCCCGAATGCTTCATGTTGACCCTGGGTTGCAAGCCTCAATCGGCCCAGAACTACTACACTCGGGCGCAGGCTTCTCATCAGAACAAGGTTATCGTGCTTGGAAGAGTCGAGCCGCCATCAGACAGCGCCATCTATCTCGATATTGAAACAGATCTCGCCCAAAGCTATGTCTGGCTCGTTGGCGTGTTGTTTGAGAAGACGGGAGAGCTGGTTCAACTGGTCGCAGAAGACCCGAAGAAGGAGTCGCTGATGTTGAAACAGTTCGTAGAGCGGATGAGCGGGCTCGAAGGCATGTTTTACACCTTTTCCGGGACCAAGTTCGACGAGAGAGTGCTGAGAAGCAGGTTGGTTGCATGCGACTTGGAGACCTCAGCACTTCCTCAGTTCAATGATGTGTATCATCAGATTGCAGAAGCCGTCGCATTTCCTATGAAGTCGTACGGGCTGAAATCCATCGCCAGCTACTTTGGGTTTGAGTATAGGCATCCGGATCTTGACGGTTTCGCTGTGGCATTAGAGTATCAAATCAACTATCTGAAGAACCAGGATAAGGAACTAATGAGAAAGTTATTGGAATATAATGAGGACGATATTCGTTCACTCCCCTGGATTCTGAAGAGATTGTCCGCTATCACGCATGGGCCTACACCGTAATCGCCTGCCATTCCGAACAAGGGTGAGGTCTGCCGTGCCCTGCAGTGTTTATCGCGCCTCCCCTGGCCAGGGCATTTCTCCATGTGGGGCTACAGAGTGTCGCGCGTCGTGCCCAGGAAGCGCATCGTCGGAGAGGATTGCGCAATAGGTCGTAGAATCAAACTTCGTTGTCATGTCAATCGATCCCAATGTTGCGTCTGACACCCGTCGGTTCAATTGAAGAATCAGCTACTCGCAGGAACGTCTCCTGAGAGATAAATAGTCAAGGATTGCTTAGTTTATCCCTGGTTTAGCAAAATTGCGCAAATGCAACGAGGGGATGCCAGTTTCCTGGATCTCTTTGGTTATCTCTGGTTGCCTCGTGGTCTTGCTCGTTGCCGAACTACCAGTATTAGCTCCAGTTAGTGGTGTGACTGGCACGACGCAACCTGAGACGGCTACCTTCACATTTGATGTCATTCAGCTTGACAGGTACACCCTCACGGCCAACTTCGGAGTGTTTCTTCTAGGTGGTTTGAAGCCAGCAAACATGACCATCATCAATACAGTCAACCAAGATAACTGCGGACAAGACGCTTGTTTGAGCATCGGTGTTGCACAACCGATGTATTTCGATTCATGGCAAGAAGAAGGGGGAGTCTTCCAGTCCGATCAGTCTCAACAGGTCGACCTGCAAGGCATCACTCCTAATTTTCCCCATGACAGCATTCGCTTGCGATTATGGGTAGGGACCAACATCGAACTGAACAATCCCATCGTTAGCAGCTCGATACCAACGTATCAAGTAATCGCAAATATGAGCGATG